>JAVKID010000114.1:0-8254 GCA_031459655.1 Candidatus Fervidifonticultor octavus | reverse complement strand
ATCCGGAAAGTTCCTGGTGATAGATGTGGACCATCTCGTGCGATAGGTCAGAGAGGAACCGGGTCTGATCGCCGGTGGCGGGGTGGCCGAGGTTGATGAAGATCTGGCTCGCCGCGTCGACCATCATCCAGTGACCCCCGGGGGTCAGTCCCATGCGCGCCAGGGTCTCATTCACTCTCACGCCGGTCCTGAGGATAGAGTCCACGTAGGCCTCAGCTGTGGCGGACAGGTGCACCCTGACCTGCCTGGAGACCGTGATGGAGAACTCGGCGGAAAGGAAGTCGTCCGCCTCAAGGAGAGTGCGCTGGATCTCGCCGGCCGCCTGGGCGCTCACGCCTGGGCCGGAGCGGACGGTCAGGTTGATCCCATAGGCCGGCGGGGACGCGATGCACAGCGTCAGCATCGCGCCAACTGCAAGGGCGGGCGCCAGGCGGCAGCGCGCACAGTTGGTCACAGTGAACCCTCCCGTGACCCGTGAGTCCCTCAGGGAAATTTGGAAAGCCCTCTCACGTCATTCCTGCCCGGGAGGAGAGGACCGGCCTCGACGGCCACCGCACCAGAGCATGATCTCGAGATTGACCCGGCGCGCAGCAGCAGATACGCCCGCTGGACCGCCAGGGTGACTAATAGACCTGCGAAGATCACCTCCAGCGTCCTGGATCTCACCCGCCTGGCCATGAATGCTGCCCCGAGCTGGGCCCCGACGATTGAGGTCACGGCGGTGGTGCCCAAGAGTGCCAGACGGGCCGTAGACCAGTAAGCTCCAAAGGCAGAGAATGAGGGCAGCGTCACGACCAGGGCGTTCGTCGCGGCGGCGATGCGCGCGGTATAGCCGAGAAGCACCAGGGTGGGCATCAACAGAAACCCCGGGCCGACCCCGAGGAAACCGGCAAACACCCCGATCCCAGTACCACAAGCACACCACGATCCGCCTCGAGACCGGAATGTCGGTCACGTCGGGCCCGGCACTTCCCGGCCGTTTCATGGCCATGCGTGCTGCCAGGAACGCCAGGACCCCGACGAACACCCACCAGATGGTCGCCGTGCTCACAAAGCGCAGGAGGTACACTCCCACCGGCGCCGCCGGCGTGGTCAGGATGAGCAGCGGAATTCCGGTCTTAAGGTCCACCATCCGCTTCCTGAGATAGGTGAGCGCGGCAGAGATGGCCGTGAGGCCGTTCAGCAGTAGCGCCCAGGGCATGATGACGTGCTTCAGCTCGAAGCCGAACAGACCCAGAACGGGGATGGCCACGAACGCCACCCCGGGGCAGCGCGAGGTCAGCGCAGCGCCGGAACGAACAGCACGGGGAGCGGTGCGAGCCGGCTGACGGCATTGGCCACGCTCCCCATAAACACCTCATGGATGAACCCGCGACCCTGGCTGCCCATCAGGATCAATGAATGCACCTGTGCGCGAGCCCGCTCCAAGATCAGCGCAGTCGGTGAGCCGTACGGGATGTCTATGTGCACGGCGGCGGCGCCGCATTCCTCCAGACGGGTTCTCATACGATCGAGCCGTTCGGCATCGATACGGTTGAACTCCTCGAGGCGGTGGTGCAAATGACGCTCGATCTTCGCCCGGTCCTGCACATGCAAGAGCGTCACCCGGCTGCCCGTCTCGCGGACGATGTGCTCGAGAAAGAGAAAGGCGCGTTCCGCCGTGTCGGAAAAGTCGGTGGGGAACAAGATGTGTGCGAAGAGGTCCTCGCAAGTCACCCGGCAGCGTTTCCCGCCGTTCTCGTGGTCGGTGATCTCCAGACGCACAAGCAGGACGGGCACGGCCGCGTTCTGTAGAACGGAGTGCGCCGTCGACCCGAGCAGCAACTCCCCGACCAGGGACTCGCCCAGCGACCCCACCACCACAAGGGAGCAGGCTTGATCCTCAGCCAGCCTGTTGATTTCACTGAAGGGAATGCCCAGCGGTGTCTCGACCCTCACCTCAAAGCCCGCAGCCTGCAGCAGGCCTCGCTGCGCGTCCAGCCTGGGACGCACAACCGCCTTCAGCGACTCATACAGACCGCCCATGACCCGCACGTTGAACACATGGACGAGAATCGCCTCTCGACTCCCGACCCGACGGAGGCCCGTCACGCACTCGAGCATGCGGTCGGAAGCCTCTGAACCGTCTGTTGCGACCAGGATGCGGGATAGCATCCTCGCCGTCTCCTAGCCGGCCTCCTCGATAACGGGAAACCAGTGCCGGGTGCGGTTGCACACCGAGCAGACCGACAACATCACCGGCACCTCGATGAGGACCCCAACCACCGTGGCCAGGGCGGCACCGGATCCGGGCCCAAACAGCGCAATCGCCGTGGCCACGGCCAGCTCGAAGAAGTTGCTGGCCCCAATCAACGCCCCCGGCGCCGCCACCGCGTGGCGGACCCGGAACACCCGCATGAGCCCATAGGTCAGCGAGGAATTGAAGTACACCTGGATGAGGATCGGGATCGCAATCAGCGCCACGTGCACCGTCTTGCCGATGATGTTGTCGGCCTGGAAGGCAAAGATCAGCACCAGGGTGGCCAGCAGCGCCGTCATGCTGATCGGCGCCAACCGTGGGAGGAAGGCCTCGGCGAACCACGCCACGCCCCGCCGCCGGACCAGCCAGCCCCGGAGGACCACGCCGGCCGCCAGCGGCACCACAATGAAGATCGCCACCGCATAGAGCAGCACCCGGAACGGCACCTCCAGCGACGAGGCACCGCTCACCAGGAACCGCACGATCGGCGCGAACAGGACCAGCATGATCAGGTCGTTGATCGAGACCTGCATCAGCGTATACGCGGGGTCGCCGTCGGTCAGATAGCTCCACACAAAGACCATGGCCGTGCACGGCGCCGCGGCCAGGATGATGGTACCTGCAATGTACTGCTCCGCCTCCGCCGGCGCGATCCACGGGGTGAAGACCAGGCGGAAGAACACCCACGCAATCGCCGCCATGGAGAACGGCTTGACGAGCCAATTCACGAAGAGCGTGATGAACAGCCCTCGCGGCCGCCGGCCCACACTCCGAATCGCCGTGAGGTCCACCTTCATCATCATCGGCCCGATCATCAGCCAGATCAGCACCGCGATCGGCACGTTGATCTGGCTGCCCTCCCCGAACTCGAGCCCCCGTAGCCCGTCCACCAGGTCCGGAAGCGCTCGGCCGATCCCCACCCCCACCACCATGCACGCCGCCACCCACAGGCTCAAGTACCGCTCGAAGGCGCCCAGCACCCGGGGCGCCAGTGTGGCCGGCGGATGGCTCAACCGCCCCTGCGCCTCCAGCGCAAGCGAGGTCGTGTCTGTGGAAGAATCAGTGCCCATCACTCACCCCATCTCGCGCATCAGGTTCGTTGACCACGCTCTGATAGGCGTGGGTCGTCATGATCGCCTCCGCGAAGTCATGCACGGCCTGCGCAATGACGGCGGGCGCGGGCGGCTCCCTGTGCATCGTATTCATCCTCGCACTATCCCAGGCGGTCCGGCGGCTGCCACGGTTCGTCGAGCAGCACAACCTCCACGTGCTCGACCCCTGGCAGGCTGGCGATCACCTGTCTGGCGCTTTGCACGATCCATCCGACCAGCGGGCATCCTGGGATGGTCAGTACCAGATGCACCGTGACCCTTCTGTCAGCGACGTCGATCCGCCGGACCATGTTCAGATCGACAATGCTCCACCCGAGCTCGGGGTCGATCACCGCGCGAGGGGCCTCACGGATCAATGGCTCACTCAAGGCGCCAGCATCCGCCCAATCGTTCGCACGGTCATGAACCACGGGCTGCGTCATCACTTCTCCTCCCCGCCACTCCGACCGCCGTGACATCGGCCGTCGGAGGACCCACCGGCTCCCGGCGCCTCATGCTCCGCCAGCCGGTGAGGCCGCCGTCCCGACAGGCTCCTGCACGGCCGCCTGCGCCCGTAGCCGGTGCAGTGTCTCTCGCAACTCCTGCATCGATGGGAAGCTGATCGCCTCCACCGGGCAGAGCTCCATGCAGGCGCTGCAGCCGAGCACGCAGTTGTATGGGTACTCAACCACAGGATGACCAGTCGTGTCGTCCCAGCGATAGACATCGTCCTTGCAGAAGTCCACGCACACGCGGTCCCCGATGCACGTATCGGCATTAATTGCAGGATACCAGGGGATCAGTTCCCTAGGCACGGCTGTCGGGCTCGTTTTGCCGCCACCTCGGCAGGCCGCTTCGCGAGAGTCTCCACGGCCTTGCGCAACCGCTCAAGGATGCCCTCGTTGTCGGTCCCGCGGATGTCCACGGGGATGAAGCGGCGCTCGTTGAATCCGGTCATCCGCAATACCTTCTTGAACAGCTTCTCCTGGGCCTCGGGCGCGCAGGCGCCGACGACCACGCGCGTGTCGTCGTCGGCATTCCGCAGGGCCTCGCTCAGCACCACATTGCCGCCCTGACCGCAGAGCTGCGGATGGAGAACGGCATACTCGATGTCCAGTTCGGACTCGAGATGGAAGGGCAGGGTGTTCATGTTGGTGTCCTTGAATGACGGACACAGTCCCTTGCAGTTGCAGAGCAGCATCTTGATCTTCACGGCGTCCTCCTGCATTCCTGAATCTACTCGTCGGCCTTTGCCGCTGCTGTGGCCAGCCAGGAGGTGACCTCGGCTACCTGCGGCACGCGCCCGGTGCATTTCACCTCCCCGTTGATCCGGACGGCCGGGGTGAACAGCACGCGGGCTTTGGCCATCTCCTTCGGATCGCGGATATGCGTGACCGTGGCCGTGAGGCCGAGCGTGTGCAAGGCCTGACGGACCACCGCCTCCGTGGCCTGGCACTTCGAGCACCCCGGACCGAAGACCTCGATCGTGATCACAGGACCACCTCCTCTACTTGAAGATGAACGTCCCCGTGAACCAGCCGCCGATCGTCCCGAGCACGATGATCGTGCTCACGTACACGACGGCCTTTCTTGCGCCGAACACCCGCCCAATCGCCAGCCAGTTCGGCAGGCTGAGGCCTGGCCCGGTAAGCAGCAGCGCCAGGGCCGGTCCCTTGCCCATGCCGAGCCCGAGCAGCTTGTGGACGAACGGCGCTTCGGTCATGGTCGCAAAGTAGCTGATGCTGCCCAGCAGGGTGGCGAAGAAGGAGGCCTGGAGCCCTGAGCCGCCGAGATAGGTCTCAATTTACGCACGGGGCAGCGCCGCGCCGATCACGCCCGCGATGAACACGCCCAGGAGCAGCAGGGGGAAGATAATGCGCACGAACCACCACGTCTCTCCGAGCCAGCGGCGGATCTCCTCGCCGGTCTTTCGCCACCTGGCATAGGCGACCACCAGCGCCGTCGCGACCGCCCAGACCAGCACCTTCTGGCCGTACGGGCCGCCTCGGACGAGGTAATTGGGCGCCAGCAGCGAGATGACCATCGAACCTGCTCTCGCTCGATCGACCACCCCCAGGACGCCGTAGTCGCGCAGCCGATAGTAGTGTCATCTCACTTGAAGAAACATTCAGATCTATGCATCCAAACCCACTCTAGATAGTCTGTTCACGGCCGGGTATCGGGTGCGCAACCGATCTGCCAGTAGATCCAGGAAAGGAAATCAGATAGATACACAAAGTGCACCACCTATCGGCGAGGGCGGCCCGTGTGTTGCGCCTGTCATCGGGCGGGCATCTCATTGCCGATACGAACTCGGTCTGTATGCTCTTCATGGAATATATTGACGGCTACGTGGGGGCCAAGGCCATGGAGGCCTCGGTGCAGGAGATTGCCATCTTTCAGGGGACCCCTGCCTCCCTCGGAGTGGCGTCTGTACGCGAGGCTTGATACAGATCTTTCGGCGATGCTACCGTACCTGAAGGCGGTCCTTGCGGGTGCCTGCTACACGCACGTGAACCCCCTCGCTTTGAAAGGACGGCATGCTCGTGGCCATCATGCCGGAAGAGATCCGCCTGGCTCTCGTGCCTTCGCTGGACACTGGCAGGGCGCTCCGGCGTCGACCAGGCAGACGATCAACGACACTTACGCTCACCGTGCCGACATCATACCCGCGCAGTGCTGCGGCACCTCCCCAGCGCCTTGGATCTGTACACGCTGCTCCCCCGCACCAACTACGCCTGGTGCGGCCTGGGCATATGTACTGCGTTCGCTCTGCGGTTGGCGTCGGGGACCGGACGAGTCGCGGAGTGTCCTCCATTGCAGCAGGACGGGTCCCTCCGGTCCTGCCTTGTTCTGCCGATGCTTCTGGAGGAGGCGTAAGGCCAGGCCACCAATCAAGCCCTAATCTCTCCGGGCCGTTCGGGAAACCTGTCAGCGAAGGGGGCGAACCGCTGAGATGGCCGTCCTGACGGCGTTTCAATTGGCGCGCCCGGAGGGACTTGAACCCCCGACCTACGGCTCCGGAGGCCGCCGCTCTATCCGCTGAGCTACGGGCGCGTGCCGCACGCCATTATAGCACCGACACCGCCTGGTTGACAGCGCCACCTCGATCGCCTATCGTACGAAACATAGTTTCAGCATCCGCCGCTGCATCACAGGAGCAGCATGCCACAGCCACCCTGGGCGGCCATCCTCGAGACCCTGGCAAGTTCCAGCGACGGTCTGACCGTCAGCGAGCTGGCGGGTGCGCTGGGCACGTACAAAGGGGTCGTCTCTCGTACGTTGGGCACGCTGGTCGCGCTCGGCTACGTCCGTGCCAACACCGCCACCCGCCGTTACACCCTGGGCCTGCCGCTCGTGGCCCTGGCCTTCCGCTTTGCGGACATGACGGGATTCCCCGGCGTCTGCCAGCCCGTGCTCCAGGATCTGGCGGACGCCACCGGCGAACTGGCGCAGCTGGCGGTGGTGGAGCACCACCGGGTCCTCTTCGTCGCCAAAGCCGAAGGCCGCGATCAACGCATCCGTATGGCGTCTCTGGTGGGCCAGTTCGCGCCGCTCCACGCCACCGCGGCCGGCAAGGTCTATCTGGCCAGCCTCCCTGAGGCCGAGGCCCTGGGTATCGCGGTGCGGGCCGGGCTGCGCTCGTTCACCCGCCACACCATCACCACCCGCACGCGTCTGAGGCGCGAGCTGCACATGGTGCGCCGGCTCGGGTACGCGACTGTCGAGGAGGAGCTCGTGGACGGCGCGGGCGCCGTCGGCGTGCCCGTCCGGGTGGGGCGCCACGGCGGCCGCGTCGCGGGCGCGGTGGTGCTCTCGGGACCGACCTTCAGGCTGCCGGCCGCTCGCAAACGGGAGCTGGTGCCGCTTCTCCTGGCGGCGGCCGAACGCCTGGGGAGCGTCTGGCCGCTCCACGGGTCGGGAGCCGCACCCGCCGCTGCCACGCAGGTGTTCCCGTGAACCGGTCGCGGTCGCACCCCCAGGGGGTCGCGCGTGAGCAGCGCGTACGGATCGCCCTCGAGGTCAACGGCCGCCGGTACGTGCTGGACGTCCCGCCCCAGCACACACTGCTGGACGTCCTGCGGGGGCACCTGGGCCTGCTGGGCACCAAGGAGTCGTGCCGGGAAGGCGTCTGTGGCGCCTGCACGGTGCTGCTTGACGTCCGGCCGGTTAACGGGTGCCTCCTGCTGGGTGCTTCGACAGATGGGCGGGCGGTCACGACGGTCGAGAGCCTGACCGAGGGCGACGCCCTGCATCCGCTCCAGCAGGCGTTCATCGAGTGCGGCGCCATCCAGTGCGGCTATTGCACCCCGGGCATGCTGTTGTCGGCCAAGGCCTTGCTTGCCGCATGCCCGACGCCGACCGACGAGGAGATCCGTCGTGGACTGTCGGGCAACCTGTGCCGCTGCACCGGCTACCACAAGATTGTGGAGGCCGTGCGGCTGGCGGCCTTGCGCATGGCCTCGGGTGCAGACCACCCGGCACCTGACGGGGGACGCGCGTGGGGACGTTGATCGGGCGCTCGCTTCCCCGCCTTGACGGCCACCTGAAGGCCACGGGGCGCTTTCACTACGGCATCGACCTGGCCGTGCCGGGCGCGCTCGCGGGCCACCTGGTCCGCAGTCCGTACGCGCACGCCCGAATCCGCGCCATAGACCCCTCGCCGGCGCTCGCCGTCCCGGGGGTGGTGGTCGCGATTAGCGGCCGCGATCTCCCCAACCGGCGCTTCGGCGGTCTGGTCAAGGACGAGACGGTGCTGGCCGCAGACGTCGTGCGCTACGTCGGTCAACCGGTGGCCGCAGTGGCCGCCACCACGGCCGAGGTAGCCGCCGAGGCCGCCGGGCGGGTGGTGGTGGACTATGAGCCGCTGCCCGCCATCGAGGACATCGACGCCGCGCTGCGGGAGGGAGCTCCCCTGGTGCAC
>JAVKID010000113.1:0-8288 GCA_031459655.1 Candidatus Fervidifonticultor octavus | reverse complement strand
CGACCGTGGCGACGACGAGATAGGCCGCGGTGATGGGCATGCCCATCCCCAGGATGAACGACGCCATGGCCACGAGCAGCAGCACCAGCGGCAGGTTCTGGCCTGCCAGCGTCAGCACGATGGAGGAGAACCTGATCCCGATGCCGGTCAGAGCCAGAATCCCCACGATGATCCCGACGGCCCCGGTCGCAGCCCCCACGAACGCGCACGACCTCCCGCCGTCAACCAGCGCCTGCCAGATCTGGGCGGGTCCCATGCGGGCATCGCGCCGGAACCAGCTCACCACGACCGTGGCCGCCGTGGCGTAGACAGCCGCCCGTACGGGCGACACTCCCCCCATGAGCAGCCCCACCAGGAGCGCGATGGGCAGCAGCAGGTACCATCCCTGGCGCAGCACCGCGCCCGCGCGGGGCAGTTCGTCCGGGCTCAGGCCGCGCAGCCCGAGCTTGCGCGATTCCAGGTACACCATGATGCCATTGGAGAGGTAGAAGAGCAGGCCGGGGATGATCGACAGCCTGGCGATCTCGCCGTAACTGATGCCGGTCATCTCCGCCATGATGAACGCGCCGGCGCCCATGACCGGAGGCAGGATCATCCCGCCGGTCGAGGCCGAGGCCTCCACGGCCGCCGCCAGGTGCGGCGGGAACCCCGTCCGCTTCATCAGCGGAATGGTGATCGAACCAGTCGTCGCCGTGTTGGCGATCGGGCTCCCGTTGATGGACCCCAACAGGCCGCTGGCCACCACGGCCACCTGCGCTGGTCCGCCCGAGATCCGGCCGAACCCTGCCATGGCCAGGTCGATGAAGAACCTGGCCACGCCGGCGCGGAGCATGAACGCGCCGAACACCACGAAGGGCACGATGTAGGTGGCCAGGACCTCGGCCATGATCCCGAAGATGCCGTCGGAGGTCAGGTAGATGTACTCCACGGTGCGGCGGAGGGTGAATCCCCGATGGCCGACCACGGGCGGCAGCAGGCCGCCCAACAGCGCATAGAGGATGGCGAGCCCCGCGATCGTGGCCAGGGGGCGGCCGAGCACTCGCCTGGCCGCCTCGAGCGCCAGGATGGTTACGACCGCCCCCATCCAAAAGTCCATCGGCACGAAGGCACCAGCCCGGTAGGCGAGCGCCTCGTGTTCGAGGACCCAGTACCCGACGCCCACGCCGGCGGCCAGGATGAGTCCGATGTCCAGCCTCGACGGGGCATCGGCCCTCGCGCGGCGCGACCCCCGGTAGAGCAACACCGCCGCCACGAGGCTGAACAGCACGGCGACGCCGCGGTGATACTGGAGGGAGGAGATGCCGTAGGCGCCCTTCCAGAGATAGTAGGCCGCCGTGCCGCCCAGCAAGCACTGAGCGACGAGGTCCCACCGGCGCGACAGGGTCCTCACGGGCTCACCTCACCCGACAACCGGCCCAGCCCTGGCGCATGGGATACCGGCGTCCATCACGGCGTCTACCGCGACCGGATCCGCTCCGGAATTTCCAGCCCCACGGCCCTCCAGTGCGCCTCCGCGCCCGCATGGAGCGGGATGCTGACCCCCTGGAGTGCCCTCCTCGGGGTCATGTCGCCGGAGGCGGCGTGGACCCTCAGCATGTGTTCGTGGCCCTGGAGGCTATAGGCCGCTTCCACCATCCTCTGAATCGTGACCGCGGGCACGTGGCGGTTGGCAAACCATTGCGCCGGTATCCCCAGCGTCGCGATGCTCTCGGTTTCTCCCGCGTAGGCGCCCGCGGGGATCAGGTAGCGCGCAAAGTACGGGTACACCGCAAAGAAGTCCGTCTTGGTGAGAGCCGAATAGAGATCGATGACGTGCACAGGGCCGCGGATGGCTGCTTCGATCGTCACCCTGTCTGGAAAGGGTCCGGTCCAGAAGAAGGCGTCGACCCGGCCGTCGGCTAACGCGCCGCCCGCCGCGGCCCCCAGCAGCGGGACCCGCGTGATCCGATCCCAGAGGCCGAGTTTCCCGAGCACGCGCTCCGCGGAGGCGAAGGTCCCCGAGCCCGGGGTGCCGACCGCCACCCGCTTGCCGGCTAGGTCTTCCACGGTGCGGATCCGGCTCTCACGGTAGGTGACCAGATGCGCGACGCCGATGAAGACCACCCCGATGGCGCGATTGTTGGACTGGGGGTTGCCGCGGAACGCGTCGACGCCGTAGAACCCCTCGTGGAGATCCGAGGCGAAGGCGATGCCCATCTCGGCATCGCCCGCATTCACCCTCCGGACGTTCTCCACCGATCCGCCGGTTGCCGCCACGGAGACGTCCAGGCCGGGGACGGCCCGATTGAGGAACGTACCGATGGCGGTGGCGAAGATCCCAAACACGCCGCCCGGGGGACCGCCCAGCAGCGTCACCCGCTGGAGCCCGGGCGCGGCGTGGCTGGGGCCAGATCCCAGCGCGGCCAGCAGGACCGCCACCGCAGCCGCGCAGAGCATGCCAGCGGCTGCCCGCGTTCGACTCACCTGACCCTTCATCGTCCTCCTCCTCTCGTCGAAAGGCTGACTCATCATGTGCGCATCACGATCAGTTCCACCGGGACGGCGTACAGCGGTTCCCACCCCTGGCCACCCACGATTCCCAGCGCCCCCAGTTGCGGGCCCATGCGTCCGTCCACGGCGATGGGGTGGCCTCGCCGGCCACAGACGCGGCACGGATCACGTCGCCCTCGGTGGCGCCGAGCCGGATGGCCGCGGCCATGCGCCGGGAGGCCCGGGCGGCCCCATCGAAGAGCCGCCGCCAGGGGGTCGTGGACTCGGCACCCGCGAAGACGGGCCAGTGGATCTGCCCCGAGTAGCCCCAGTACGACGCGCTGATCTCGGTGATGACGACGTCGCCCTGCGCGATCCTCCGGCCCGACGATTCTGCGCGGCGACGCCGCCGGTAGACGCGTCCATCGGCATCGAGCGCAGGAAGGCGATCTACGGCATCCCGCCCTCGGATCGGTAGGCGCCCTCGATGATGTCCCGCAGGGCGTACTCGGACGGGCCCGGCACGCACCTCCTCCTGGGGGGTGCCGACCTCCCGTGCCGCGGCCACGTGGTTCCCGAGGTGCCGGTTGACCCCTGAGGTGCCGAAGACCAGCAGGGCGCCCAGGTCGCGCCGGCGCATCAGGTCGCGCGCCAGCGACCGCCGCCGGGCCATCTGGGCGGGAGAGAACCTAGCCCACATCGGTCAGGCGCTCTCTCATCCAGTCGGCCACCAGCGGCCGGTACTTGTACGGCACGTTGTTGCACACATGGTTCCCCTCCGGGTAGAGGACCAGTTCGGCCTGCGGGGCCTGGGCGGCTGTCCGCTCCGCGTGCTGCCAGGGAATGAGACGGTCTAGCTTGCCGGACACCACCAGCAGGGGCTGCCTCAGGCGGCCGAGCACGCCCTCCAGGGTGAGCCGCCTGGCCAGCGCGCGCGCCTGCTGTGCGTCTTGAGCCCATGAGTACGCGGTGAACGCCTCTCGCGTGAGCGCCGGCAGGTCGTCCCACAGTGCCCCCCAGTCGAACGGGCCGCCGATGGCCGCCGCGGCGCGAATCCGCGGCTCGAAGGCGGCCGCGCGCGGCGCGTAGTAGCCGCCCAGACTGACGCCGGCGGCCCCGACGCGCCTCAGGTCGAGATCGCGCCGGGCCGCCAGCGCGTCGAGGACCGCAGCCACCGCGACCTCATAGTCGTGCCGGATGGGCATCAGGTAGCCGGTCTCCCCCTGGCCGGGACCGTCCAGGGAGAACGTCGCCATCCCGCGGGCCAGGAACACGTTCTCCCAGGAGAAGAACTCCTCTTTGGCCGAGTCGAGGCCGGGAAGGAGCAGCACCAGAGGCGGCCGCGCGAGGTCTGCCGGGCGGCGCAGGTTCCCGACCAGCATCCGCCCTTCGAAGGGGATCTCCACCCGCTCGGCGGTGGGGTCGAGCAGCCGGTGCGCGGCCGCAAGCGCCGCCACCGCCTTGCCCGTCGCCTGGCGGTGCCTGTCCATGTCCAGCACCCAGACGAACTTGGCAAAGTGATAGCACAGCGCCGCGCGCACATACGCCTCGCCCGCGGTGATCATGCGACCCCACTCCTCGGCCTCGCGGGCCAGACCGGCGTGCATGGCACCGGTCTCGCACCAGGCCTCGAGCCATTCAGGCCAGGCGGTCACGCGCCCGGTGGTGCGGACGAAATCGTTGTAGTCCACGCCCTGGGCGACAAACCGCGGCGCCCAGGTGGCGATGGCCGACCGCACCCGGGCGTCCTGGACTCCTGTCTCAGAGACTCCTGTCTCAGACATGCTCGCTCAGACGATCTGCCCGTACTTCTCCCTCAGCAGGCACGCCGCCGGAGGCCCTGCAGGCGCTGCGGGAGGCGGTCAGCCGCACGAACCAGGACCGCGAGTTCCTGGTACCTGCGAAGACGCCGACCTCCAGAGTGGTGGCACACTTGGCCGAGACGGTGCTGGCCAGGACTGTCGTCCCGTCGGGTTTGGCGTTGGCCGCGAACCAGTTCATCCCGGTCAGCGTTCCACGCCAGGCATGTGGCGGATACGGACGCTGGGGTTGCCGGCTACGTGTTGCTCAAAGTAGGGCGCCAGGACGACCATCCTCCACAGGGACCGCTGCAACGACTCCGCGTCCTTCCGCGCCGGGCGCCCGACGACAGACCGACGGCCACGTTCCCTCACTCCACCAGGCTCGCCGGTTCTTCGATCAGATCCACCAGGGCGGCCAGGAACTGCGCTCCCCGGACGCCGTCCACGACCCGGTGGTCGCACGACAGGCAAAGCAGCATCATCGGCCGCACGGCCGGCTGGCCGTCGACGGGCACCACACGGCCGGCGATGCGTCCCACGGCCAGGATGGCGGCCTGGGGCGGGTTGATGATGGCCACGAAGGCGTCGACGCCGTACATCCCTAGGTTGCTGATGGTGAACGTCCCGCCCTGAATGTCATCGGGACGCAGCCTGCCAGCCCGCGCCCGTTCCACCAGCTCGGCCCGACGCCGGGCGATCTCGGCGACGCTGAGTCGGCCGGCGTCATGGATCACCGGCACTACCAGGCCCGCCTCCGTGGCGACGGCCACGCCGATGTGGATCGCCTCGTGGAAGACGATGTGCCCGGCATCCCACCGCGCGTTCAGGTGGGGGTGGGCGCCGAGCGCAGTGGACACGAGCCTGACCAAAAGATCGGTGTAGGTGACCTCGGTGCCAACCCGCTTCTGGTATGTCTCGCGCCAGGCGATCAACCGGGTGGCGTCCACCTCGCGCAGGAGGAAGAAGTGCGGGGCCGTCGTCCAGGACGACGTGGTGCGCTCGGCCATCAATCGCCAGATGGTGCCGAGCGCGGGCACGCTGGCTTCCGGCACACTGGCGCCGGCCTGACGGGGGACGGCCGCGTGCGTTGAGAGCCTGGCCACGTCCGAGGCCAGCACCGCGCCCCCAGGACCGGAGCCGACCACTCCTGCCAGCGCGATGCCGCGCTCCCGCGCCAACCGCCGCGCCTTCGGAGAGGCGGCGACGCGGGCGGACGTGGCGGGGGCGGACGCAGGAGGAGGGGGGGAGGGTGCCACAGGGGGGGCCGCCTGCGTCTCGCCCGGACCCAGGATGTGCGCGATGGTCCGCCCGACCGGGACAGTCTCGCCCTCCGCCGCACTGATCGCGCTCAAGAGCCCTGACGCCGGCGCCTCCAGTTCCACGGTGGCCTTGTCGGTCTCGATCTCCAGCAGCGGCTCGCCCTGGCGCACGATGTCCCCCTCGCGCCTCAGCCACCGCAACACCTTGCCCGTCTCCTGGGCGACGCCCAGCGCGGGCATGATCACGTCGGTCGGCACGAGGTCCCCCTACCGCCCGGGGACCTGCCCGCCTTCGATGGCGGCGCCGGCCACCACCGCCTCCAGCGGGCTCGCCGCACGGTTCTTGTGCGACTCCGTCTCCCGGTTCGTCTCCAGCGGCCCCACCGCGGTGTAGTACCGGTTCCCGGCCACCATGAGCTTCTCGGCGGGGAACCGCGTGATGACCTCGCAGCCGTCCCTGGTGACCACCAGTTGCTCCTCGATGCGGGCGGCCGACCACCCGTCGGTGGCGGGCCAGAAGGTCTCCAGGGCGAAGACCATGTTCTCCTCGATGACCTCGGGGTAGTCGAACGACACGAGCCGGCTGAAGATCGGCTTCTCCCAGATGGACAGCCCCACGCCGTGGCCGTACTGGAGCGCGAATGCGGCCTCCTCGCTGGCGAAGCCGAACTCCTGGGCCCGGGGCCAGACCTTCACGACATCGGCGGTGGTGGCCCCCGGCTTGATGAGGCTGATGGCCGCGTCGAGGTAGTCGCGGCAGCGCTTGTAGGCGTCCACCTGCGCCGGCGACGCGCTGCCGATCACGAACGTCCGGTAGTAGCACGTCCGATAGCCCATGTACGAGTGGAGGATGTCGTAGTAGACGGGGTCGCCGGGGCGCAGCACGCGGTCCGTGTAGACGTGGGGGTGCGGGCTGCACCGTTCACCGGAAATGGCGTTGACGCCCTCCACGTGCTCCGAGCCCAGGGAGTAGAGGACCTGGTTGACGAGGGCCACGGCCTCGTTCTCGCGCATGCCAGGGCGCATGGCCTCGTAGAGGGCTTCGTAGGCGGCGTCCACCATCATGCAGGCCGTGGTCAGCAGGGTGATCTCGTCGCGGGTCTTGATCTTGCGCACTTCCTGCATGAGGGCCTGGCCGTCGACCACCGTGAGGCCCTCGTCCTGGAGCGCCTTCAGCACCGGCAACTCGACGATGTCGACCCCCAGCGGCTCCCGGTGCAGGCTTCGCGCCTCCAGCTCCACCCGGATCTTGCGGGCCACATCCCTGGCCTGGCCCGGGTAGGCGCCGCGCAGCGTGGAGATGCCGGCGCGGGAGCGGCCCTCGCCCAACCACGGGCAGTAGAGCTGGTGGTGACGCGCGGCCGAGCCGAAGTCCCAAAGGATCGGAGCGTCGTCCTGGGGCAGCAGGCAGAAGCGCACCAGCTTGTCCATGGCCCAGGTGCCGATATGGGTGGCGGTGATGTAGCGGATGTTGTTCATGTCGAAACACAGCAACGCCCCCAGCTCGGACCGCTTCAGGAACGCTTTGGCACGGTCGAGCCGCTCGGTCCGCAGGCGGTCCATGTTCACGCGCTCTTCCCAGTCCACATTCATCAGGCCAAAACTCTTGAGTGCCATCGTCCTCCCTCCCCGCGCGTCGTCCCACCGGCGGCGCGCCGTTATCCCTGGCCTACACGCGGCCGCAGAGCGTCTTGGCCACCGCCGCCACCTTCTCGGCGGTGGGCACCGTGAGGTCCTCGAGGACCGGCGAGAACGGGATGGGCACGTCCATGGCCCCCAGGCGCTTCACCGGCGCGTCGAGATGGTAGAAGGCCCCGTCGGCGATCACCGCAGCGATCTCCGCGGTGACACCGTAGCGCTCGTAGCCCTCGTCCACCACGATGGCACGCCCCGTCTTCCTGGCCGAGGCGATCAGCGTCTGCGCATCCAGGGGCACCGTGGTGCGCGGATCCACCACCTCAGCCAGGATGCCCGCCTGCGCCAGCATCTCGGACGCGGCCAGCGCCACGTGGACCATGCTGCTGGTCGCCACAATGGTCACGTCGCTGCCCGCGCGCTTGATGTCGGCGACGCCGAAGGGAATGGTGTAGTCGCCCTCGGGGACCGGGCCCTTGAGACTGTACATCATCTTGTCCTCGAAGAAGACCACCGGGTTGTCGTCGCGGATAGCGGTCTTCAGCAGACCCTTGGCGTCGTAGGGGGTGGAGGGGACCGCCACCTTCAGCCCCGGCACGTGGCTCACCCAGGCGTGCAGGCTCTGGCTGTGCTGCGCCGCCGACCGCCGGGTGGCGCCGAGCGTGGTCCGGAAGACGATGGGGACCTTGAGCTTCCCGCCCGACATGTAGTGGACCTTGGCCGCCTGGTTGGCCATCTGGTCCATGGCGAGGGTGATGAAGTCGCCGAACATGATGTCCACGACCGGCCGCATCCCGGTCATGGCGGCCCCCACGCCGATGCCGGAGAACCCCGCCTCGGAGATGGGGGTGTCGATGACGCGGTCGCGGCCGAACTCGTCCACCAGGCCGACCAGCACCTTGAAGGCGGTGCCGGCTTCGGCCACGTCCTCGCCCATGATGAAGACGCGCGGGTCTCGGCGCATCTCCTCGGCCAGCGCCTCGCGGATGGCCTGGCCGAAGGTGAGCTGGCGCACGCCCTGCGGCGCTGGGGCCGGGGCTGCGCCCGTGGCCGGGGCCGAACTAGGCATAGACATGCTGGTCCACCTCGCTCGGGTCGGGATACGGCGCCTCCAGGGCAAAGG
>JAVKID010000112.1:0-8362 GCA_031459655.1 Candidatus Fervidifonticultor octavus | reverse complement strand
AGGCCTACGATCCGGCCACGGACCGCTGGACGGCGATGGCGCCCATGCCGACCCCGCGGCATGGCACCGGAGCGGCCACGGTGGGCGAGATGATCTACATCCCCGGCGGCGGCCTCACGGTCGGCGGGAGCGCTCCCTCCAATGTCAACGAGGCCTTTACCCTCGCCTAGCGCGGCTTTGCCTGTCTGACCGTGAACCTGACGGTCCGAGAAGGCGATTTGTCCAGTGCGGACCAGGTGTTTGCATCTTGTCGCTCCAACCGAGTCCGTCATGGCTCAGGCGGCTGACCGGCTGAGAAACACGGATGCCGGCGTGCGCCCCTTGAGGCGGTAACCCTGATGCGGGCGCTCGCAGTTGTAGAAGCGCAGGTAGGCCTACCAGATCCCGGTCGAGCTGGTCCAGGCTGGTGTCGTAGGTGCGCCGGAAGGCCACGCGCCACAGCTCGGTGAGGATCGTGCCCTGCAGCCGCTCGACGAACCCGTTGGTCCAGGCATGGCGGGGTGTGGTGCGGCGATGCTGGATCCCCAGGGCCTGGCAGGCGCGGGTGAAGGCGGCCGACCACTCGGGACCGCCATCGGTCAGCACGGCCCGGATGGGATGGCCCGCCCGCCGGTAGGCCGGCACGACGTGCTCCCGCAGGAACCGGATCGCGCTCTGGACCGTGACCCGCGGCACTATGGTGGCCAAGGCGTACGAGCAGGCAGCATCGCAGGCCGTGAGCTGCCAGACCTTCCCCACGCCCTTGAGGTTGCCGATGGAGAAGGCATCCAACGACACCAGGTCGCCCGGGCGCTGCGCCTCGATGGGCGGCCGGGTCCGCCGGGGACGGGTGCGCTCGGTGACCAGGCCGACGGTGGCGGCGCTGTGGGCTTCCAGCCGCGTCAGGCGCTCCCACCGGGTCTGCAGGCCCTGCCGGCGCAAGATGCTGTAGACGCCCGAGGCGCTGACCCGCCAGCCGCCCCAGCGGGGCTGCCGCAGGTGCGCCGCGATCCGGGCCGGGCCATGCGTGGGCCACAACAGCGCATAGGCCAGGACCGCGTGCTCCAGGGCGGGGGCAGCCTGCCGCGGCCAGCGGGTCGGGCGGACCGGCCGGGGCCGCAGCCCCTCGGGGCCAGAGCGCACCAGTCGCTTGCGCCAGCGGTAGAAGAGGGGCCGCGAGATGCCGAACTCCCGGCACGCTTGGCTCACGTTGCCCAGCGCCGCCGCCCGCTGGATGACCGCGTACCGGTGGCGGAGTACCCTGTCCTCGAGGGTCATCTGCCCACCCCCTCCCAAGGTTCGGTTCCTCTCCAAACCTCGGTTGGAGCCTGGGGGATGGCCCTCCTGCTTTCGTCAAAGGCCAAGCCTCCAGTGCAAACACTACGTCCAAACAGGACAGTCTAGTCAGGCTTCATGTCCTGTGGGATCGCTTGCGTGCACTGGAGTCTGACTGGTCACGACGTGTACACAATCTGATACTCGACGATTCCAAGGAGACGCTCGTGCCACTCGCCAAGGGTCGGCAGTCGGTCTTGCGGGCTTCGTATCGAAACCCTTTGGGACGCGAGGCTCAGGGAGGTTAGCAGCACCCCTTGGTGATCGCGGCGGAGCAGGTTGGAGGCAATCGGTGAACGACTCAGCGAGCAGCGAAATGGATCGAAGGGCATTTCTAAAGCATCTCGCCACCGCGGCTCTGGCCCTCGTCGCGTGCTCACGGGTCTTGAACAGACAGGCCTGGGGACAGGTGCCATTGGAGAGCCTGGAGCGGATCCTTGAGCCCATTCGCGCAGCGAATGGTGTCCCGGCCCTGTCAGACGCATTCATCCGAGCCAGCGACTTCATCGCGCTAGACGCGGTGGGCGTCCGCCAAGCGGCACGGCAGAGCGCATCCAATCTACGGATCGATGGCATAAAAGTCGCGCTTCTGCAGTTACTGCTGCATCGGTCTGGGCTGCCTGGAGACCGGACTCCAGACCCGGCGATATGGCCGTGCGTCCTGGCCTTCACAGGGCCCATCCGGGAACAGAGGCGCGCCCTGATCGGGATCGTCCTCGGCCGACCACCCGTCGCAGAGGCCGGTACGCGGATGCTGTACTCGAATTACGGCTACACGATCGCAGGGGCATTCGCGGAGCAAGTGACCGGCCAAGACTGGGAACGCCTGCTCCGACAGGTGCTGTTCCAGCCGCTCGGAATGACCTCTGCGGGGTTCGGCCCACCCGGACTGGCACAGCCCTGGGGGGCACACGCGCAGTGGCTGGCAGCCGGTCACGCCGGGGCCCGCAGCCGACAACCCGCTCGTGATTGGACCTGCGGGACTCCATTGCGCAATGAGTGACTGGGCGCGCTATGGGGCGCTGCACCTCGGAGGAGCGCAGGGCCAAGCCGACTTGCTGGTCGGTCCGAGAGCTTCCAACAGTTACACAGAGACCGATATCAACAAGGATATGCGCTCGGGTGGGGGGTGGTCCAGCGGAGTTGGGCTGGTGGGCATGGAGCGCGCCACCAGGATCGCCGACTTGATGGCCATCGAGAGCGAGTTGGGGCGGGTGCGGGGCGAGATCGAGCGGCTCACCGGCCGCCTGCGCTTCCTCTCGCACAAAGTGGACCGCGCCACGCTCACCGCCGAGGTCAGCCAGAAACCCAAGAAGGCCCTGGGCGGCCTCCGGGACGTCGACCGGACATTGGCGCGGCTCGAGGCGGCCTTCCTGAACACGATCCGGCACCCGCTCGGCGCGGCGGAAGGCCTGGCAGCCTTTGTGGCGGCCGCGCTCCCGCTGGTCCTGCTGGGCGCGCTGGGGTGGATGGTGATCCGCCGCTCGATCCGTCGGGCCGACCGGCCGATGTAGTCCGACGGTGGCCGATTCCGCCCGCATCGCGCCGCCGCGTTCCCGGCGGCGCTCCCTGCTATACTACCGTGGGTGACCCACGTGCCTGGCAAGCTCGTGCTCCTCGACTCGAACGGCCTGATCTACCGCGCCTTCTACGCCCTTCCCTACCTGACGACCTCCGACGGCCGGCCCACCAACGCCGTCTACGGGTTCACGACCATGCTGTTGAAGGTCCTGGACGAGGAGAAACCGGAGTTCATCGCCGCTGCGTTCGACCGTCCCGGCCCGACCTTCCGCCACGAGGCGTTCGTCGCCTACAAGGCGCACCGGGAGGCGATGCCCGACGACCTGCGGCCCCAGGTCGCGCTCGCCAAACAGGTCCTCGAGGCCCTGCGGATCCCCATCTTCGAAGCCGAAGGCTTCGAGGCCGACGACGTCATCGCGACCATCGCCCGGCAGGCCGCCGCCGCCGGCCTGGAGGTCCTGGTCGTGAGCGGCGACCTGGATACCCTGCAACTCGTGGGCGACGGCATCAGGGTCATGGTGACCAGCCGCGGCATCAGCGAGACAGTCGTCTACGACGAGGCCAGGGTGCGCGGGCGGTTCGGCATCGCGCCCGGGCAACTGCCCGACTACAAGAGCCTGCGCGGCGACCCCAGCGACAACATCCCGGGCGTACCGGGCGTCGGCGAGAAGACGGCGAGCGCGCTGGTGCGGCAGTTCGGCAGCGTCGAGGCCCTGTACCACCGTTTGGACGACGCGCCGCCACGCTACCGGGCGGCCCTGGCCGCTGCGCGCGCCCAGGTCCTGCAGAGCAAGCGCCTGGCCACCCTGGTGAGCGACGTCCCGGTTTCCGTGACGTGGGCCGACCTCCGCCGCCGCGACCCCGACCGCCCGCGGCTGGAGGCGCTGTTCCGCGACCTGGAGTTCCGTGGCCTGCTGGAGCGGTTGCGGGACGCCGGGGGGTCTGCAGCCGGCGGTGCAGGGACCGCCACGGTCCAGGCTGCCGATCCGGTCCAGGCCGAGGACGTCGACGCCGTGGCGTTGGTGCGGGGAGCTGCGGAGGTGGGCGTGGCCTTCCTGCGGGGGGAGGGGCACCCGCTGCTGGCCCCGTTGCTGGCCGTGGGCCTGGCGGCCAACGGCCGGGCCGTCTGGATCCCGCTGTCGGACGGCGCCATCCCCGACCCCCTGCGCGCCGTGCTCGAGGACCCGGCCGTGCGCAAGACCAGCGCGGACCTGAAGGCCGACCTGCTGACGCTGCGTCGCGCGGGGCTCGACCCGGCGGGCTTCGACTTCGACGTCGGCATCGCGTCGTACCTGTTGAATCCGGGCAAGCGGACGCACACGCTCCAGTCGGCCGCGCGGGAGTTCCTGGGCGAGGATCTGGAGCCGGATCCGGCGGCAGGAGCGGGATCGGCGGCCTGGGCGGCGAGGGCCGCGGACGCCCTGGTGCGGCTGCGGCCGATTCTGGCCTCCCGCATGCGCGACCGGCAGGTGGACGGCCTCTTCCGCGAGGTGGAGATCCCGCTGGCGGGCGTGCTGGCGGCCATGGAGGAGGCCGGCGTCGCCGTCGACATCCCCTACCTGACCGCCCTCGGCGAGGACCTGGCGGCACGGCTTGAGGCGCTGGAGGTCGAGATCTACCGGCTAGCCGGCACCGAGTTCAACATTGGGTCGCCGAAGCAACTCGCCTTCGTGCTCTTCGAGAAACTCCAGCTCCCGCCCCTCAAGAAGACGAAGACCGGGTACTCGACCGACGCCGAGGTGCTCGACTTCCTGGCGCCGCGTCACAAGGTCGTGGCGAAGATCGTCGAGCACCGGGAGTTGAGCAAGCTCAAGTCCACCTACGTCGACGTCCTGCCGCGCCTGGCTGATCCCGCCACGGGCCGGGTCCACGCGACCTTCAACCAGACCCTGGCCGCCACCGGTCGGGTGATCACCGAGCAACCCAATCTGCAGAACCTCCCCATCCGGACCGAGGAAGGGCGCAGGATCCGCCGTGCCATCGTGGCGGAGGCGGGCTGCGTCCTGCTCAGCGTGGACTACTCGCAGATCGACCTGCGGGTGCTGGCCCACATCACCCGGGATCCGGGCCTGGTGGGCGCCTTCGAGCGCGGGGAGGACATCCACGCCGTCACCGCGGCCGAGGTCTTCGGCCTCCGACGCGAGCAGGTGACGCCGGAGTTGCGGCGGCGGGCCAAGACCATCGTCTTCGGCATCGCCTACGGGATGAGCGAGCACGGACTGGCGGCGCAGCTCGGGATTCCGCGCGGGGAGGCCCGCACCTACATCGAGCGCTACTACGCCCGCTTCCCCAAGGTGCGCGAGTACATGGGGCGCGTCGTGGAGCAGGCCCGGCGGGACGGCTATGTGACCACCGTGCTGAACCGGCGCCGCTACCTGCCCGACCTGATGAGTCGCAACCGGGCGGTGCGCGAGGCCGCGGAGCGCACCGCCATCAACACGCCGATCCAGGGGTCCTCCGCCGACATCATCAAGGTGGCCATGGTCGCCGTCGCCCGCGAGGTGCTCCCGGCCTCTCCCGGCGTGCGGATGACGCTGCAGGTCCACGACGAACTGCTCTTCGAAGTCCCGGAGGCCCAGACGGCGGCCGTCGCGGCCCGCGTCAGGGAGTTGATGGAGGGGGCGTATCCGCTGAGCGTCCCGCTGGTCGCCGACGCGAAGGCCGGGCCCAACTGGGCCGAGATGCAGCCGGTGCCCTCGTGAGGGGCCGGGGCCCCGGCGCGGGGGTCGTGACCGCCCTGGCCGCATGAAGGTCATCGGCCTCACCGGAGGCATTGCCAGCGGCAAGAGCCTGGTCGCCGGGCTGCTGCGGGACCTCGGCGCCTGGGTCATCGACGCCGACGAGGTGGCGCGCGAGGTCACGGCGCCCGGCAGCGAGGCGCTGCGCGAGATTGCCGAGGCCTTCGGCCCCACGGTGGTGGGCCCCGACGGCGCCCTGGACCGCAAGGCCCTGGCGGACCGCATCTTCAGCGACCCGCAGGCGCGCCAGCGGCTCAATGCGATCACGCATCCCCGCATCCGCCGCCGTATCGTCGAGGAGATCGCCGCGGTCCGGGCGCGCCAGCCTCAGGCGATCGTCGTCGTGGACGTGCCCCTGTTGCTCGACACCGCGCCGGCTGACGCCTACCCGTTCGACGGCGTCGTGGTCGTCTATGCCGACGAGGCCGCGCAGCTGGCGCGGCTTGCCGCGCGCGACGGGCTCACCGAGGAAGCCGCCCGCAGACGGCTGGCCGCGCAGCGGCCCCTGCGCGAGAAAGTCCCGCTGGCCACCTGGGTCATCGACAACTCCGGGCCGCCGGAGGCCACGCGGCGGCAGGTCGAGGCCCTGTGGCGCCGCTGGCACGGGACGGCGTGACCGCGGATCCTCGGGCGCTTTCGGTACCACCTCCGTCGGCTCCGAGTGGTGAGAGGCGGAGGGATGGCCTGCCAGTCTGAGGAATGATCCAGCACTCTGCGGAGGCTGCGATGCGTCGTCGCGAGCCTGGGCGAAGCGGGTGGCGTTGGCCTCGTGCTGGTCGGGCGACTGATCGACGTGACCCGCGGCGGCGTGGGAGGAACGGCCGTGAACCTTGCACGCGACCCCGACGCATTAGAGGAAGGAGGCTAAACAGAAGGAGTCCGAGCAGGACCCTCAGGCCCTCACTCATGGAATCATTGCTCCATCACCGCCATCTGAGGTAGCTCAATGGTGGCCGCTCCCCCCGCATGATGCCGGTGACGAGACCCCGTTTGGCAGGTGGCCGGAGGGCACAGAGGGAAAGAGGCGCAGGTCCGATGAGCAGAACCTGAAATCAGGATCAAAAGTAAGTCGAATCGGCTCTCCGCCCTTCTTCCTAGCCGGCAGTCCGGTGACCTGACCGCAGGTTGGGCAGTCAACCTCGGGATGAGACGGCCATGCCCAGGTAGGAGGCGACGATCTGCGCGTTGTGCAACAGCGCCGGCCCCGGACCCTCCAGAATGACCCGGCCCGTCTCCAGCACGTATGCGCGATGGGCCTCCAGAAGCGCCTGGGTCACCTCCTGGGAGATCAGGAGAATCGTCAATCCCTCGTGGTTCAACTGTCGAAGGGCGGCGAAGATCTCGGCGGCCATGCGCGGGGCAAGGCCAAGGGACGGCTCGTCAAGCGCCAGCAGCCGCGGTTTAGCCATGAGCGCCCGGGCAATGGCCAGCATCTGTTGTTCGCCGCCCGAAAGTGTACCTGCCAGCTGAGCCTGACGCTCGTGCAGGATCGGGAAGAGCGCGAAGACGTGTGCCATCTGCCGGCGCAGGTGCATCCGGGCACGTCGGCCGTAGGCACCAAGTTCCAGGTGCTCGCGCACGCTCATGCCGGGGAAGAGCAGCCGACCTTCCGGCACATGGACGAAGCCGCGCTCGCAGATGAGATCCGGGCGAAGCCCGGTAATCGATTCGCCGTCGAAGACCACTTTGCCGCGGGTGATGGGGTGGAGGCCAGAGAGCACCCGCAGCAGGGTGGTCTTGCCAGCGCCATTGGGACCGATGACGCTGACGAACTGGCCGGTGTCAACGGTCAAGGATACCTTGTGGAGCACCTCCAGCTGGCCGTAGGCGGCGCAGAGGTTCTCAACCCGCAGCACCGGAGCCCTCCCCGAGGTAGATGTGGCGGACCTGCGGGTCTGCCTGGATAACGGCAGGCGGTCCCTGTGCGATGACCTGGCCCGATCCCAGGACCACCACGTGCTCGCAGAGGCCCATGACAATGCGGAGGACGTGCTCGACCAGCAGCACGGTCACCCTCAGATTGTCACGAATCCCTCGCACCAGATCCACGGCGCCCGCGCTTTCCACCGGATTAAGGCCAGCGAATACCTCGTCCAGCAGCAGCAACCTCGGCCCGGTGGCCAGTGCCCGGGCCAGCTCCAAACGCTTCTTCTCTCCCAGCGTAAGCGCACTGACCGGCGCGTCCGCCGCACTTTCCAGGCCTACATACCGCAACCAGTGACGAGCCTCAGCCCTCGCCTCGCGCACGTGGCGCGCTCCCCGGCCGTAGAGGACCGCAACGGCGACGTTGTCTGTAGTGGTCAGCCCCGCAAACGGTCGAACCACCTGGAACGTCCGGGCGATACCGGTTCGCGCGATCTCAAACGGAGCCAGGCCCATCAGGCGGCGGCCCATGAAGACCACATCCCCGGCATCCGGCGGATGGAAGCCCGTGATGACATTGAACAGGGTCGTCTTGCCCGAGCCGTTGGGACCGATCAGGCCGACGATGGCCCCCTCAGCGACCTGGAAGCTCACCGAGCGTAACACCACCAGGCCGCCGAAGCGCTTGGAGACGCCACTGACATGCAGCATGCCGGTTAGGGCCGCGCCTGTGCTGCCGGCACGGCCTCAGGCCGGGGGGAGCGCCGTCGAAGCCGCTCCAGGTACGGCAGTACCCCATCGGGAAGCAGCACGATCACCAGGGCCAGCCCCAGGCCAAAGAGAATGCGCGCAGCCTCGGTCCCCACCCGGACAGTAAGGACCTCATCGACCAGCCGCACGACGACCGCACCCAGGATCGGGCCGGC
>JAVKID010000111.1:0-8435 GCA_031459655.1 Candidatus Fervidifonticultor octavus | reverse complement strand
TGCCCTACCTGGATCGGGTGGTCCTGCAGATCGTGCCAAACGTGGACGCCGAGAAGTTGAAGTTCCTCTCGGGGGAGATCGATCTGTACAATGCGCGCCCGCGCGAGTACGCGGAGTTCAAGCGGGGCGAGCGGGCCGGCAACTACACCATCTACGACGGGCCGGAGACGTTCTCTTCAGAGTACCTCGTGTTCAACCAGAATCCCCGGGGGATCCAGCCGCCCAAACGCACCTGGTTCCAGGATGTCCGGTTCCGCCGGGCCCTGAACCATGCCATCGACCGGGAGACGATCGTGCGCCAGGTCTACGCCGGCCGCGCCACGCCCGCCTGGAGCCCGGTGAGCATCGCCAACCGGCGCTACTACCACCCGAACCTCCCCCGGTATCCGTACGACCTCGCCCGCGCCCAGCGGCTCCTGGAGGAGGCCGGATACCGCAAGGGCGCCGACGGGCTCCTGCGCGACGCTGCGGGCGCGGTGGTGGAGTTCGTCCTCTCCACGAGCGCCCAGAGCCCCGACGGGGTGGCCATCGGCAACATCGTCCGGCAGGACTTCGCCCGGCTCGGCATCAGGGTGCTGTTCGCCCCCGAGCCCTTCAGCACGCTGGTCACCAAACTGGACAACACCTTCACCTGGGACGCGATCATCATCGGGCTGACCGGAGACGTCGAGCCGGGGACCGCGCGGACGTACTGGATGAGTTCGGGCAGCCTGCACGACTGGAACCCGCGGCAGGCGAGGCCGGCCACCGCGTGGGAGGCCGAGATCGACCGGATCTTCGAGCAGGTGGCGCGGGAGGTGGACCCCGACAGGCGCCGCGCCCTGTACTGGCGCTGGCAGGAGATCGTCGCCGAGCAGGTGCCGGTGATGTTCTTC
The DNA here is from genome assembly GCA_031459655.1 of Candidatus Fervidifonticultor octavus. GTDB lineage: Bacteria > Sysuimicrobiota > Sysuimicrobiia > Sysuimicrobiales > Humicultoraceae > Fervidifonticultor_A > Fervidifonticultor_A octavus_A. The sequence goes on along the minus strand of JAVKID010000111.1, from coordinate 7,560 downwards.
ACCAACCCCAAGACCCAGCCGGTGGTCCGCAACACGCTGGGCAACACGCGGCTGGGCCTGCAGGGCGCCACCGGCCGGCTGGAGTGGCGGTACTACCGGACCGGCTCGCGCTGACCCCTGCGGCCGGCGTGTCAACGGGCTCCGGGGTCGGCCCCGGCGGAGTCGGCCACCACCGCGCCGGCCGGCGTCAGGCGGTAGAGGTGCGGCGTCAGGGGACGGCTCGACGCCCGAAACCGCGCCCGGGCCTCGTCGGCCAGCGCGGTGCGTTCCGAAGCCGGCCCGATCCAGAGGACCGTCTCTTCGGGGATCGCCACGAGTGGGTCCACCACGTCGGGCGGAACGACCAGGTCGGCTGCCAGGATCCGCGTCGCATCGAACCCGTCCAGGTGCTCATAGCGGCGCTGCGGGCCGCCCACCTCAGGGAGCATCCTCACCGTCTGCGCCCGGAGGTTTGCCAGGGCGACCTCGTGCAGCGCCTGAGGCGAGAGGCCCCAGGCGCGGGCCATCGCGGCGGTCACCAGCGTCCACCGGTGGAGCCCGGCGATGACGTAGACGACGGCCACGCCGGGGGAGAACTCGCGCCAGGCCAGGCGCAGCCCGGGAGGGTAGCGCTCGAAGACCCCGACGTAGTCGGCCGGTTTCAGGTGCGGGACGATCCGGTCCGCGACGAGGGGATAGGGCGGAGGATCCGGGATGGGGACCCTGGACCTCAGGCCGGCGACGATGGAATCAAACCACGCGCGCTCATCCATCCCGCGCGGTCGGCGGCGGGCCAGCGCGGGCAGGTCCACCTCGATGCGGGTCCCGAGCACCTGCACCGCCAGGCCGGCCTCGGTGAGGTCGACGTGCATCTCCGGCGCGGCCGTCCGGATGTGCTCCGCCAGGCGGCTGCGGAGACCGGTGAGACGGCGATAGACCCCGAGCCCCCCGGCAGCGGCCAGCACAGCCAGGACGACCAGGACCACGATGAGGGTCTCCAGCATGCCACCGCTCCACTACACCGGCGGGAGAGGGGGTTCCTTCCAGCGCGAAGAAGTAGGGGAGGAGGAGTGGCGAGGGCGGCATGGCGGTCGTCCTGTCTGACGAACACCGGATGCTCCAGGCCACGGTCCGGGAGTTCGCCGCCCGCGAACTGCTGCCGATCGCCGCCGACCTCGATCACACGGCCCGGTTTCCCGCCCAGGCCGTGGCCCGGGCCGCCGCGCTGGGCCTGATGGCGATGACCGTACCCGAGGAATACGGCGGCGCGGGCCTGGACCCCCTGGCCTACGTCATCGCCCAGGAGGAACTGGCGCGGGCGTCGGCGGGGTTCCAGACGATCGTGACGGTCAACAACTCGCTGGTCTGTGAACCGATCCTGCGATGGGGCACCGAGGAGCAGAAGCGGCGCTATCTCCCGGCGCTGGCCTCGGGCCGCTGGCTCGGGTGCTACTGTCTCACCGAGCCCGCGGCCGGGTCCGATGCCATGTCGCTGCGCACCACCGCTCGGCTCGTCGGCGACGAGTGGGTGCTCTCGGGCACGAAGCTCTTCGTCACCAACGGCGTGGAGGCCGATGTCTGCATCGTGTATGCCCGCAGTGAGGACATCCCCGGGGCGCGGGGCATCTCCGCCTTCATCGTGGAGAAGACATCCCCTGGCCTCCGCGTGGGGAAGGTCGAGAAGAAACTGGGGATCAGATGCTCGTCGACGGCCGAACTCGTCTTCGAGGAGTGCCGGGTGCCCGCCGCCAGTCTCCTGGGCGCGCGGGGCGAGGGCGGGAAGATCGCGCTCGCCACGCTGGACGGCGGCCGGATCGGGATCGCCGCCCAGGCCCTGGGCATCGCCAGGGCCTGCCTGGAGGAGTCCGCCGTCCACGCGCAACAGCGCCAGCAGTTCGGCGCGCCGCTCGCCGCGTTCCAGGCGGTGCAGTGGGCGCTCGCCGACATGGCCACGCGGATCGAGGCGGCGCGGCAACTCACCTACCGTGCGGCGGTGCTGCGCGGCGCCGGTCGGCCGCACACCCGGGAGGCCGCCATGGCCAAGCTGGCGGCGTCGGAGACCGCCATGTTCGCCGCGCACAAGGCGGTGCAGCTCTTCGGCGGCTATGGCTACATCCAGGACTATCCGGTCGAGCGCTACTTCCGGGACGCCAAGATCACCGAGATCTACGAAGGGACCTCCGAGATCCAGCGGCTGGTGATCGCCCGGCATCTGCTCGGCCGACGCTAGGGGGAGGGCCCGTGGACATCGTTGTCTGTCTCAAACAGGTGGTGGACCCCGAACTCCCGGTCCGGGATTTCGCCATCGACCCGGCCACGAAGCGCCAGGTCCGCGAGGGCCGACCGCTGGTGATCTCGACGTACGACGAGAACGCGCTGGAGGTAGCCCTCCAGCTCAAGGACCGCGGGGGCGCACAGGTCACCGCGCTGACGGTGGGACCGGCGGCGGCCCTGGGGGACGCCGTCCGCCTGGCGCTGGCCATGGGGGCCGACCAGGCGGTGGTGGTGGATCATCCGCAGGCGCCCGACCTGCTGGGCGTCGAGAAGGCCCGTCTGCTGGCCGCCGCGATCCGGCGCATCGGCGCCTACGACCTGATCCTGTGCGGGTGCGAGTCGGCCGACTGGGTGGAGCGCGTGGTCCCGCCGCTGCTGGCCGAGATGCTGGGGGCCTCCTGCGTGACGTTTGCCGCCCGCGTCCAGCCCGCCGACGGCGGCCTGCTCGTCCGGCGGGTGGCCGACGACGGGTTCCACGAGGTCGACGTGCGGATGCCGGCGGTGGTGTCCATCGCCAGCGACGAGGCCAACCGGCCGAGGCTGCCCAAGGTCAAGGACATCGTGGCGGCCAAGCGGAAGCCGGTTCAGAGCTGGCCCGCGGGGGACCTGGCGCTGCCTTCCGGCGGCGCCGACGGATCCGGCGTCGAGGTCCGTGAGGTGGTGGTCCCCCAGCGGACCGCGACGTGCGAGTTCCTCGACGGCGATCCGGTCGAGCAGGCCGCCTCGCTGGCGCGACGGTTGCGCGATCTGAAACTGGTGTAGAGGAGACGTCGAGATGGCCGGCATCTGCGTGGTGGCCAGTGCGCTGGATGGGGCCCTCTCCCGCAGCAGCCTCGAGCTGGTGGCGGCCGCGCGGGCGCTGGAGGGGTCGGGGGAGGGAGGGATCGCCGCGGCGTTGCTCGGATCCGGGCCGCACCTGGCCGAGGCGGCCGACACGTTGCAGCGGCACGGGGTGGCGGCGATCTACCGCTGTGACCATCCCCTGCTGACTTCCGGGCAGACCGACGCCGCGCTGATCGCCACCGAGCAGATCGTGCGCCGCGTCCAGCCAGGCATCGTGCTCGTCAGCGCCGACACGGTGGGTCGGGAACTCGGCCCCCGGCTCGCCGCCCGGATGGGCGCCGCGCTGGTCACCGAGGCGGTGGATGTCGCCGTCGAGGGCGGCGCGCTATTGGTCCGGCGCCAGGTCTACGGCGGCCGGGCGATGGCGACCCTGGCGGTGGCGAAGCGGCCCGCGGTGCTCACGGTCAAGCCCCGGGCGCTGGACGTGCCGGAGCCGAGGCCGTCGACGGGAACTGTGGAGGAGGTGCCGGTGGCGATCGACGGCGCCGCGCTGGGGACCAGGGTGCGGGAGGTCCGGCGCGAACAGGCGGAAGTGGGGCTGGAGGATGCACAGATCGTCGTCGGCGGCGGACGGGGCCTGGGCGGTCCGGAAGGCTTCAAGGTCCTGCAGCAACTGGCGGAGGTGCTGGGCGGCGCCGTGGGCTCGTCGCGCCCTCCGGCGGACGCCGGGTGGGTCCCCATCTCCTGGCAGATCGGCCAGACAGGGAAGACGATCCGACCGGCGCTCTACATCGCGGTGGGCATCTCCGGGGCCACCCAGCACGTCGCCGGCGTGTCCGGGGCCCGCACCATCGTCGCCATCAACCGCGACCCCGACGCGCCGATCTTCTCGGTGGCGCACCTGGGCATCGTGGGCGACTACCGAGAGGTCGTCCCCGCGCTGATCGCCAAGGTGAAAGAACTCCAGGGCCGGTAGCGCGGAGCGACGGCCGCCCCGGAGGCGATCGTCCGGATGGTGCCCACCCGAGAGATCTACTGGAACATCCCCGCCCTCGGCGTGGTGCTCATGTACCTGGTGGCCCTGGTGGCCGTGGGCATCATGGGCTACGGGATCTGGCGCCGCGGGCGCCTGTGGCGCCGCGGCCGGCCCGTCTCGCGGCTGCGCCCGGTGGGGCCGCGGCTGCGCGCGGTGCTGCGGCACGTCTTCGCCCACGGCCGTCTGCTCGCGGACCGGGTCGCCGGGGCCTCTCACCTGGCGTTCTTCTGGGGCTTCCTGTTCCTCTTCGCCGGCACCACGGTCGTGTTCATCCATCAGGACCTGAAGATCCGGATCATGCAGGGGGCCTTCTACCTGTATTTCCAGTCGGCGGCCCTCGACGTGATGGGGCTGGCCGCGGCCGCCGGGGTGGCCTGCGCTCTGGCGATGCGCTACCTGGTCAGGTCGCCGCGGCTACGCCGCGGGGTCCTCTCCGATGCGGTCATCCTCTGGCTGTTCGAACTCATCCTGGTCACAGGGTTCGTCGTCGAGGGCCTGCGCATCGCCGGGACCCGCGACCCCTGGGGGGCCTGGTCGCCGGTTGGATACGCCGTCGCGGGCATGGTCAGGGCGGCGGCGCTGTCCGAGGGCGCGATCCGGCTCGCCCACGCCGGGTTCTGGTGGGGGCACTTCCTGCTCTCCATGGCGTTCGTCGCCTACATCCCCTACTCGAAGCTCTTCCACCTGGTGCTGGCCCCGGTGAACACGTATCTCCAGCCCCTCCAGAACCCGGCGGGGGTCGGCCTGATCGACTTCGAGAGGACCGAGCGCTTCGGGGCCTCGGCCTTCTCCGACCTGACGTGGAAGGACCTGTTCGATCTGGATGTGTGCACGGAGTGCGGCCGGTGCACCGCGGTCTGTCCGGCCGCCCTGACGGGCAAGGTGCTCTCGCCGATGCACGTGGTCCTGGACCTGCGCGACGAGATGCACCGGACCGACGGCGCCTCCTCCCGCGCCCTGGGCGGACAGGTGGTGGCGCCCGAGGCCTTGTGGGCCTGTGTGACCTGCATGGCCTGCATGGAGGCGTGTCCGGTCTTCATCGAGCACGTGCCCAAGATCGTGGAGATGCGCCGGCACCTGGTGATGGAGGAGGCCAGCCTGCCCGAGACCATGGGCGAGGCGCTGCGCAGCCTGGAGGCCCGCGGCCACCCGTTCCGGGGCGCCGGGCTGGCGCGCACGGCCTGGATCGCCGGGGTGGAGGTCAAGGATCTCTCCAAGGGCGACCGCGCCGAGTGGCTGCTGTGGGTGGGCTGCGCGGCGGCGCTCAACGAGCGCAACCATGCGCCGCTGCGGGCCCTGGTGCGGGTATTGCAGGCCGCGGGGCTGGATGTGGGGATCCTGGGTGATGAGGAAGGCTGCAGCGGTGATCCGGCGCGTCGCATCGGCAACGAGTACCTGTTCTGCGATCTGGCGCGCCGAACCATCGAGACGCTCGACCGCCGCGGCGTCGCCAAGATCGTCACCCTGTGTCCGCACTGCTACAATACCTTCAGGCACGAGTACCCCGATCTGGGAGGACACTACGAGGTGTGGCACCACACGCAGTTGCTGGCCCACCTGATCGACGAAGGCCGCCTGCGGCCCACCGTCCCGGTGGCGGCGGCTGTCACCTTCCACGATCCGTGCTACCTGGGGCGGCACAATGGCGAGTATGAGGCGCCCCGCCGGGTGCTGCGGGCGATCCCCGGCGCGCGGGCGGTCGAGATGGCCCAGTGCCGGGAGAAGGGGTTCTGCTGCGGGGCCGGCGGCGGACTCTACTGGGTGGAGGACCGCGTCGGCCAGCGGATCAACCATGTGCGCGCGCGGCACGCCGCCGCCACCGGCGCCGAGGTCGTCGCGACCGCCTGCCCGTTCTGCCTGCTGATGCTGGAAGACGGCGCGGCGGCGCTGGAGTCGTCCACCCGGCCGATGGATGTGGTCGAGGTGCTCGAACGCAGCGTGGGCAAGGCTCCCCACTGAGGAGGGCAGCTGATGGAGATCCTCACGCGCAGGCTCGGGCCTCCGACAGAGACGCTGTCTGGGATTCCCGTGAAGGCGGTCTACGGGCCGGACGATCTCCCACCACAGCCCTCCCAGGCCCTGGGACGGCCCGGTGAGTATCCCTTCACGCGCGGCATCCACCCCGACATGTACCGCGGCCGGCTGTGGACGATGCGCCAGTTTGCCGGGTTCGGCACGGCGGAGGATACCAACCGCCGCTTCCACTACCTGCTGGCACACGGGCAGACGGGGTTGTCGGTGGCCTTCGACATGCCCACGCTGATGGGCTACGACTCCGACCACCCGCGCGCGGTGGGCGAGGTGGGCCGCGAGGGCGTCGCGGTGGATTCGCTGGCCGACATGGAGATCCTGTTCAGGGGGATCCCCCTCGACCGCGTGACCACCTCGATGACCATCAACGCGCCGGCCAACGTCCTGCTGGCCATGTACCTGGCCGTGGCGGAGAAGCAGGGTGTGCCCCGGGCGCAGCTGGGGGGCACCACCCAGACCGACATGTTGAAGGAGTTCATCGCCCAGAAAGAGTGGATCGTGCCGCCCCGGCCCAGCATGCGCCTGATCCAGGACATGCTCGCCTTCGGGGTCCGCGAGTTGCCCCGGTGGAACGTGATCAGCATCAGCGGCTACCACATCCGCGAGGCCGGGGCCACCGCGGTGCAGGAGCTGGCCTTCACCCTGGCCGACGGCATCGCCTACGTGCAGGCGGGCCTCGACGCCGGGCTGGAGGTAGACGCCTTCGCACCGCGGTTGTCCTTCTTCTTCGACGTGCACAGCGACTTCTTCGAGGAGATCGCCAAGTTCCGGGCCGCCAGGCGCATGTGGGCGAGGATCATGCGCGAGCGGTTCGGTGCCCGGCAGCCTCGGTCGTGGTGGCTGCGCACCCACGCGCAGACCGCGGGTGTGTCGCTGACGGCGCAGCAGCCGCTCAACAACATCGCGCGCGTCGCGCTGCAGGCGCTGGCGGCGGTCCTGGGCGGAACCCAGTCGCTCCACACCAACTCCATGGACGAGACCTATGCGCTGCCCACTGAGGAGGCGGTGACCGTCGCCCTGCGCACCCAGCAGATCCTCGCCTTCGAGACCGGCGTCGCCTCCACCGTGGATCCCCTGGGCGGGTCCTACTTCGTCGAGGCGCTGACCCACCAGGTCGAGGAAGCCGCCTGGGACTACATTGGCCGCATCGACGCCATGGGCGGGATGGTCGCCGCCATCGAGGCCGGCTATCCGCAGCGCGAGATCGCCGACGCCGCGTTCCGGTTCCAACAGCAGGTTGAGCGCAAGGAGCGCATCATCGTGGGGGTCAACGAGTTCACCGTCCCCGAGGAACCGAAGATCCCGATTCTGCGCATCGACCCCGAGGTCGAGCGCCGCCAGGTCGAGCGGACCCGCCGGGTGCGGGCCGAGCGTGACAACGTCCGGGTCGAGCGCGCGCTGGCCGCTCTGGCCCGGGCGGCCGGGGGTCTGGAGAACACCATGGACTACGTGCTGGA
>JAVKID010000110.1:0-8700 GCA_031459655.1 Candidatus Fervidifonticultor octavus | reverse complement strand
GATGAGGTGGGGCAACCGCTGACCCGCACCTTCATGGACTACCTGATTCCCACGGCTGCCGAGATCCCACGTTTCCGCATCGATCACGATGTGACACCATCGCCCATTATTCCCGGAGGGATGAAGGGGGTCGGCGAGGCTGGTATCATCGGCCCACCGGCGGCGGTGGTGAACGCCGTCGAGGATGCCCTTGAGCCCTTCGGGGTCAAGTTCACGGAGACGCCGCTCTCGCCCGAGCGCGTCCTGGAGGCGATCGACCGGGCGCGGGGGCGCCCGACATGAAGCCGCCGGCATTCGAGTATTTCGCGCCACGCTCGCTCGACGACGCGCTGCGTCTGCTGCGCGACCTGGGCGGGGATGCCCGGCCACTTGCTGGCGGCCAGAGCCTGGTCCCGCTGCTCAATATGCGTCTGGTCCGCCCGGCCGCCTTGATTGACCTCAACCGGATCGACGCGCTCTTCCGTGTGCAGCTCAACGCCGGCGAGCTGTGTCTGGGCGCAATGGTGCGTCACCGCACCCTCGAGCGGGATCCTACGATTTCCGCGCGGGCCCCGCTCCTCGCCGCCGCGGCGGCCCAGGTGGGGCATGTCCAGATCCGCACACGCGGCACCCTGGGCGGGAGCCTCGCGCATGCGGACCCCGCGGCGGAACTGCCGGCCGCCATGGTTGCACTGCAGGCCCAGTTCGTGCTGCGGCACGCTGTGCAGGGCGAGCGCACGCTACCCGCAGCAACCTTCTTCGTCGGCCCCCTGACCACGGCCCTGCTGCCGGAAGAACTCCTGGTGGAGGTCCGGGTACCACCGCTTCCTTTGGGGACAGGCTGGGCATTTGTGGAGTTTGCGCGACGGCACGGCGATTATGCGATCGTGGGCGCAGCGGCGCTCGTCCATCTCGACGCCAACGGCCGGATCGACCTGGCGCGCCTGGCGTTGTGCGGGGTCGGTGGCGTCCCGTACACGGCCTCCTGGCTCGAGGAGATGACGAGGGGCGCACGCCCAGACCGCGAGATCTTCCGCGACGTCGGACACCGGGTGAGCGAGGCGGTCGATCCCGCAGGGGACATCCACGCCAGTGCCTGGTACCGCAAGAGGTTGGCAGCCATCATGGGGGCCCGCGCGCTGGAGGTGGCAGCGGGCAGGGCGGGGCAGAGCCATGGGATCGCGGCATCACATTAGGCTGAATGTCAACGGGACCGATCTCACCGCGGAGGTTGAGGCTCGCCGGTTGCTCGCGGATTTCCTGCGTGAGGACCTGGAACTCCGCGGCACGCACCTGGGCTGCGAACACGGCATCTGTGGGGCCTGTACGGTCCTCCTGGACGGTGAGCCGGTGCGCTCGTGCCTGATGTTCGCTGTGCAGGCACACGGTGCCCGGATCACGACCGTTGAGGGCCTGGCCCGCGGTGAGGCGTTGCATCCGCTGCAGCGCGCGTTCTGGGAGCACCACGCCCTCCAGTGCGGGTTCTGCACGCCAGGCATCCTGCTGACGGTGGTGCACCTGCTGGGCGAACGGCCCGGGCTCACCGACGAGCGCGAAATCCGTGAGGCGCTGGCGGGCAACCTCTGTCGGTGCACCGGCTATCAGAACATTGTTGACGCGGTCCGGGATGCGGCCTCGCGCCTGCCGGGCGCGGCGCCAGCTGCGGAGGGGCACTATTTTGGCCACGGGGGTTCGCCACAATCTTCGGACAGCACCACATCACCCGAGGGGGGATAAGCCATGGGAGGAGCGCGCTGGAGAGTGCTGGTGCTCGCAGGGATCTTCGGCGTGGGTCTTGTTGGGTGGCAAACGCCGGCGTCAGGCGGGATGGCCAGGCTTCGAGTCGCCGCGGTCCTGCCGGCCGAGGCCAATGACCTGACCTGGACGCAGGCCCTACACGTGGGGCTGCTACGGCATCAGCGCGAAGGCCGGATCACCTACACGTATACGGAAAGCGTCGAACCCGCGGAAGCCGAGCGGGTCCTTCGACGGTACGCCGAGCGACGGCCCGATCTCATCATCGCGCACAGCGGCACATTCCGCGATGCGGTCTTCCGGGTGGCCGCGGAGTTCCGCGACCTCAATTTCGCTTGGCCCAGCTTTGGCAGCAGAGACCGCGACACGAACCTCGCGGCCTACGACACCCCCGTGTGGGAGGCCTCGTACCTCGCCGGTGTGGTGGCCGCCCATGTCACAAAATCCGGGAAGCTCGGCTTCGTTGGGGGTATCCCCTTCCCGGGGTGCAGGGCGATCTTCAACGCGTTCCGTGACGGCGCGCGCGAGGTCAAACCCGGGCTTGAGATTTCGCCCGTCTACGTCGGCAACTTCGTGGATATCGCCAAGGCCAAGGCCCTGGCGCTGTCCTTGATCGACCGCGGCGCCGACGTCTTCTCGATCTGCGGCAGCGGCCCTGCGCGGGGGACGATCGAGGCAGCCCGAGAGCGCGGAGTCTGGGCGGTGGGCTACGTGTACGATATGTCGCCGCTGGCTCCGAAGAACGTCCTGGGAAGCCTTTTCTGGGACAGCTACAAGGGGATCGGCGAGCTGCTCGATGATCTCCAGAAAGGGACGTTCCGGCCAGCGAAATACTACGCCGGTAAAGCCAAGCAGGGGATCACCACATTCAAGGTCAACGACGAGGTCCTCGCGACGCTGCCGCCGAGCGCGGTGCGCACGCTGAAAGCCTACATCACGCGGATCGAACGAGGGACCTTCGACATCCCGATCTCATTTGACTGACGCTGGCAGCGGACGCAGGCGATGATCAACATGGGTGCTTCCGTGGTCATGCGCGGGATCGTCAAGCGCTTTGGCCACGTCGTGGCCAACGACCATGTGGACTTCGACCTCGCACTCGGGGAGATCCACGGACTCCTCGGGGAGAACGGGTCAGGGAAGACCACGCTGATGAGCATTCTCTATGGCCTCTATCAGCCGGACGCCGGTGAAATTCGCGTCCATGGCGCGCCCGTTGCGTTGCGGGGTCCCCGCGACGCGTTGGAACGGGGCATCGCGATGATCCCGCAGCAGTTCCGCCTTGTCCCCACGCTCACCGTCGCGGAGAACATCGCCCTGGGGCTCGACCCGCGGGGGAGACCGCACCGACACCTCTTGAGGGACGTGGAGCGCCGCCTGATGGCGTTGAGCGAACAGTATGGGCTGCAGATCGCCCCCACCGCGGCCGTGGGGCGTCTCTCGATGGGCGAACGCCAGCGGGTCGAGATCCTCAGGGCCCTCTATCACGATTCTCGCGTGCTGTTGATGGACGAGCCCACATCCGTCCTGACCCCCCGGGAGGTCGATCGGCTCCTGCAGATGCTGGCGGCGATGACGAAGAACGAACGACGGAGCGTCGTGCTCGTCACCCACAAGATCCTGGAGGTGCTCGGCGTGGCGGACCGGGTCACGGTGCTCCGCCAGGGTCGCAGGGTTGCGACCCTGGGCCCCGGCGACCTGTCCGCCGACGCCCTGGTCGCGGCCATGATGGGTCAGCGCGAACCGCCGGCACAGGCCTCGTGGTCGGCGGCCTCCCCCCGGTCGGCGCGCAACCAGGGGCGCCCGATCCTGGAGTTCCGGGCTGTCTGTGTCTCCCCCGCAGGCGGAAGCGACCTCGCATCGCGGCCGCTGCACGACGTGACCTTCACCGTGCGCAGCGGAGAGATCTTCGGCATCGCCGGTGTCGAGGGAAACGGCCAGCGCGAGCTGGAGTTCGCCGCCGCGGGTCTTCTCACCCCGACCGCCGGGACGATCGCGCTCGACGGGAACGGCGACAGTCAGGGGCACTCCGGGCGTGCCGCCGTCGCCTACATCCCGTCGGATCGTCCCCGCTGGGGGGTGGCGCTCGACCTCACCGTCGCGGAAAACCTCCTCCTGCGCCATGCGGCCGGTGGGGACCCGTGGGCTCTGGCGCCCACCCGTCGGCCGCAGCCGCTCGCCGACGCGGACAATGCCATCGCGACGTTCGGGATCCATCCGCCCCGCCGCCGAGCGCTGGTCCGGCACTTGTCCGGCGGCAACGGTCAGAAAGTCGTCGTCGCCCGCGAACTCTATCGTCTCCCGGCGGTAGTGGTTGCGGCCCAGCCGACGGCGGGGCTGGATGTCGCGACGTCAACCTTCGTGCGCGGCCAGTTGCGGAGGGTGGCATCGGCCGGCGCCGCGGTGCTCCTCATCTCCTCGGACCTTGACGAGCTGCAGGGACTGTGCGACCGGATCGGGGTAATCTACCAGGGCAGACTCATGGGGATTTGGGACGCGCAGACGGTTACGAGGGCGGCGCTCGGCGCCGCCATGGCCGGGCTGGCGTCTGCCGGCGGTGATGGAAACCACGCGGGCGAATCTCCTATCCGAGGCCACTGAGCTGAGGCCGGTGCGGGTGCACGCCGTCTGGCGCTCTACAGGCGGCGTGCGCCAGGCGGTGCGGCTGGCAGGCATGATCGTGGTGCCGCTCGGCACGGGTCTGCTGGTCGGCTCGCTGCTCATGTGGGCGCTGGGCATCAGCCCGCTCGCGGCATTCCGCACGATGCTGGAGACGGTCGTCGGCAGCCGCTCGGGATTCACCGACATGCTGCTCTATGCCACCCCGTTGCTTCTCATCGCCCTCGGATACGGTCTGGCCTATCGAGCCCGGGTATGGACAGTGGGTGGCGAAGGCCAATTTCACGCCGCCGCCATCGCCGTTGCAGCCCTGGTCTTCACGCTGCCGCCCACGACCCCGCGTCTTCCAGGCCTGCTGCTGATGCTGGCGGCCGGGTCCGCCGCAGGGATGCTCTGGGCGCTGCTCCCTGGCTGGCTGCGCGTCTCCCGTCAGGTCAATGAGGTCGTGTCCACGCTCATGTTGAACTTCGTGGGAATCCTCGCCATGCACTGGGTGATCCGTACGGTGTTCCGCGACCCCTTCGCCGGCATTCTCCAGACCCCCCCGTTTCCCCGCGTGTTCGATCTGCCAAGGCTCGCCGGAACGCGCTTGCACATCGGCCTGATCATGGCCCTGGCGCTGGTGCCCGTCCTCCTGTACGTGATGCACTACTCGACGTACGGTTTTCGAATCAAAGCCATCGGCACCAACCCCTGGGCCTCCCGCGCAGTAGGGATCCGTGTCGACCGTACCATCATCATGGTCTTCCTCATCAGCGGCATGCTGGCGGGGCTGGCGGGAGCCGTCCATGTCCTCGGCGCGGCGCACCGGCTCATCGGCGATCTCTCCCCGGGCTTCGGATACACGGCGATCATGGTCGCCCTGCTCGCCCGGTGCCACCCGCTTGGCGCCGTTCCGTCGGCGCTCCTGCTGGCTGGTCTGGCGGTGGGAAGCGAAGGCATCCAGGTCGAGTTCGGCATCCCCACAGACTTTGTCCAGGTCTTTGCGGCCGTCCTGGTCCTGTGCATCCTCGCAGGTGACACCCTGATCTGGAAAGGCCGGTCGCCGTCATGATGATCGACGTCTCCGGCCTTGAGCAACTCCTCACCGGCGCGTTGTTCTTCGCCTCCAATTTCGCCCTCGTCGTCGGCCTGACGGCCGTGGGCGCCGCCATCAATGAACAGTCCGGCGTGCTCAATCTCGGGCACGAAGGGGTCATGTTGCTGGGTGCGGCCACAGGCTTCGTGGTGACCTTCTGGACGGAGAGCGGGTGGCTGGGGCTGCTGGCCGGCGCAATCGCCGGCGCAGGGCTTGGAGCCCTCAAGGTCGCCTGGAGCATCGTGATCAAGACCGAGCAGGTCATCAACGGGCTGCTGCTGGTCCCCATCGGCATCGGCCTGGCCAACATGCTGTACAAGCATCAGTTCCTGCACGCGTCGAGCCCACCACGGATCGCGCCGATGCCGACCATCCCGGTGCCCTTCCTGCACGAGATGCCGATCATCGGGCCTGTGGTGTTCAATCGCTCGGCCGCCTTCTATGGGGCGATCCTGTTGATCGCGCTGGCCGCCCACTTCCTAGGACACACGCGAACAGGCATGATCATCCGGGCCGCCGGAGAGTCCCCGGAGGCGCTGGATTTCAACGGCATCGCGGTCGACCGCTACCGGGTGGTCGCGCTGCTGATCGGCACCGCGTTCACCGGGCTAGCGGGCGCCCTGCTGACCATCGATCAGGTGCACATCTACAGCGCGCGCATGACCGCCGGTCGGGGCTGGATCGCCATCGCCATCGTCATCGTCGGCGGGTGGCGGCCCTGGACGTGTCTGCTGGCCGCGCTCCTCTTCGGCTTCATCGACATGCTCCAGTTTCAGGTTCAGGTGCAGTCGGCCGCCGTGCCGTACGAGATCCTCCTCAGCCTCCCCTACCTGGCGACGATCGCGGTGCTCGCGCTGCGCCAGGGAACGGTGCGGCCTCCCGCAGCCCTGGGGATCCCGTACGTGAGATAGGCGACCATCGGCGTAGTGGAGGAGTACGGCATGAACCTCAGGCTGAAACCGATCCAGCCGGTCCGCTTGAAGGAGCAGGCGGTCCGCCAGATTCGGCGGTTGATCCAGGACGGCGCCCTGCGGCCCGGCGACCGCTTGCCCAGCGAGCGCCAATTGAGCGCACAGTTCCAGATCAGCCGGGGCACCGTGAGGGAAGCCCTCCAGTTGCTCGAGGCCATCGGGCTGCTGGAAATCCGGCAGGGAGAGGGCGCCTTCGTGCGTGCCACGCCGGGAGACACGGACGGGCTGCGCAGGGAATGGCGGGACTGGGTCCTGCGCCACCGGGAGCGTGTCCTCGAGCTGCTCGAGGTCCGCGAGGGCCTGGAAGCCTTCGTCGCCGAACTGGCCGCCAAGCGTCAGGGCGCCGATGGGCTGACGCAGATGGAGGAGGCGGTGGAACAGATGGCCGCCGGCAGCGACGGCCCTGATATCGCTGTGCTGGTGGACGCCGATCTACTGTTCCATGACGGGCTGGCCCGTTGCGCCGGGAATGCCGTGCTGCGGGACCTGGCCAGCACCCTGGGTCGACAGCTGGTGCCGGAGCGGGCGGCGGTCTTCGACACGCCGGGGCGGCCGGCGCGGTCGGTGCTGGAGCACCGCCAGATCTACGAGGCCGTGCGCTCGGGGGACCCGCACGCGGCCCACGCGGCAGTACGCCGACACATTGCCAGCGTGCGGGCGGACATGGAGGCGCATCTGTTGCAGCGTCCCCGGTACGGCGGCGGTTCCCCTCCCTAGCGCGAGCGGAGCCACCTCGCCGGCGGGATCGTCCGAGGAGGGAACGACATGGCGATTGCAGCAAGCGGACTGCGGCTGGATCCCAAGACCTTTGAGATCCTGCGGCACCGCCTCTGGTACATCAACGACGAAGGCGCCCGGACCATCAGCCGACTGTCGGGCTCACCGGTGGCGACAGAAGTGTTCGACATGAACACGGGGATCATGACCGCATCGGGCGACCTGGTCTACATCGACACGTTTATCTGCGCGCAGGCAACCACCCTGGCTCCCTTCGTCAAGCACCTGCAGACGGAATTCGCGGAGAATCCGGGGTTCGGGCCCGACGACGTCTTCCTCTGCAATGATCCGTACGTGTCGGTCTGCCATCAGAACTGCGTGATGGTCGCTGGCCCGGTCTTCTGGGACGGTCAGCTGGCCGCGTGGACCGGCGCCTCGCTGCACGTGATCGACGTCGGGGGTCCGGTGGCAGGGCAGGTGCAGGTGGGTGCGGCCGACATCTTTGGCGAACAGCCGCTCTTCGGACCTGTCAAGCTGGTCGAGGGCGGGCGGTTCCGGCGCGATGTCGAAGCCACGTACCTGAAGAACTCCCGGCTGCCCGACCTGCTCGCCCTGGATCTCCGCGCCAAGGTCGCCGCCGCCCAGGTCGTCAAGCGCCGCCTGTTGGAGACGTTCCGGGAGTTCGGCTACGAGGTGGTGCAGGCGGCCATGGCCGACATCATCGACTACACCGAGCGGCGACTGCGTGCCCGGCTGCGGGAACTGCCGGACGGCACGTGGCGCCACCGCGGGTACATCGAGTTCGGCGACCGCATCTACGACTGCCACGTCACCATGACCAAGGAGGCTGACCACCTCGTCTTCGATTTCTCGGAGACCGCCGCGCAGGCCCCCGCCGTGATCAACTGCACCGTCAACGGCCTGGTCGGGGCGGTACTGGGCGCCATGATGGTCTACCTCTGTTGGGACATCCCGTGGTCACCTGCCGGCGTGCTCCGGGTCGTCACCGTCCGCTCGCGCCCCGGGACCGTGGTGCACGCTGCGTGGCCGGCCGGCGTCTCCAAGTCCACCACCACGGCCATCTGGGAGGCACGCAATCTGGCCAGCATCACCATCGCCAAAATGCTCGGCGCCAGCCCCGTGTACCGCGATCGGGCCATGGCGGGCTGGCAGGGGGTCAAGGCGCTGGAGGAGCTCTTCGGCGTCGACGGCCACGGCGAGCGCTTCGGGGGGCCCCTCCTCGACGGTATGGCCGGTGGCAGCGGCGCACAGTGCTGGCGCGACGGGATCGACACGGGCGGCCACACGAGCTCCGTGCGGGCCACCATCGCCGACGTGGAGAGCTATGAGTACCGCTATCCCATTCTCTACCTGTACCGGAAGCAAACGCCGGACTCGGGCGGAGCGGGGAAGTTCCGCGGGGGCGCGGGGATCAGCATGATGTATACCGTCTGGGGGGTCGACGACATCCCTACCAAGATCTTGCACACCTTTGGCGTCGAGCAACCGGAGTCCCCCGGGATGTTCGGCGGCTACCCCTCCACGACCAACCAGTTCGCCATCCTGCGCGACTCGGACGTG
>JAVKID010000011.1:0-42104 GCA_031459655.1 Candidatus Fervidifonticultor octavus | reverse complement strand
GCGTGGGGCCCAGCGTCCTGCGGGCTGCGGTGGCGGCGCGCGAGGCCGGACTCGACGGCGTGACCGCCTCGGCCCGCGAGTGCGCCCGGATCAAATCGCGCTGCGGCGGCGACTTCCGGGTCCTCACCCCGGGCATCCGCCCGGCCGGGACCGCGCCGCACGATCAGGCGCGCACCGCGACGCCGCGGTTCGCGGTGCGCGCCGGTGCCGACTACCTCGTCGTGGGCCGGCCGATCACCGGGGCGCCGGATCCCCTGGCGGCGGCGGAGGCGGTCGCAGCGGAGATGGCCGCCGCGGCTCAGCGGCGCGGCGGAGCCGGGGGCGAGGCTGGGGGTTTCGGGGCCGGGGTGCAGATCACGGAGTCGCCGTGACCGAAGACTGGCTGGCGCGCTTCCGCCGGTACGGCGCCGTGCAGGAAGGGCATTTCCTGCTCTCGTCCGGGCTCCACAGCGGCGCCTACGTCCAGTCCGCGCTCATCCTCCAGCATCCCGACGAGGCCGAGGCGCTCGGCCGCGCCCTGGCCGACCTGGCGCGGCCGCTTCGCCCCGACCTGGTGATCGGTCCAGCGCTGGGCGCGGTGATCGTCGCCCACGAGGTCGGCCGGGCGCTCCGGGTCCGCGCGCTGTTCGCCGAGCGGGCCGACGGTCGGCTGGCGCTCCGGCGGGGATTCGCCGTCGCGCCGGGTGAGCGTGCGCTCATCGTCGAGGACGTAATCACCACGGGCGGGAGCACGGCGGAGGTGGCGGCGCTGGTCCGCCAGGCCGGCGGGGTCGTGGCCGGCGTGGCGGCGCTGGTTGACCGGACCGGCGGTCGGCGGACATTCGAGGTGCCGCTCCAGGCCCTCCTGACCCTCGACCTGCCGGCATTCCCTGCGGGAGCGTGTCCGCTGTGCCGCGCCGGCGTCCCGGCCACGAAGCCGGGCAGCCGGCCGGGATAGCAACCGGGAATCCGAACAATCCTCCCTGAGGTTCAGGGATTATGCGGATTGACGCTCACCCCTCAGGGCCCTATAATGACCCAAACCCCGACGAGGAGCCGACCGCCATTGGGCCTGGTGGATGATGTCGAAGAAGTCCTCATCCCGGAGGCGGCCCTCCAGGACCGCATCCGGGAACTCGGCCGGCGCATCACCCTGGAGTACAACGACAAAGAACCGCTGCTGGTGGGCATCCTGACGGGTGCCTTTGTCTTTCTCGCGGACCTGTTGCGGGCGATCGCGGTGCCCTGCCAGATCGACTTCATGGCCACCCAGTCCTACGGGGCCAGCACCACGAGCAGCGGGATCGTGCGGATCCTCAAGGACCTGGACCAGAGCATCGAGGGCCGGCACGTGATCGTCGTGGACGACATCATCGACACCGGCCTGACGATGGACTACCTGCTGGAGACGCTGAAGGCCCGCTATCCGGCGTCGCTGCGCGTCTGCGCGCTGCTGGACAAGCGGCCGCGGCGCATCCGCGAGGTGCCCATCGACTTCCGCGGATTTGAGATCCCCGACAAGTTCGTGATCGGGTACGGCCTCGACTTCGCCGGCCGGTACCGCAACCTGCCGTATATCGCCGTGCTGAAACCGGAGCTGTACGGGGAGATGACGACCGAGGGGGTGGACCGCCGATGACGACGCCGATGCCGACGCGCGCGGCCAGCCGCGTCCTGGACCGCGACGCCGCCACCGAGTGGCTGGGCTGCGGCCGCGCGATCCGGAGGACCTTCAGCCTGGACGAGATCGCCCTGGCCCCCGCCGCCTCCACGCTGGATCCGGAGGACGTGGACTGCTCCTGGGAGGTGGGCGGGTACACCTTCCGGCTCCCCTTCGTCGCGTCGGCCATGGACAGCGTCGTTGATGTTCGGACCGCCGGCATCATCTCAGCGCTGGGCGGCTTGGCCGTCCTGAACCTGGAAGGTCTGCAGACCCGCTACCCCGATCCCGCCGAGCCGCTGGCCGCCATCGCCTCGGCGCCGGCCGACGAGGTGATCGGGCTGCTGCAACGCCTCTACCGGGCGCCCATCCGGGACGACCTGGTGGCCGCGCGCATCGGCGCCATCAAGGCCGCCGGCGCCACGTGCTGCGTCTCGATGACCCCGGCGGCAGCCGCGCGCCTAGCGCCGCTGGCCGAGGAGGCGGGTGCCGACCTCCTGCTGGTCCAGTCCACCGTGGTCACCGAGGAGCACCGCTCCGCCCGGGGTCGGACGATCTCGCTGCGCGCGCTGACCGGCCGGCACCGCACGCCGGTCATGGCCGGCAACTGCGTCGGCTACGACGCGGCGATGGGGCTGCTGGAGGCGGGCGCGGCCGCCATCTTCGTCGGGGTCGGGCCCGGCGCCGCCTGCACCAGCCGGCGGGTCCTGGGCATCGGCGTGCCCCAGGCCACCGCCATCTGCGACGTGGCCGCCGCGCGCGACGACCACCTGCGCCGCACCGGCCGCTATGTGCCGGTGGTGGCCGACGGTGGCATCGCCACCGGCGGGGATGTGGCCAAGGCCATCGCCTGCGGCGCGGACGCGGTGATGCTGGGTTCGGCCCTGGCCAGGGCCGAAGAGGCCCCCGGCCGGGGGTTCCACTGGGGCATGGCCACCCCGCACGCCGTGCTGCCCCGCGGCACGCGCATCCGCGTGGGCACCACCGGCACGCTCCAGCAGATCCTGCTGGGGCCGGCGGGGACCGACGACGGGTCGCACAACCTGGCCGAGGCGCTGCGGATCGCGATGGGGATGTGCGGCGCCGCCACCATCCGCCAGATGCACGGGGCGGAGATCGTGCTGGCGCCCACGCTGGGGAGCGAGGGCAAGGCGGCGCAGTTCAGCCAGAAGGTGGGACAGGGACGCTGAGGACGCTCTCACAGCCGCACCGGGTGGTGGCGACGCCGGCCGACGCCGCGCCGCGTCCGGTCATCGTCCTGGACTTCGGCGCCCAGTACGCCCAGCTCATCGCCCGGCGCATCCGCGAGTGTCGGGTCTACAGCCTCATCCTCCCCTTCGATACCCCGGTGGAGCAGATCCTGGCGCACCGGCCGCAGGGCCTGGTCCTCTCCGGGGGGCCAGCCAGCGTGTACGAGCCGGGGGCGCCGCGTATCGACCCGTCGCTCTTTGCCTCCGGCATCCCGACGCTGGGGATCTGCTACGGCATGCAGTTGATGGCCCACCTCCTGCCCGGCGGGCGGACCGCCGCGGCGGCCCAGCGCGAGTACGGCCGCACCCGCCTGTTCGTCGACGACGGCGCCGACCTCTTCGCCGGGTTGGAGCCACGCCTGATCTGCTGGATGAGCCACGGCGACTCGATCGTCGCGCTGCCCGAGGGCTTCACGGCGCTGGCCCACACCGACCGCACCCCCATCGCCGCCATGGCCGACCGGCGACGCCGGCTCTACGGCCTGCAGTTCCACCCCGAGGTCTCCCACACGCCGTGGGGGATCGAGGTGCTGCGCAACTTCCTCTACACCGTCTGCGGCTGCGCGCCCACCTGGACGATGACCTCGTTCATCGACCGGAGCGTCGGGGCCATCCGGGAGCAGGTGGGCGCCGGGCGCGCGCTGTGCGCGCTGTCGGGCGGGGTGGACTCCGCGACGGCGGCGGCCCTGGTCCACCGGGCCATCGGGGACCAGTTGACCTGCATCTTCGTGGACCACGGCCTGCTGCGCAAGGACGAGGCCGGCCAGGTGGTCTCCACGTTCCGCGACACCTTCCAGGTGCCGCTGGTTCACGTGGACGCGGAGGAGCGGTTCCTGGCCCGCCTGGCCGGCGTGACCGATCCCGAGCGGAAGCGGCGCGCCATCGGCGAGGAGTTCGTGCGCGTCTTCGAAGAGGAGGCCCAGCGCCTGGGCCAGATCGAATTCCTGGTGCAGGGGACCCTCTACCCCGACGTCATCGAGAGCGGCACCCGCACCGCCGCCCGCATCAAGACCCACCACAACGTCGGCGGCCTCCCGGAGCGCATGCGGTTGCGCCTGGTCGAACCGTTCCGCGACCTGTTCAAGGACGAGGTGCGCGAGGTGGCGCGGCAGTTGGGTCTGCCCGACCGGATGATCGCCCGGCATCCCTTCCCGGGGCCCGGGCTGGCCATCCGCATCCTGGGCGAGGTGACCCGCGAGCGCCTCCATCTCCTGCGCGAGGCCGACGCCATCATCCTGGAGGAAATCCGCGAGGCCGGCCTGGCGCTGGACCTCTGGCAGGCGTTCGCCGTGCTACTGCCCGTGCACACCGTGGGGGTCATGGGCGACGCGCGGACCTACGGGCAGGTCGTGGTTGTCCGCGCCGTGACCAGCGAGGACGGCATGACCGCGGACTGGGCCCGGCTGCCCGAGGACGTGCTGGAGGCGATCGCCAGCCGCATCACCCGCGAGGTGCCGGGCGTGACGCGGGTGGTCTACGACATCACCAGCAAGCCTCCGGCCACGATCGAGTGGGAGTAGCATCCCGGGGGCCTCGCGAGGAGGCATCCGCACGCGTTTGCCATGTCGCCGTCCGGCCGATATAGTGGACGGCGGACCGTGGACCTGCTTGGATCGCTCAACCCTCCGCAGCGCGAGGCGGTGATGCACCCCGGCGGCCCGCTGCTGGTTCTGGCGGGCGCCGGGTCGGGAAAGACCCGCGTGCTCACCCACCGCATCGCCTACCTCATCCGCGAGCGCGGCCTGCCGCCGTCCAGGATCCTGGCCGTGACGTTCACCAACAAGGCCGCCCACGAGATGCGCGAGCGGATCGACCGGCTCCTGGGCGGGTCGGTCGCCCGGCCCATCTGGATCGGGACCTTCCACGCCATCTGCAGCCGCATCCTCCGGATCGACGGCGAGGCCATCGGCATTCCCCCGACGTTTGCCATCTACGACGAAGACGAGCAGCGCCGCGTCATCCGCGACTGCCTGACCGCCCTGGGCCTGGATGAGCGCCGGTTCCCGCCGGGGGTCATGCACGCCATGATCGGCCGGGCCAAGGACGAGGCGGTGGACGTGGCCCGCTACGCGGCGCGGGCCTCGACCTTCATGGAGGAGGCCGCGGCGCGGGTCTGGCGGGCCTACGAGGCCGAGATGCGCGCGCGGGGCGCGCTGGACTTCGACGACCTGCTGGTCGAGACGCTCCGGCTCTTCGAGGCGCGTCCCGAGATCCTGCGCGCGTACCAGGAGCGGTTCCTCCACGTCCTGGTGGACGAATACCAGGACACCAACCACGCCCAGTACCTGCTGGTGCGGGCGTTGTCAGGGCTGCACCGGAACGTGACGGTGGTGGGCGACGACGATCAGTCGATCTACCGGTGGCGCGGCGCCGATGTCCGCAACATCCTCGAGTTCGAGCAGGACTACCCCGACGCCACCGTCATCACGCTCACGCAGAACTACCGCTCCACCAAGACGATCCTGGCCGCGGCCTCCGGGGTCATCCAGCACAACCCGCACCGGCACGCCAAGACATTGTGGACCGGGAACGAGGACGGGATGCCCGTCCTGATCTACGAGGCGGCCGACGGCACCGACGAGGCGCGCTTTGTCGTGGAGCAGATTCGCGCGCTCATGGGCGAGGGGCTGCGGCTGCGTGATCTCGCGGTGCTCTACCGCACCAACGCCCAGTCGCGGCTGCTGGAGGACGAGTGCCTGCGGGCCGGGATTCCCTATCAGGTCGTGGGCAGCGTCCGGTTCTACGAGCGCAAGGAGGTCCGGGACCTGCTGGCCTATCTTCGCCTGCTGGTGGCCCCCGGCGACGCGGCCAGTCTGCGCCGGGCGCTGGCGACCCCCCGCCGCGGCATCGGCGAGGCGACCCTGGCGCGTCTGTCCTCCTACGCGGAGGCGTCCGGCTGCACGCTGCTGGAGGCGATGCGCCGTCCCGAGGCCACCGGCGGCCTGCTGCGCAGCACCGTCCGCGCCCTG
Source organism: Candidatus Fervidifonticultor octavus (assembly GCA_031459655.1). Classification (GTDB taxonomy): domain Bacteria; phylum Sysuimicrobiota; class Sysuimicrobiia; order Sysuimicrobiales; family Humicultoraceae; genus Fervidifonticultor_A; species Fervidifonticultor_A octavus_A. Next base: position 36,246 of record JAVKID010000011.1, on the reverse strand, counting down.
GAGGAGTTCGCCGGACTGATCGCGGCCCTGACCGAGGAGGCCGAGCGCCTGCCCGCCAGCCAGCTCATCGCCCGCGCCATGGCCCTGACCGGCTACCAAGCCATGCTGGAAGCCGAAGGCACCGAGGAGGCCGCCGAACGGCTCGAGAACCTCCGCGAGCTGGTCACCGTCGCGCAGGAAGTGGAAGAGGCCACCGGGGAGCCGCACATCGCGGCGTTCCTCCAGCACCTGGCGCTGGTGGCGGACGTGGACACGTATCGGGAGGACGTCGACCGCGTGGTGCTCATGACCCTGCACAGCGCCAAAGGCCTGGAGTTCCCGGTGGTCTTCGTGACCGGCCTGGAGGAGGGGCTGTGTCCCCACGCGCGGGCCATGGATGAGGAAGGCGGGCTGGACGAAGAACGCCGGCTGTGCTATGTGGGGTTCACGCGCGCCAAGACGCGGCTCATCCTCACCCACGCGCGCACCCGCTCGATCTTCGGGAGCCCCACCCTGGCCGTCCCCTCCCGGTTCCTGGACGAGATCCCCGGTGAGCTGGTCACGGCGCTGGCGGCACCCAGCCCCTGGGAGGAGCCGGCTGTCGGGGCGAGGGGGCGCGGCGGGACGGCCGGGCATCGGCCGGTCCCGTTTTTTGAGGTGGGGGCCCGGGTGCGCCACGAGAAGTTCGGGGAGGGCCAGGTCCTCGAGGTCGAGGGCGAGGGCGAAGGCGCAATTGTCACGGTGCGGTTCGCCGGCACGGTCAAGCGGCTGGCCCTCAGGTACGCCCCCCTGGAGCGGACAGACTAGATGAGCCCGTCGTTGCCCGTGGTTTGATCGCTGGGGTATACTTCGACATGGCAGCGCGCTCATCGGCACCTCGAGGGCCTGTGGCGGACGCTGTGGGTGCGCGACGCAAGCGGGGAGGGATCGGATGGGACAGGCTGGCGCGCGGCTGGCGGTGATCGGCGTGCTCATCGCGGCGGTGCCGGCAGCCGGCCCGGCGGTCGCCCAGACGGGCCGTCTGGCGCTCCCGGACGTGCCCAATCCCAAGGTCGTGGAGGCCAGCGATGTCGGCCGATTCGGGGGCACCTTCGTGGTGTCGTCGATCTCCGACCCCCGCACCTTCAATCTCCTCGTCGCTCAGGAGACCTCGTCCACCGCGCCGCTGGGGTACCTGTTCGACAGCCTGGCCGAGACCAACCGCGTCACGCTGGATGTCGAGCCCAACCTGGCCGAGTCGTGGACGGTCAGCCGGGACGGCCGGACCTGGGTGTTCAGGCTGCGCCGCGGCGTCCAGTGGTTCGATGGGAGGCCGGTGACCGCCGACGACGTGGTGTTCACCCTGGATGCCGCGTTCACGCCGGGGGTCCAGTCCAGCCTCCCCGACGTGCTGACCATCGCCGGGAAGAAGATCGGCTACCGGAAGGTCGACGACTACACCGTCGAGTTCAGGACGGACCAGCCCTTCGGACCCTTCCTGCGCACCGTCGGCGGGATCGCGCCGCTCCCCAGGCACCGGCTCGAGGCCGCCCTCCGGCAAGGCGCCACGGAGTTCAACCGCGCCTGGGGGATCAACACCCCGCCCCGGGACCTGATCGGCAACGGGCCGTTTGTGATGCATTCGTATGCCCCGGGCCAGCGCATCACCTTCGTGCGAAACGCCAGGTACTGGAAGGTGGACCGGCAGGGGCAGCGGCTGCCCTACCTGGCCCGCATCGTCATCGAGATCGTGCCCAATGTGGACGCCTCGCGGTTGAAGTTCCTCGCCAAAGAAACCGACTCGTACAGTGCCCGCCCGCGGGAGTACGCGGAACTGCGGGGGATGCAGCAGGCGGGCAACTTCACGATCTTCGATGGCCCCCCGACCTTCGGCGGCGATTTCCTCATGTTCAACCAGAACCCGGCGGGGGTGCGGCCGCCCAAGCTCGCCTGGTTCCAGAACGTCAGGTTCCGGCAGGCCGTCAGCCACGCCGTGGACCGCGACACGATCGTCCGGCAGGTCTACGCGGGCCGCGCGACGCCGCGCTACGGACCCGAGAGCCCGGCCAACAAGTTCTTCTACAACCCCAACGTCCGCCAGTACCCCTACGATCTGGCCCGGTCGGAGGCGCTGCTGCGGGAGGCGGGGTTTGCCCGGGGGGCCGACGGGCTGCTGCGCGACGCCCAGGGGAACGTGGTGGAGTTCACCATCGCCACCAACGCGGGCAATGCCGACCGGGAGGCCATCGGCAACCTGATCCGGCAGGACCTGGCCAGGCTCGGCATGCGCGTGACCTTTGCGCCCGAGGCGTTCAACACGCTGGTGGGCAAGCTGGTCGGCACCTTCAACTGGGAGGCGATGATCCTGGGCCTCACCGGCACCATTGACCCCCACAACGGGCAGAACGTCTGGAAGTCCAGCGGGTCGCTGCACGCCTGGTGGCCGAAGCAGGAGAGGCCGGCCACCGACTGGGAGGCCGAGATCGACCGCATCTTCGATCAGGCCGCGACCACTGTGGACCAGAACAAGCGCAGGCAGCTCTACCACCGGTTCCAAGAAATCGTCGCCGAGTACGTGCCGCTCATCTACTTTGCGACGCCGCTCACACAACCGGCGTTTCGGAACACCCTGGCCAACTTCAGCCCGGCGCCCGGGGCCTTCTACGACATCGAGACGATCTACTACCGGACGCCGTACCGCTAGCGCGGCGGGGGAGAGAGGGATCGGCGCTCCGGCGCGTCCCTGATGCTGCAGTACATCGTCAGGCGCCTCCTCCAGTTGATCCCCATGCTGCTGGGGATCACGGTGATCTCGTTTGTCATCATCCAGCTCTCCCCGGGCGACTTCCTGGCCGAGATGCGGCTCAACCCCATCGTCAGCCAGCAGACCGTGGACCAGATGCGCCGGAACTTCGGGCTGGACCAGCCGCTCTACGTCCAGTACCTGAAGTGGCTCTGGAACGCGGTGCGGCTGGAGTTCGGCTACTCCTTTGCCTTCCAGGTCCCGGTGACCTGGCTCATCGGCTCGCGGCTGCTGAACTCGGTCCTGCTGAACGTGGCGCTGTTCGCCGCCGCGTGGGCGGTGGCGATCCCGCTGGGGATCTTCGGCGCCCGCCGGCAGTATTCGCTGGCGGACAACACCCTCTCGTTCGTCGCCTACGTCGGCATCTCCACTCCGGTGTTCTTCTCCGGGCTGTTCCTCCTCTACATCGCGTTTCGGACCGGCTGGTTCCCGATCGGGGGGATGACGAGCATCGACTACGAGTTCCTGCCCTGGACCGGGAAGGTGCTCGACGTGGCCCACCACATGGTCCTGCCGGTCATCGCCTACGGGGTGTTCGGCGGCGCGGGGCTCATGCGGCAGATGCGCGCGAGCCTGCTGGAGGTCCTGCGCCAGGACTACGTCCGGACCGCCCGGGCCAAGGGGCTGGCCGAGCGCGTCGTGATCAACAAACACGCGGTGCGCAACGCCATCAACCCGCTCATCACCATCTTCGGCTACAGCCTGGGCGGCCTGCTGGGCGGGTCGGCGATCCTGGAGATCGTCATGGGCTGGCCGGGCATCGGCAAGCTGCTCCTGGAAGCCACCGTGCAGAAGGACCTCTATGTGGTCATGGCGGCGCTGGTGATCGGCTCCGTCACGCTGGTGGTCGGGAACCTGATCGCCGACATTCTGCTGGCGCTGAGCGATCCCCGTATCCGCTACGACTGAGGCAGCATCGGGATGGCGAACCGGGCGGTCGAAATCAGGAGAAGGCCCAGGGGGGCGTCGTCGGAGGCCCCGCGAGCCGAACTGCGGACGCCGGCGCAACTGGCCTGGCGACAACTGCGGAAGCACCCCATGGCGCTGGCCGGCGGCGCCGTGCTCGTCGTGCTGTATCTGCTGGTGGTCTTCGCCGAGTTCCTGGCGCCGTACTCCCTGGACTTCGCCGACCGCGAGCGGTTCTTTCACCCACCGATCCTGCCGCGGTTCGCCGACAGCCAGGGGTTCAGCCTGCGGCCGTTCGTGCACGGGACGACGCTGGTCGACCCCGGCCTGCGGCGGTACGAAGCCGACCCGACCCGGCGCTACTACCTCCGGTTCTTCGTCCGGGGCGAGCCCTACCGGCTCTTCGGGCTCTTTCCCTCAGACGCGCACCTGTTTGGCGTGGATCCCCCGGGCCGGATCTTCCTGCTGGGCACCGACCAGTCGGGCCGCGACCAGTTCAGCCGGATCCTGTACGGTTCGCGGATCTCGATGACCATTGGCCTCTATGCCTCGGCGGTCACCATCCCCATCGGGCTGCTCTACGGCGGCATCTCCGGCTACTACGGGGGGCGGATCGACAACGTGATGATGCGCCTGGCCGAGTTCGTCATCTCCATCCCCGACTTCTACCTGCTGCTCACCCTCAGCGCCGTGCTGCCCACGCAGGTGGGGTGTACGACGCGCTTCTACCTGATCATCCTCATCCTCTCCTTCATCGGGTGGGCGGGATTCTCGCGGATCATCCGGGGGATCGTCCTGTCGCTCAAGGAGCAGGAGTACGTGCTGGCGGCCAAGGCGGCCGGATTGGGCGACCTGCGCATCATCGCCCGGCACATCCTGCCGCAGACCGCGTCCTTCGTCATCGTGGTGGTGACGCTGGGCATCCCGGGAGCCATCCTGGGGGAGTCGGCCCTGTCCTTCATCGGTTTCGGGATCCGGGAGCCCTGCTCGTCCTGGGGCAACCTGCTCACCCAGGCCTCAAACCTGCCCACCCTGATCCTGTCGCCGTGGCTGCTCTTCCCCGGCCTGTTCATCATTGCCGCGGTAGTGGCGTTCAACGTGTTCGGGGACGGGCTCCGGGACGCCCTGGACCCTCGGGTGCGCGCGGGGTAGGAGGGAGCCCGCAGGAGGTCGGCGGCCCGCCCAGGCCGGGGGTAGATTGGTGAAGGGATTTGAGCAATGATGGTAGAGGAGGTGGTGCTGGCGCTCCGGGAAGGAGCCGGGGCAGGAGCATCGCGGTGGGGCGAACGCGCCCATAACCGAAGGGAGGACTGACGATGGGGAGTTCTAGGAAGCTCCTGGCGCTGGCGGCGGTTATCCTGCTGGCCGGGCTCACCGGCGTGGCCCAAGGGCAGGTGCGGAACCCCGATACGCTCATCTACGTGTCCTTCGCCGACCCCGAGACGATGGACCCGGCCTACGCCTACGACACGGCCAGTTCGACCATCATCCTGTGGCACATCTACGAGACCCTAGTCTTCTTCAGCGGGTCGTCCACAGGCACGTTCGTGCCCATGCTGGCCACCGAGGTGCCTACCGTGGCCAATGGGGGGATCTCCCCCGACGGCAAGACCTACACCTTCAAGATCCGCGACGGCGTCAAGTTCCACGATGGCTCGCCGCTGACCGCCGAAGACGTGAAGTACTCGCTGCTGCGCTTCATGTTCATGGACCGCGACGGCGGTCCGTCCGAACTGTTGCTGGCGGCCATCCTGGACACCCACGGCACCCGGGACGAGCGGGGGGCCCTCAAGCCCGGGCTGTTCGCCGAGGCCGACCGAGCCATCCAGGTCAGCGGGAACACGGTGCGCATCACCCTGAAGAAGCCGTTTGCGCCCTTCATGTCCATCATGGCCATGTGGTCGATGACCGTCAGCAAGAAGTGGGCCATCACCCAGGGCGACTGGAACGGCACGGCCGCCGGTCTCAGCCGCCTGAACAACCCCAAGAAGCCCGAGGACACCTCGATGTTCAACAAGGCCAACGGCACCGGCCCCTTCAAATTCGTCCAGTGGGACCGGGCGGCCCGTCAGGTGATCCTGGAACGCCATGACACCTACTGGCGCCAGCCGGCGGCCCTGCGGCGGGTCATCGTCCGGGTCGTCGAGGACTTCGGCGCCCGCCGCCTGATGCTCCAGCAGGGCGACGCCGACATCGTCGCGGTCAGCCGGCCCGAGCAGAGCGGGGTCGAAGGCCTCCCTGGCGTGCGGATCATCGATGATATCTCGCGTCTGATCACCGACGGGATCTTCATGAACATGAACATCAATGTGGCCGGCGGGAACCCCGATGTGGGCAGCGGCCGGCTGGACGGCGCCGGGATCCCGCCCGACTTCTTCGCTGACATCAACGTGCGCCGCGGGATCGCCTATGCCTTCGACTACACCACGATGATCCGCGACTGCTGGCGCGGCAAGGCGTCGGCGGGCAACGGCCCGATCCCCAAGGGCATGTTCGGCCACCCGTCTGGGGGCAAGTGGTACACCTACGACCCGGCCAGGGCGGCGGCGGCCTTCCGCGAGGCCCACGGCGGACGGGTCTGGACCGCGGGCTTCCGGTTCGGCGTCCTGTGGAACACCGGCAACGCCACCCGGGCGTGCATCGCCTCGGTCCTCAAGGCCAACATCGAGGCCATCAACCCCAGGTTCCGGGTGGACATCCGCAGCATCACGTTTCCGACGCTGCTGCAGCAGTACCGCGAGAGCCGCCTGCCCGTGTGGATCCTGGGATGGGCGGCCGACTTCCCCGACCCGGACAACTTCGTGACCCCGTTCATGCACAGCGATGGGACCTACGCCAAGGCCCAGGGCTACAAGAACCCTGAGGTCGACCAGTTGATCCTGCGGGCCCGCTTTGAGCCCGACCCGGCCAAGCGCCGGGCGATGTACGCGAAGCTCCACGAGATCGCGTACAATGACGTGACCACCCTGTACTCCTACCGGGTAGACTTCCAGGTCATGCGGAGCTGGGTGCGGGGCTGGTACTACAACCCGGCGTTCTTCGGGCCGTACTTCTACCCGATGTCCAAGCAGTAGGCAGCGGGAGATGAGGGCGGCCGGGGCGGAGCCCCGGCCGCCCGGCGGAGCCGCAGCGTGGCCAGCTACATCGCCCGACGGTTGGTCCTGCTCCCGGTGGTGGCGTTCGGGGTGACGGTGCTGATTTTCGCGCTGTTGCAGTTCCTCGACCCCGCCATCCGGGCCGGCGCCTTCATCACGAACCCCAACCAGCTCAAGGCCATCGACGCCATCATCCGCAAGTACGGCCTGGACCAGCCCGTCTACGTCCAGTACTGGACCTGGCTGCGGGAGGTCTTCACCGGCAACCTCGGATGGTCCCAGACCGCCCGGATGCCGGTGGGCGAGGCCATCCTCCGGTTCTTCCCCCCGACGCTGGAACTCACGCTCGTTGCCTTTGTCCCCATCATGCTCATCGGGGTCTGGATGGGCACCGCCGCCGCCGTGCACCGCGACCGGCTGATCGACCACCTGTCGCGGATCTTCTCGATTTCCTTCCGCTCGCTCCCGAGTTTCGTGTGGGGCCTGTTGGTCTTGATGGTCACCTACGGCCGGCTGAACTGGTTCCCGCCCGGCCGCCTCTCGCTGGAGGCTGATCTGTTCGTCCGCAACCCGGAGCACCGGTTTGTGGCGTACACCGGCCTGATGACGGTGGACGCGCTGCTCAACGGGCAGCTCTGGATCTTCGTGGATGCGCTGCGGCACCTCGCGGGTCCCGCGCTCACCCTGACCATGGTGTCCATCGCGCTGTTGGTGCGCGTCATGCGATCGTCCATGCTGGAGGTGCTCAACCAGGACTACGTGCGGACCGCGCGGTCCAAGGGCCTGGCCGAGCCGGTGGTCATCGACCGGCACGCGCGCAAGAATGCCCTGATCCCGGTCATCACCCTCTCCAGCCTGACCATCGTGGGACTGCTCGGGGGGGTGGTGATCACAGAGACCATCTTCAACTTCCCGGGCATCGGCCGGTGGGGCGCGTTTGCCGCCCAGCAGCTCGACATCCCGGGGGTGACGGGGTTCACGATGTTCGTGGCGGCCATCACGGTGCTCGGTAACCTGCTGGCCGACGTCCTCTACGCCTACTTCGACCCGAGGATCCGGCTGCAGTAGCCATGGGGCTGGTCACGGTGGCATCCCGAGGGATGCAGGTCCACCGCAGCCGGCTCGCCGCCGCCGCTGCGGCCTCCGCCGTCGCGGCGCTGGCCCTGCCGGTAGTCCGTGAGCGGATCTTGCGCTTCCCGTTGGATTTCGCCGCCTTCCTGCTCTTCGTCACCATTCTGGTCGTCTTCTGGGTGACTCCCTCCGACTTCACGCGGCGGATGCGGAAGAACCCCCTCTCGGTGCTCGGGTTTTCGTTGATCGCCTTCTTTGTGGCCGTGGCGCTGCTGGCGCCCGTCCTGGCGCCCCCGCCGCCCACGTCGCGGGACGCCTACCTGATCCCCCAGACGGGCTTCGCCGCCGACCCGCAGCCGCCAAGGCCAGGGCATCCGTTCGGGACGACTGAGGGGCAATACGACCTCTACTACGGGATCGTCTGGGGCACGCGGACGGCCTTCCGCGTCTCCGTCCTCGTGATCGCCATCGCCGTCCTCGTCGGTCTGCTCTTGGGCGGTCTGTCGGGCTACTACGGCGGAACGGTCGACGAGGCCATCATGCGCCTCACCGATATCTTCCTGGCGTTTCCCGGGCTGGTCCTGGCGGTGACGGTGGTGGCCGTATTGGGCCGCAGCCTGACCAACATCATGATCGCCATCGCGGTGGTCCACTGGCCGATCTACGCCCGGCTCCTGCGCGGGGACATCCTCTCGGTGCGCGGCCGCGACTACGTCGAGGCGGCCCGGGCGGCGGGGGCGGGCGATCTCAGGATCATCACCCGCCACGTCATCCCCAATGCCATCTATCCCTTCCTGGTCCTGAGCTCGCTCGATATGGGGCTCATCGTGATCACGGCCGCCGCGCTCAGCTTCCTCGGGCTGGGGCCCGACGTCGGCTACGCCGACTGGGGGACGCTGATCAATCTGTCGCGCAACTGGATCCTGGGCCGGCCCGGCGAGCCCTTTGCGTTCTGGTACGTCCTGGTCTACCCGGGCGCGGCCATCTTCCTGTTCGTCCTGGGCTGGAACCTGCTGGGCGACGCCTTCCGGGACATCCTCGACCCTCGCCTGCGCGGCTCCACCTAGCCGGCCGGTGCGGGTCCCGCCTCGACACGCTCCGACGCCGCCGCCCGGTCCGGCCATGCGGCCTGCCACCGTGCGGCTCCTCTGGCTCATCGCCGGCATGACGCTGGTTAGGGGGGCCCTGGCGGCATCCATCCCCCTGTTCCACGACGAAGCCTACTACTGGCTGTGGGCCCGCCGTCTGGACTGGGGCTACCTCGACCACCCGCCCATGATCGCGTACCTGGTCCGCCTGGGCACCCTCGGCGGGGACGGCGTGCTGTGGATCCGCGCACCGGCGCTCGTGATCGGCGCGGTCGAGGCCTACGCGCTCTTCCTGCTGGGGCGCGACCTCTTCGATGAGCCGACGGGCTTCCGGGCCGCGCTGCTGTCTCAGATCGTCCCGATCCTCGGCGCCATCGGCATCTTCGCCGCGCCCGACACCCCGATGTACCTGGCCTGGACTGTGACGCTGCGCCTGGTCTGGCAGGCGCTCCATGGCCGGCCCCGGCGGTGGCTGGGCGCCGGGCTCGCCATGGGAGCGGGGCTGCTGAGCAAGCTCTACATGGGCTTCCTCGGGATCGGGCTGGCGGCATGCCTGCTGCGCTCGGGGCGCCCCTGGTTCCGCCGCGGCGAACCCTACCTGGCCGCGCTGGTGGCGCTCGTGGTGGTGCTGCCGGTGGTCTACTGGAACGCCGCCCACGAGTGGGCTACGGTGCGCTTCCTCCTGTTCGAGCGGTCGGAGCCGGGGGCCGAGCCGGGCAGCGATCCGATCCTGGTGCGCCTGCTGGGCCAGCACGTCGCCCTGGTCGCGGTGCTCTTCCCGGCCTTCGTCTGGGCGGGCTGGACGGCCTGGCGGCGGCGGGGGGATGAGCGGTTCGCCTTCCTCCTGCTGGCCTCGCTCCCGGCGGCGGTCTTTCCCGTGCTCGTGGCGCCGCTGGGCGCGGCGCGGGGCCACCTCCCGGGGCCGGCCTACATTGGGCTCGCGGTGATCCTGGCGGCTCTCTGGAACCGGGTGGTGACGGGCCTGGCCATGGTCCAGATCGGACTCCTGGCGGCACTCGTCGCCCAGATCCTGATTCCGGCCCTCCCGCCGGCCCCAGGTTCGCGTGAGTACTACGGGTGGCGGGAGGCGGGGGATCGGGTCCGCCAGGAGGTGGCCGAATCGGGCGGGAGGGCGGTCATCGTCGCCCACCGGTACCAGGTCGCCGCCCAACTCGCCTACCACACGGGCGGCCGCATCCCCGTCCTGCTCCTCCCCCGGTCTCCGGCCGGTGCCATCTGGCCGGACCCCCGGGCCTTCGTCGGGGCAACGGCCGTGGCGGTGACCTACGCGCCCGAGCGGTTTCGATTCGAACACTGCTTTCGGAGGGTTGAGGAGCGGGCCCCGGTTACGATCACCCTCAGAGGCCGGCCGATCCAGGAGTTCAGGATTTTTCGACTGGATGGCTTCTCATTCCCCTGCCTGAACTGAAGGGCCTCCCCGCAGGAACAGGAAATTGTGGTATCGCGTAGTATCTTCTCAGGTAATTACGTATGCAGGGGGTGGGCCGCATGCGGCGCAGAACAGACGGCTCCAGGACCGTCGTGACCGGCCAGGTCATGACCCCGGAGCAGGTCGCCCACTACCTCCAGATCAACCGCCTCACGGTGTACCGCTATATCCGGGAAGGCCGGATCCCCGCCTCCAGGATCGGCAAGCTCTACCGCATCATGAGGGCCGACGTCGACCGGTTCCTGGAAGCCCAAAAAATCGGAGCGAAGAGCGCTGTGCTTCGGAAGGAAGCACCCGGCGCCGCCGCCCCCGCCCCGCCGCGACCTGCGGCCCCTCACCCCCGTCCGCTCCAGGATCGGCGGGAGGTCTACGTGGGTCCTACCTGGCGGGAGCGGCTGATCGACCGCAGCCAGGCGGCCCGCGTCCGGATCGGCTTCCCGCTGGAGTGGGTGATGCGGGGGCTGAACTGAGGGAGGCGGCCAGGTGCGGCTGGGAGAACGTGCCAATTCCATAAAACTGTGAAGCACGATCACTCACCAGTAGGGGGGCCCGTATGAAGATCCTTCTCCGGTCACTATGGACAGGACTCATCGCCGTGCTGGCGCTGAGCCTCAGCCTCCCGTGGGCGGCGGCGCAGCAGCGGCGGGACACCGTGGTCATCGGAATGGCCCAGGAGCCGGACTGCCTGATCATGGCCTTCTGCCAGATGGCGGCCGGGGCCGCGGTGGCCAACAACTCCGTGTTCAAGGGCATGGTGGAGTACAACGACAAATGGCAACTCTACCCGATCACGGTGGAGAAGATCCCCACCCTCAAGGACGGCGACTGGCAGCTGCTGCCCGGCGGCAAGATGAAGGTCACCTGGAAATTCCGGCGGGGCTTCACCTGGCACGACGGCAAGGCCTACACGGCGCTGGATGCCTCCTGGACGAACCTGATGCTGCGAAACCCCCGCAGCCCCACGCTGAGCCGGACCATCATCAACAAGATCGACAACATGCTCGTGCCGGATTTGGCCCAGCCCTACACGCTCATCGTCCAGTGGAACGAGCGCTATCCATTCGCCAACACCGGCCACACCGTCTACCCCCGGCACGTGCTGGAGCGGGAGTATCTGCGCGATCCGGCCGGGCTCAAGGCGCACCGACAGGCCCGCTTCCCCATCGGGAACGGCCCCTACAGGTTCGTCGAGTGGGTCCCCGGCAGCCACATCACCCTGGAGGCCTACGACAAGTACCCCGATGGGGTCGCCAAGATCCGGCGGCAGGTGTGGCGGTTCATCCTGGATTCCACCGTGTTGCAGGCCAACGTGATCGCCAACCAGGTCGACGCTACCGAGATCAACAACTTCTCCATCGAGCAGATGCTGGAGATCGAACGACGGAATCCCCAGCAGGCGGCCCACTACACGCCGGCGTTGATCTGGGAGCACATCGATCTCAACCTCGACAACGAGTGGCTGAGGGACAAGCGGGTCCGCCAGGCGATTGCGCACGCCATCAACCGGGAGGAGATGAGCCAGAAGCTGTTCTACGGGAAGCAGCCCGTGGCGCACACCTGGCTGCCGGAGCGGCATGAGGGCTTCAACCCCAACGTCAGGAAGTACGCCTACGACCCGGCGCGGGCGCGGGCGCTGCTCGCCGAGGCCGGGTTTACCCCGGGGCCTGATGGCGTCCTGCGCGATGCCCGCGGCCGGCGGGTCGAGATGACCATCATGACCACGGCGGGCAACGCGGTGCGCGAACAGGTGCAACAGATCATGAAGGAGCAGCTGCGGGCCGTGGGCATCGACCTGCGGATCGACAACCGCCCCGCGGGGGTGCTCTTCGGGCAGGTCACCCGCCGCCGGGAGTTCCCCCACATGGTCATGTACGCGTGGGTGATGAGCCCGCTGACGCTGCCGCACGCCTTCTGGCACTCCAACCAGATCCCCACGGCGGCCAACAACTGGGAGGGATCGAACTATCCCGGGTGGCGGAACGCGGAGAACGACAAGCTCTGCGACGAGGCGCTGCAGGAGATCGACACCGCCAAGCGCGTGGCGCTCCTCAAGCGTCAGCAGGAGCTGTGGGCCGAGGACCTGCCTGCCATCCCGCTGTACTTCCGGCTGAGCCTGACCACATCGCACAAGAGGCTGTCCAATGTGAAGCCGGCGGGGCTCTCGGGGACCTACATCAACTGGAACTCCCAGGAGTGGACCTGGGTGCAGTAGGCGAGGGGACGGAGGTCCGGGCGGGGGTGGGGCCGTCGTCCCCACCCCGGGGAGAGGGCGATGCAGCGGTTCCTGGCGCGGCGGCTGGTCCACGGGGTGATCATCCTGGTCGGCCTCTCCATCCTCATGTTCACCCTGCTCGTCTTCACGCCCGGCGACCCGGTGGAGTTGATCGCCGCCAGCAACCCCGACATCCGCCCGGAGGACGTCTCGGCCCTCCGTCGCTACTACGGCCTCGACGACCCCGTCTACGTCCGGTACTTCAAGTGGGCGCGCTCGGTGCTGAAGGGCGATCTGGGCTACTCGCGCACCTACGGGACCCCGGTGACCAAGATCATCGGGGAGCGACTGCGCAACACCCTGACCCTGCTGGCCACCTCGGTGGCCATTGCGTTCACCGTAGGGGTCACCGTGGGGATCTACTCGGCCCTCCACCAGTACTCCGCCACGGACTACACCGTCACGGTCTTCGCCTTTGCCGGCCTGGCCATGCCGGTCTTCTGGCAGGGCATCGTGTTCATCCTGGTCTTCTCTATCTGGCTGCCGGGGCAGATCCCCTGGTTCCCCAAGTTCCCGGCCGGCGGCATGATGACCCCGGGCATCGCCCCGGGGTGGCCGGCGTTCTGGGACCGGCTGTGGCACCTGGTCCTCCCCGTCTCCGTCCTGGCCACCAGCGGGATGGCCGCCTGGACGCGCTACATGCGCAGCAGCATGCTGGAGGTGATCCGGCAGGACTACGTCCGGACGGCCCGGGCCAAGGGGACCCCCGAGCAAGCCGTCATCAACCGCCACGCCCTGCGCAACGCCCTGATCCCCATCATCACCCTGATGGCGCTGTCCATTCCCGGCATCCTCAACGGCGCGGTGCTCACTGAGACGGTCTTCTCGTGGCCCGGCATGGGCCTGCTGCTGTTCCAGGCGGTGCTGGGGCACGACTACAACGTGGCCATGGCGGTGCTCCTGTTCCTGGCGCTGATCACCGTGCTCTCGAATTTGATGGCCGACGTGGCTTACGCCGTCGCCGATCCACGGATCCGGTACGACTAGCGATGCGAGGAGGCCCATCCGTGGCTCAGTCGACGACCGCGCGCGAGTTCGCCCTGGACCTGGAGCGGCGGCGCAAGGAAGCGGCGGGCGTGGCGCTCGGGCAGTCGTACTGGCAGATCGCCTGGCGCCGGTTCCGCAGGCACCGGCTGGCCATGATCGGCGGCACCGTGGCCCTCGCCCTGAGTCTGATGGCCCTGCTGGCGCCGTCGATCGCCCCCCATCCGTTCGACCGGATCGACCTGGGACGACGGTGGACCCCCCCGGGCCTCACCGCCAACGTCTTCGGCACCGACGAACTGGGCCGCGACGTCCTGACCCGCATCATGTATGCGGGACGGATCTCCCTGGTGGTGGGGTACGTCACCGCTGTCTCGGTCTCGGCCGTGGGCTCGCTGCTGGGGGCGCTGGCCGGCTTCTACGGGGGCTGGATCGACAGTGCGCTCATGCGGCTGGTGGACATGCTCATCGCCATCCCGACGCTCCCGCTGTACCTGATCATGTCCGCCCTGATCCCGGGCGGCGGCGTCGGCCGGATCGTCCTGATCTTCACCATCTTCGGCTGGACCACGGTGGCGCGGCTGGTCCGGGGACAGATCCTCTCCCTGAAGACCCAGGACTTCGTCGAGGCCGGCCGGGCGATGGGCGCCTCCGAGGCCCGCCTCATCCTGCGCCACCTCATCCCCAACGCGCTGGCGCCCGTCATCGTGGCGGCCACGCTGACCGTGGGCGGCGCCATCCTCACGGAGTCGGGGTTGTCCTACCTGGGGCTGGGCATCCAGCCGCCGGTCCCCTCCTGGGGGAACATGCTGCAGCGGGCGCAGGAGTACCTGTTGAAGGCGTCCTGGCTGGCGGTCTTCCCGGGCCTGTTCATCTTCATCACGGTCCTGTCGTTCAACTTCCTGGGCGACGGACTGCGCGACGCGCTGGATCCTCGGTTGAAGACATGAGCACGCATCGGACAACGGCGCGGGACGACAGACCTCGTTCGACCAAAGGAGGAGGAGGAGGAGGACAATGCGAGACGCCCTGATCCGTGCCGTCTGGGCGGCTGCGTGTGTGGTGCTGGCGGCCGGGCTGGCTCCCCTCTCCGGGGCGGCCCAGATGCGTCGCGATGCCGTCGTGATCGGGATGGCCCAGGAACCGGATATCCTCGGTCCGTTCTCGACGATGGCGGCTGCCGGGACGATCCACAACTCCCTGTTCGCCTTCTTTGCCCCGTTCAACGAGAAGTGGCAGCGGGTCCCGCTGCTGGTGGAGAAACTGCCGACGTTGAAGGACGGCGACTGGGAGTTGCTGCCCAACAAGAAGATGCGGGTGACCTGGAAGATCCGCCGGGGCTTCACCTGGCACGACGGCCGGCCCGTGACCGCCCTGGACGCCCGCTTCTCCTACGGGATGCTGCGCAACCCGCGGACGCCGACGCTCACCCGGTTCATCCTCAACAAGGTGGACAACATCCTGGTCCCCAACCCGGCCGACCCGTATACCATGGTGGTCCAGTGGAACGAACGCTGGCCGTTCGCGAACGCGATCCCGTATGGGTTTGAATATCCGCTTCCCCGGCACGTCCTCGAGCGGCAGTACCTCCAGGATCCGGGCCGGCTGCGGGGCGACCCCTTCTTCAGGGCGCCGGTCGCCAACGGGCCCTACCGGTTCAAGGAGTGGGTCCCGGGCAGCCACATCACCCTGGAGGCCTACGACCGCTGGCCAGGGGAGAGGCCGAAGATCAAGACGATCACCTTCCGGTTCATCCTCGACGCGGTGGTCCTGGCCGCCAACCAAATGGCCGGCAGCGTGGACGCCACCGAGATCAACAACTTCGGCATCGACCAGATGGTCGAAATCGAACGGCGTAACCCCAACGTGGCGGCCCACTACACCGAGGCCCTGATCTGGGAGCGGATCGAGTTCAACAACGATGACGAGTGGCTGAAGGACAAGCGCGTGCGCTGGGCCATCGCGCACGCCATCGACCGCGAGACCATCGTCCGGACGCTCTTCCAGGGCAAGCAGCCGGTGGCACATGCCTGGCTGCCGCCGCGGCATCCGGGGTCGAACCCCAACGTAAAGAAGTACGCCTATGACCCGGCCCGGGCCCGCGCGCTGCTCGCGGAGGCGGGGTTCACCATGGGGCCGGATGGGATCCTGCGCGATCCCCGGGGGCGGCGCTTCGAGATGACCTTCATGACCACGGCTGGCAACGCCCCGCGGGAGCAGACCCAGCAGATCATCAAGGAGCAGCTCAAGGCGGTCGGCATCGAGATTCGCATCGACAACCGCCCGGCGTCGGTGTTCTTCGGCACCATCGTCCCCCGGCGGCAGTTCCCCCACCTGGCCGAGTGGGCCACCCTCTACACGCCGGAGGTCATGCCCTTCACCGAGTTCCACAGCAGCCAGATCCCCAGCGCCGCCAACAACTGGGAGGGCTCCAACCGGCGGGGCTGGCGTCATGCCGAAGTCGACCGGCTCGCCGAGCAGATCGGGCAGGAACTCGATGAGGCCAAGCGCGTGGAGATGATGCGGCGCCTGCAAGACATCTTCGTGGAGGAACTGCCCGGGCTGCCGATGTACTTCCGGCTCCACCTGACGACGTCGGTCAAGGCGCTCAAGAACGTGAAGCCCACCGGGCTGGGCAGTTTCTACATCAACTGGAACTCGCACGAGTGGTCCTACTGACGGCGGATCGGAGGAGGCCGGCGGAGGCGCATCAGGATAAAGGAGGCCAAGATGAATCCCATGAGGCTGCGGTGCATTCTGGCCGTCGTCGCCATCAGCTTAGCCCTGCCGGTGACCTCGCCCCCAGCGGAGGCCCAGCGCAGGGACACCGTGGTCATGGCCATGGCGCAGGAGCCTGACATTTTGGGACCGATGGGGGTCATGGCGGCCGCCGGCGTCATCCACAACCTCGTCTTCGGCGACATCGCCCCGTTCAACGAGAAGTGGCAGCGCATCCCGCTCATGGTGGAGAAGTTCCCCACCCTCAAGGACGGCGACTGGGAGGTGCTGCCCAACAACAAGATGCGGGTGACGTGGCGGTTGAAGCGCGGCTTCACCTGGCATGACGGGAGGCCGGTCACGGCGCTGGACTGGCGGTTCACCTACGGCATGATGCGGAACCCGCAGGTGCCCAGCATTGCCCGGTTCATCCTGAACAAGGTCGACAACATCCTGGTCCCCAACGTGAACGACCCCTACACCATGGTGGTCCAGTGGAACGAGCGCTGGCCGTTCGCCGGCAGCCAGCCGTTCGGCCAGGGCTACGTGCTGCCACGCCACGTGCTGGAGCGGCCGTATCTGGCCAACCCGGCCCAGTTGAAGGCGCACCCCTTCTGGCGGCTGCCCGTGGGCGCCGGGCCCTACCGGATGACCGAGTGGGTGCCTGGCAGCCACATGTCGTTCGAGGCGCACGACACGTACGTGGCAGGCGCCCCCGCCATCAAGAAGATCACCGTGCGCTTCATCCTGGACAGCACGGTGCTGCAGGCCAACGTCATCTCGGGTGGCGTCGATGCCACCGACATCAACAACTTCAGTTGCCTGCAGATGGAGCAGATCGCGCAGCGCAACCCGCGGGTGGAGGCCCACCATCGCGAGGCCATGGTCTGGGAGCGCATCGACTTCAACCACGACGACGTCTGGCTGAAGGACAAGCGCGTCCGGCAGGCGATCGCGCATGCGCTGGACCGGAAGGCCATCGCCGAGGTCTCCTGCGCCGGGGGCCGGCAGCCGGTGGCGCACTCCTGGCTGGCCCCGGGCCATCCGGCCGCGAACCCCAACGTCAAGAAGTACGACTACGATCCGGCCCGGGCCCGCGCCCTCCTGGCGGAGGCGGGGTTTCGGCCGGGGCCCGACGGCATCCTGCGGGACAGCGCCGGACGGCGGGTCGAGATGGTCATCTCGACCACGGCCGGGAATTCCATCCGGGAGCAGATCCAGCAGATCATCAAGGAGCAACTCCGGCAGGTGGGCATCGAGGTGCGCATCGAGAACCGGCCGGCGTCCGTCTTCTTCGGCACCTACACGACCCGGCGGCAGTTCCCGCACATGGCCATGTATGCCAGCCTCTTCACCCCCGAGTCGGTGCCGTCCGACCGGTTCCACAGCCGGGACATCCCGTCAGCGGCCAACGCGTGGTCGGGCAACAACCGCGTGGGGTGGCGCAACCCTGAGAACGACCAGCTCTGGGACCAGATCATCTCCGAGCTGGACGTCGAGAAGCGGACGGCGCTGTTGAAGAAGCAGCAGGAGATCTTCGCCGAGGACCTGCCCAGCCTGCCCCTCTACTTCCGGCTGGACCTGACGACCTACCCCAAGGTCATGCGCAACGTGAAGCCGGTGGGCCTGGGCTCCTACTACCTCCCCTGGAACGTCTGGGAGTGGAGGTGGGGGGATCAATAGGGGGCCAGCAGGCCGGAGGATTGGCCGCGGGCGCGGAGAAGTTCAGGGGAAGGTTTCAGCGAGGTGAGTCGCGTGGCAGAGCCGCTGTTGTCCGTCCGGAACCTCAAGACCTACTTCTATACGGACGAGGGGGTCGTCAAGGCCGTCGATGGCCTCTCCTATGACCTTCACAAGGGAGAGACCCTGGGGATCGTGGGGGAGTCGGGCTGCGGCAAGAGCGTGCATGCCCTGTCGATCATGCGGCTCATCCCCACCCCTCCCGGCAAGATCGTCGAGGGCGAGATCTGGTTCGAGGGGAGAAACCTCCTCAAGCTGACCGACGAGGAGATGCGCCACATCCGCGGCAACCGCATCGCCATGATCTTCCAGGAGCCGATGACCTCCCTGAACCCGGTGCTCACCATCGGCGAGCAGATCGCCGAGGCCGTCATCCTCCACCAGAAGCTGGACAAGCGCGCGGCCTGGGAACGGGCCATCGAGATGCTGGAGCGGGTGAAGATCCCCCTGGCCCGGGAGCGGGTCAAGGACTACCCCCACCAGTTCTCGGGCGGGATGCGCCAGCGCGTGATGATCGCCATGGCGCTCTCCTGCAACCCCTCGATCCTGATCGCCGACGAACCCACCACGGCCCTGGACGTGACCATCCAGGCGCAGATCCTCGACCTCATCCGGGAACTCCAGCAGGAGTTCCACATGTCGGTCATCATGATCACCCACAACCTGGGGGTCATTGCCGAGTTGACCGACAATGTGGTCGTCATGTACGCGGGCAAGCCGGTCGAGCACACCGACGTCCGCCGGATCTTTCAGGACCCCAAGCACCCCTACACCTGGGGCCTGCTGCACTCCATCCCCAAGCTCTACGAGCGCAAGGAGCGCCTGATCCCCATCGAGGGCCAGCCGCCGAGCCTGGTCGACCTGCCGCCGGGCTGTCCGTTTGCGCCCCGCTGCCCGTTCGCCATGGAGATCTGCGTGCAGGAGGACCCTCCGGACTACGCTGTCGCCCCGAATCACTACGCCAAGTGCTACCTGTACAGCGAGCACGCCACGCCTGAAGAGAAGAAGGCGGCCGAGCAGGCGGGGCTGCTGGCCTCCACCCGTTCATCGTCATAGGAGGAATGCCGTGGCGCCTGGAACCACCAACGACGTCATCCTGGAGGTCCGGAACCTCAGGAAGTACTTTCCCATTTCCAAGGGCTTCATCTTCCAGCGCCAGGTGGGGGCCGTCAAGGCGGTGGACGACGTGTCGTTCTCCATCCGCCGGGGCGAGACGCTGGGGCTGGTGGGCGAGTCCGGATGCGGCAAGACGACCACCGGCCGGGTCATCCTGCGCCTGATGGAGCCCACTGCCGGCGAGGCCTACTTCGAGGGGCGCAACATCTTCGGGCTGTCCAAGGAAGAGTTGCGGCGGATGCGGCGCAACATGCAGATCATCTTCCAGGACCCCTATTCGTCGCTGAACCCGCGCATGACCGTGGGTGACATCATCGGCGAGCCGCTGGAGATCCACAACCTGGCCCGGGGCAAGGAGAAGGTGCGGCGGGTCCAGGAACTGCTGGAGGTGGTGGGCCTGTCGCCCTACCACGCCAACCGGTACCCGCACGAGTTCTCCGGCGGCCAGCGGCAGCGCATCGGCATCGCCCGGGCGCTGGCCGTCAACCCAAAGCTCGTCATCTGCGACGAGCCGGTCTCGGCGCTGGACGTCTCCATCCAGGCCCAGGTGCTGAACCTGCTGGAGGAGCTTCAGAAGGAGTTCGGGCTGACCTACCTGTTCATCGCTCACGACCTCTCGGTGGTCAAGCACATCAGCGACCGGATCGCGGTCATGTACCTGGGGAAGATCGTCGAGATCGCACCGACCGAGGAGTTGTTCGCCAACCCGCAGCACCCGTACACCGAGGCGCTGCTGTCGGCCGTGCCGATCCCCGATCCGGCGATCCGGCGCGAGCGGGTCATCCTGCCCGGGGATGTGCCCAGCCCGGTGAACCCTCCCAAGGGCTGCCGGTTCCACACCCGGTGCCTGTACATGCAGAAGGGACGCTGCGACGTGAACGAGCAGCAGCTCGTCGACGTGGGCGGCGGCCACTACGTCGCCTGCGAGGTTCTGCCGTTCAAGCACCAGCGGAGCAAGGCGGCGGTGCTCAAGGCCCCGGCCTCGTAGTGCGTCGAGACGGCTGATCCGGGCGGCGCTGGGCTCCACCCGGCGCCGCGCGTGTTTCGACCCGGCCCGTTGCCTGCGGGCGCGGGGGTGGGGGAGAGGATCGTGGGGATTGATCCGGCGACCGTCGACCACGTGGCACGTCTGGCGCGCCTGGCGCTCACCGACGACGAGCGGGCGCGGTTCGCCGAACAACTGGCCCGGATCCTGGAGTACTGCCGGCTGTTGGACGCGCAGCCGATCGAGGGCGTCCCCGCGACCTCCCACGTGCTCCCCATGACCAACGTGTTGCGCCCCGACGCCGTCACCCCGTCGCTGGACCGCGAGGAGGTCCTGGCCCAGGCCCCGGCCCACGAGCAGGGCTTCTTCAAGGTCCCGCGGGTGTTCGAGGCCGACTAGGGCATCCCGTGGCCCCGCTGCCCTCCGACCAGACCGCGCGCGCCCTCCGCCGTGCCTACGCGGAGGGGGCGCTCCGGCCGTCGGCGGTCGTCGGCGCGGCGCTCGACCGCATCGCGCGCGCCGACGGCGACCTCCGCGCCTTCCTCTACGTGGACGCCGTGGGGGCGCGCGAGCAGGCCCTGGCCTGGGACCGCCGCTATGCGGAAGCCGGATCGGCCGACGGGCTGCCGCCGCTGGCCGGCATCCCCGTGGCCCTCAAGGACAACCTGTGCACGCGCGGGATGCCGACCACCTGCGGGTCGCGGATCCTCGAGGGGTGGCATCCGCCCTACGACGCGACCGTGGTGGCGCGGTTGCGGGACGCCGGAGCCATCGTCCTGGGCAAGACCAACATGGACGAATTTGCCATGGGGTCGTCCACCGAGAACTCCGCCTTCGGGCCGACCCGCAACCCCTGGGACCACAGCCGCGTGCCCGGCGGCTCCAGCGGCGGGTCGGCGGCGGCCGTGGCGGCCGGCTTCGCGCCGCTGGCACTGGGCTCGGACACCGGCGGCTCGGTCCGGCTGCCGGCGGCGTTCTGCGGCGTGGTGGGCCTGAAGCCCACCTACGGCCGCGTGTCGCGCTACGGCCTCGTGGCCTTCGCCTCCTCCCTGGACCAGATCGGTCCGCTGGCGCGTGACGTGGCCGACTGCGCGCTGCTCCTGCAGGCGATCGCCGGGCACGATCCACTCGACTCGACCTCCGCAGACCTGCCGGTGCCCGACTACGCTGCCGACCTGCACCGGCCGCCCGAGGGGATCCGCCTGGGCGTGCCCGCCGAGGCCTTCGGGGCCGGCGTGGACCCCGCCGTCGCGAGGGCCCTGCGGGAGGCGCTGGAGGTCTTCGCGGGACTCGGCCTGTCGGTTGAGCAGATCACGCTGCCCACCATCGACGCCGCCCTGCCGGCCTACTATCTCCTCGCCCCGGCGGAGGCGTCGTCGAACCTGGCCCGCTACGACGGCGTGCAGTACGGGCTGCGGGCGCCGTCCGACGACCTCTACGGCATGTACGCCCACACCCGGCGGGCCGGCTTCGGCGCGGAGGTGAAGCGGCGCATCATGCTGGGGACCTACGCGCTGTCGGCCGGCTACTACGAGGCCTACTACGTCAAAGCCCAGAAGGTCCGGACGCTGGTCGCGCGCGACTTCCAGCGGGCCTTCGAGCAGGTGGACGTGGTGGTGATGCCGGTCGCGCCGACCCCGCCGTTTAGCCTCGGGGAGAGGGTGGACGACCCGCTGCAGATGTACCTCTCGGACATCTTCACGATCCCGGTCAACCTGGCCGGGTTGCCCGCGCTGGCGCTCCCCTGCGGGTTCGACCGCGGGCTGCCCATCGGGCTCCAGTTGATCGGCCGGGCGTTCGGCGAACCGACGCTCCTGCGCGTGGGCCACGCCTACCAGCAGGCGACCAGCTGGCACCTCCGGCACCCGCCCATGGCGCCGGTCGGGCGGGCGGGCGGATAGGCGGGAGGAGCAGGGACGATCATGGCCAGGGAGACCGCGATCCGCTACGAGACGGTCATCGGCCTGGAGATCCACGTGCAGCTCCTGACCGCCTCCAAGATGTTCTGCGGGTGCGCGACCACCTTCGGCGCGCCGCCCAATACCCTGATCTGTCCCGTCTGTCTGGGGCTGCCGGGCGCGCTGCCGGTCATCAACCGGCACGCGGTGGACCTGGGGCTGCGCACGGCCCTGGCGCTGGGGTGCACGGTCCATCGGCGCAGCCAGTTCCACCGGAAGAACTACTATTATCCCGACCTGCCCAAGAACTACCAGATCTCCCAGTACCAGTACGCCGACCATCCCCCGCTGGCCGCCGGCGGCGTGCTGGAGATCGCCTCGGGCGGGCAGCGTCGCCCCATCCGCATCCGGCGCGTCCACCTGGAAGAGGACACCGGCCGGCTGGTCCACCCAGAGACCGGCGGCGGGTACAGCCTGGTGGACTACAACCGCTCCGGTGTGCCGCTCATGGAGGTCGTCACCGAGCCCGACCTGCGCTCGCCCGCCGAGGCCCGGGAGTTCCTGCTGGCACTGCGCCGCCTGCTGCAGTTCGCCGAAGTCAGCACCGGACGCATGGAGGAAGGGACGCTGCGCTGCGATGCCAACGTCTCGCTGCAGGTCCCCGGCGGCCCGCGCGGGATCCGGTCGGAGGTGAAGAACATGAACTCGATCCGGTCGGTGGAGCGGGCGCTGGCCTTCGAGGTGGCCCGGCAGGCCGACCTGCTGGCGCGCGGCGAGGCGGTCGTCCAGGAGACGCGACACTGGGACGAGCGGCGGGGCCTGACCTTCGGCTCGCGGTCCAAGGAGGAGGCGCAGGACTACCGGTACTTCCCGGAGCCCGACCTGGTGCCCCTCGAGCTGGACGACGCCTGGCTGGACCGCATCAGGGCCGCCCTCCCGGAACTCCCCGGAGCACGGCGCGACCGGTTCGTGGCCGCCTTCGGGCTGTCGCCCTACGACGCCGATCTGCTGACGGCCTCGCCCGCGATGGCCAGGTTCTTCGAGGAGACGGTGGGCCTGTTCCCGCACCCGAAGACCGTGGCCAACTGGCTGGTCGGCGAGGTGACCGCCTACCTCAACGAGCACAGCGTCGAGATCGACCAGGTGGCGCTGCGCCCGTCGAGGCTGGCGGCCCTGTTGCGGCTGATCGAGGACGGTACGATCAGCGGCCGGCTCGCCAAGGAGATCCTGGTGGAGATGATCGCGCAGGACCTGGACCCCTCGGCCATCATCGAGGCCCGGGGCCTGACGCAGATCCGCGACGAGGAGTTCCTCCGCCGCGTTGTCGATGAGGTCATCGCGGCGCATCCCGGGCCGGTCGCCGATGTGCGGGCCGGCAAGGAGAAGGCCCTGGGCTTCCTGGTCGGTCAGGTCATGCGCGCCACCGGCGGCCGCGCAAATCCGGAGGCGGCCAACCGGCTGCTGCGGGAGCGCCTGGGGGGAGCACGGTGACCACCACCCCGCCGGCGCGCCCTCCCCGCCCTCGGATCCGCCGGCTGGTGCCGGGCAGGGAGCCACCGACGCGCCATCCCCGGCGCGGCGGCCTGGGGACGGTGAGCGTCGGCGAGCGCCTGACCGTGCACTTCACGGGGGTCGACCCCGGTGGCGCGGCCGTGGCCCGGTTGGGCGCGGTCACCCTGCGCGTCCCATTCGGCGTGCCCGGCGAGGACGCGGTCGTGGACGTCACGAAGGGCGGGCGGCGTGCCGAAGGGCGCCTGGTCGTCCTGCTCCGGAAGTCACCCGATGTGATCCAGGCCCGCTGCCGGCACTTCGGCCGTTGCGGCGGCTGCCAGTGGCAGCACCTCTCGCTGGAGGCTCAGCGCCGGCTCAAGACGCGGCTGGCAAAAGACTACCTGAAGGACCACGCCGAGGTCCGCCGCGATCTCGTGGCCGAGGCCACCGGCGACGAGGGATGGGCGTACCGCAATACGATCCGTGCGGTCTTCGCCGAGCGCGACGGGGTGGCCATCGCCGGGTACCACGCCGGGGGGTCGAGCCGCGTCCTGGACATCGTCGAGTGTCCGGTCCAGCACCCGACCAACGAGGCGATCCTGCGCGCCGCCCGCCACGCGGTGCGAAGCCTCCGCCTGCCGGTCTACGATCGCTCCACCGGCACCGGCCTGGTCCGCGGCGTGCTCGGCCTCACCTCGTTTGCCACCGGCCAGGCCCTCCTCACGCTCGCTTCGGTTGCGCCGCTCCCGGATCCCACCGCGCTCGTCCACGCGCTGATCGATCAGGTGCCCGGGCTCGTGGGAATCCTGCACACCGTCTCCCCACGGCAGGCGGTCGACCTGCTGGGCCCCAGGCTGCGCCTGCTGTGGGGGCGCGACCACATCGAGGAGGAGATCGCCGGGTTCCGCGTGCGCCTGCGGCCGACCACCGAACTGCCAGCCAGCCCGCGGGCCATGCGGCTGCTGGTCGACGCCGTCGTGCGCGCCGCCGCGGTGCGCTCCGACGAGACCGCCGCCGACCTGGCCGCCGCCACGCCCGTCGTGACCTTCGCCCTGGCGCAGGTCGCGGCCGGCGCCGTCGGCGTCGCCCCGAGCCGCCGGGTCCTCACCGACGCCTGGGAGGCGGCCGGATGGAACGGGATCGGCAATGCGAGCTTCACGCCACGGCGGAGCCCCGCGGCGCTGATGACGATGGTCGGATCCCGGAGGCCGGACGTCGTGGTCGTGCAGGCCGAGGGCCCGGGGCTCGACCCGGCCCTCATCGGCGCGGTGGAGGCCGCGGGGATCCCCCGCGCGGTCTACCTGGCCCGATCCCTCGCGGTGTGCGCCCGGGACCTGGCCCTGTGGCGAGGGGCGGGGTACGCAGTCGCCTCTGTCCAGCCCGTGGACCTGCTGCCGCAGACCAGCCACGTGCACGTGGTGGTGGCCCTGCACCGTCGCCGTCCTCTGGTGTAGTCGCCGACGCGCCCGAGTCCCGCGGCTGTCCGCTCCGCCTGTGCTACAATGCCCCTGAGCCCATGTCCGAGTCCTTTGTCCACTGCCACCTCCACACCGAATACTCCCTCCTGGACGGCGCCAGTCGCATCGAGCCCCTGATGCGGGCGGCGGCCGCCCTGGGGATGCCGGCGATCGCCATCACCGATCACGGGGCGATGTACGGGGTTATCGAGTTCTTCCTCAAGGCCCGCGAGTACGGCCTGAAGCCCATCATCGGCATCGAGGCCTACGTCGCGCCCCGCCGCCATACCGACCGCGACCCGAAACTCGACATCAACCCCTACCATCTGGTGCTGCTGGCGACGGACCTTGAAGGCTACCGGAACCTGCTGCGGCTGACCAGCGCCGCGCATCTGGACGGCTTCTACTACAAGCCCCGCGTGGACCGCGACCTGCTGGCCCGGCACAGCCGGGGACTGATCGCGCTCTCGGGCTGCCTGCAGGGCGAGGTGGCGCGTGCCCTGCTGCGGGAGGATGAGCAGGCCGCCCGGGAGGTCGCCGCCGCCTACCGGGACATCTTCGGGCCCGGCGGCTACTACCTGGAGATCCAGGACCACGGCCTGCCCGACCAGCAGCGCAACATCCAGGGCATGCTGCGCCTGGCCGCCGACCTGGACCTGCCCCTGGTGGCCACCAACGACGTCCACTACGTCCACCGGGACGAGGCCGAGGCGCAGGATGCCCTGATGTGCATCCAGATGAACGTGACGCTCTCGTCCACCGCGAAGCCCAGGATGGGCGAGGTCCCGGAGTTCTACCTCAAGAGCCCCCAGGAGATGGCGGCGCGGTTTGCCGAGATCCCGCAAGCCCTGCGCGCGACCATGGAGATCGCCGACCGCGTCCAGCTCGACCTCGACCTGGGCCGGCTCAAGCTCCCGCATTTTCCGGTGCCCGAGGGCGAGACCCCCGATTCCTACCTGCGCCGGCTGTGCGAAGAGGGACTGCGGGCTCGTTATGGCACGCCCACTGCCGCGCAGCGGCAGCGCCTGGACGACGAACTGCGGGTCATCGCGCAGACCGGCTATGCCGCGTACTTCCTGATCGTCTGGGACTTCGTCGCGTTCGCCCGGCGCCGCGGCATCCTGACCACCGTGCGGGGATCGGCGGCCGGCAGCCTGGTGCTCTACACGCTGGGCGTCACCGACGTGGACCCGCTGCACTACCGGCTGCCCTTCGAGCGCTTCCTCAACCTGGAGCGCTACACGATGCCGGACATCGACGTGGACTTCATGGACAGCCGGCGGGATGAGGTCATCCGGTACGTCATCGACAAGTACGGCGCCGACCATGTGGCCCAGATCATCACCTTCGGCACGATGGGCGCCCGGCAGGCGGTGCGGGACATCGGCCGCGTCATGGGCCTGCCCTACGGGGACGTGGACCGGATCGCCAAGCTCATTCCCTTCAACGCCTCCATCGACGAGGCCCTGCGCGCCGACCCCGAACTGCGCCGTGCGGGCGAGGAGACGCCGGCGGTGCAGCGGCTGCTGGACCTAGCGCGGAAACTGGAGGGCGTGGCCCGTCATGCCAGCACCCACGCCGCCGGCGTCATCATCTCCCGCGACCCCCTCATCGACCACGTCCCGGTGCAGCGTGCGACCAAGGGCGACCTGGTCATGACCCAGTACGACATGGACGCGGTGGAACGGATCGGCCTGCTCAAGATGGACTTCCTCGGGCTGTCCTACCTAACAATCCTCGATCGCGCCCTGGCCATCATCGAGCAAGTGCGGGGTGTGCGGGTCGACCTCAAGGACATCCCGCTGGACGACCAGGCCACGTTCGACCTCCTGTCGCGGGGCGAAACCGTCGGCATCTTCCAGCTGGAGGGCGCCGGCATGACCCGGTACCTCAAGGACCTGCGCCCCTCGCGCATCGAGGACATCATGGCCATGGTGGCCCTGTTCCGTCCCGGCCCGATGGCCAACATCCCCGCGTATATCCGGCGCAAGCACGGTCAGGAGCCGATCACCTACCCCCACCCGCTGATGGAGCCGGTGCTGGCCGATACGTACGGCGTCATGGTCTACCAGGAGGACGTGATGGCCGTCTGCCAGGCCGTGGCGGGCTACACCCTGGCCGAGGCCGATGTGCTGTGCTACGCGATCCGCAAGAAGATCAAGGGCAAGCTCGAGGCGCAGCGCGAGCAGTTCATCGCCGGCGCGCGCAAGCGGGGCGTGGCCAAGCGGGTGGCCGATCAGATCTGGGAGCAGTTCGAACCGTTCGCCCGCTACGGGTTCAACCGGGCGCACGCCGCGACCTACGGGCTGCTCGCCTACCAGACCGCCTACCTGAAGGCCAACTACCCGGCCGAGTACATGGCCGCCGTGCTGACGACCGAGGCGGCCGGTCAGGACTGGATGGCCAAGGTGGCGGCGGCCGTGGCCGAATGCGAGCGCATGGGGATCCGGGTCCTCCCGCCGGACGTCAATGAGTCCGAGGACACCTTCACCGTGGCCGACGGCGCCATCCGGTTCGGGCTGTCCGCCGTCAAACACGTCGGGGTCGGCGCGGTGGAGGCCATCCTGCGCGCACGCCGCCACGGCGGTCCCTTCGCGTCGCTGGCGGATCTGGTAGCCCGCGTCGATACCCGTGTGGTGAACAAGCGCGTGCTGGAAAGCCTGATCAAGGCCGGCGCCTTCGACTCGCTGGGCCGACCGCGGGCGGCGCTGTTGCAGGAGATCGACGCCGCGATGAGCAGCGGCCAACGCCTGGCGCGCGCGGGGGCGGGATCGCAGACCGGTCTGTTCGAACTCGGTGAGGCCGTGGTGGGCCTGCCGGCCGCCGAGCCGGCGGTGGAGGAGTTCTCGCGCGCCGAACTCCTGGCGATGGAGCGCGACATGCTCGGCCTCTACATCTCCGGGCACCCGCTGGCCCATGCCCGGGACCGGCTGGCCCAGCACACCACCCAGACCATCGCCCAGCTCGCAGAGATGCGGGACCGGAGCGACGTGACGGTCGGCGGCCTGATCACCGCGGTGAAGCGCACCACCACCAAGACCGGGTCGGCGATGGCCTTCCTCACGCTGGAGGATCTGACCGGCGGCGTCGAGGTGATCGTGTTCCCCAAGACCTACGAGCAGAGCCACCTGGCGCTGCGACGCGACGCCATCGTCGTCGTGCGCGGCCGGCTGGATGTCGCCGAGCAGCAGGTCAAGGTGCTGGCCGATGCCGTGGTCCTGCTGGACGACGCCCAGCCTGCAGTGGAGGCACCGGAAGGCTGCCTCCACGTCCTCCTCGACGCCGACCGGCACGGCGAGGACGGCCTCCACCGGCTGCGCGCGCTGCTGGACCGGCACCAGGGGGACCGGCCCGTGCTGCTCACTGTGCGCGCGGATGGCCGGGAGGTGCAGATGGAGGCGGGCGACCTCAGGGTGGCCCCCACGGCCGCCGTCGTGCAGGAGGTCGAGGAGCTGCTGGGGCCCAGCACCGCCTGGTGGGAGTCCGATGGACGCGGCTGATCCCCACGCGCCGGAGGCCACCCCGGCCGCCGCCGGAGAGCCGGCTCCCCTCCCGGCGCCGCAGCCCCTGCGCGGCCTGCTGGTGTTGGCAGGGGCGCTCCTGGTCCTCGCGGCCGCGGTCGTCGCCTACACCATGGGGGTGCGATCGGTCACGGAGTCCCGCCCGGCTCCCCTCCCCGTGGGACCGGAGGCCCCCGCCCAACGGCCGGTGGCGCCGGCCTTCACGCTGCCGTCGCTGACCACGCCTGGCCGGATCAGCCTGGCCGACTTCCGCGGCAAGGTCGTGGTCCTCAACTTCTTCGCGTCGTGGTGCGGGCCGTGCGCGCTGGAGGCCGCCACGCTGGAGCAGACCTGGCGGAAGCACCGCGACCACGGCGTCGTGTTCCTCGGCGTGGCAATCCAGGATCGCGAACCCGATGCGCGCGCGTTCCTCGAGCGCCACGGCATCACGTATCCGGCGGTCTTCGACG
Source organism: Candidatus Fervidifonticultor octavus (assembly GCA_031459655.1). GTDB lineage: Bacteria > Sysuimicrobiota > Sysuimicrobiia > Sysuimicrobiales > Humicultoraceae > Fervidifonticultor_A > Fervidifonticultor_A octavus_A. The sequence goes on along the minus strand of JAVKID010000011.1, from coordinate 7,244 downwards.
GCAACGGCGAGGTCATGCTGGCCTACCGGGTGGTGGGGATCCCCACGACCTTCTTCATTGACCCCGCCGGGCGCATCGCCGGGGTCCACACCGGCATCTTCGTGGGCGAGGCCGGCGCCGAGCGCCTCAGTGAGCGGATCGATGCGGCGCGGAGGGACCTCCGGTGAGCCGGCGGCCGCCGACGCGGGTCACCGGGCTGCAGGTGGCCGCCGCCGTGGCCCTGATGGGCCTAGGGTTCCTGGTCGCGGTGCAGGTACGCGCGGGCCGGCGGCTGACCGCGCAGCCCGAGGTGCCGACCCGCAACGTGTACGCGCTGGCCATCCTGCTACGGCAGGAGCGAGAGGCGCGGATGGGGCTGGAGCGCCAGGTGGAGGAATTGAGGCGGCGCCACGCCGAGTACGAGCGCGCCACGGTCGAGGGCCGGACGCTGACGGCGGCCATGAGTAAGGAACTGGAGAGCCTGCGTCTGCTGGTCGGGCTCAAGGCCATGCGCGGGCCCGGCGTCATCGTTCGCCTGGAGGATGCCAAGACCCAGCCGGCCGGCAGCACCCCGGTCGTCGTCACCTACCAGGATCTGGTGAGTGTGATCAACGAACTGTGGGCGGCGGGGGCCGAGGCGGTGGCCGTCAACGGCCAGCGCGTGACGGCCATGACGGGCTTCGGCCAGGTCAGCGGTACCGTGGTGGTCAACCTGCAGCGCCTGACCGGGCCGTTTGTCGTCGTCGCCCTCGGCGATCCCGTCACGCTGGAAGGCGCGCTGAACATCCGCGGCGGACTCGTCGACGGCCTGCGCGCCATCGGCCTGCAAATCACCATCACGCGGCGGGGGGACCTCACCGTGCCGGCCTACCGCGGCATCCTCAAGTTCGAACATGCCCGGCCGGTCCCCTAGCGCGTCCGCCCCGGACGGGTCCTTCGAACGCGACCGATCCGGTCCCCGGCTCGCCCCGGACGGGCGCTACGACGTCATCATCGCCGGCGCGTCATTCGGCGGGCTGGCGGTCGCGCAGCACCTGCGCGCCGGGCCGCGGCTCGACGGACAGCCGCGATGCCGCGTGCTGGTGCTCGACCGCCAGGCCATCGGCGAGGGCGTGACGTCCGCCTGCGCCGCGCCTGTCCGCATCGTGGAGCAGGCGGGCGCCGGCGGGGCCATTCAGCAGGTCCACGAGGCGCTCGTCATCCACACGCCTGGCGGCCGCGCGACCTGGCCGCTGCCGGAACCGTTCTGCACCTTCGACTATCGGAGGTATTGCCAGGACGCCGCGGCGGCTGCAGGGATCCACGCACCCTCTGCGACCTTCGGCGCTGGCGGATCGGGCGCGGTCGGCGGGATCGAGTTCCGGCTGGCGTCGGTGCATGGCCGCGACGGGCAGTGCGTGGTGACCTCCGCCGGCGCGTTCGAGGGCCGCATCCTGGTGGACGCGACCGGGCCACGGGCCGCGCTGGCCGGCCCGCGCCGGCCTCGCTACGCGGCGTTCGGCCTGGAATCGGAGGTTGGCCATCGGGTCGAGCCCGGGTTGCACTTCTTCTTCGTCCCCGAGGTTCGCGACGGCTATGCGTGGGCCTTTCCGTGCGGGGAGGGGACCCGGTTTGGCGTGCTCTCGTACCGTGGGCGGACGAAACTGCGGGAGGCGCTCGGGCGCTTCATGGCCCGGTTCGGTACGCGCCCCGGGGGGCTGCACGGCGGATACCTGACGACCGGGTGGGCGCGGGGGGCAGCAGACCCCGTCTTCGTCATCGGCGACGCGGCCGGCCAATGCCTGCCGCTGTCGGGCGAAGGCATCCGGACGGCGGTGCTGGCGGGCGCGCGCTGCGGCGCGTTGCTCCACAGGGTGCTGGACGGCACGATGACGCTCGATGCCGCGCGGGCCACCTACCGCGCCTTCATCGCCGCCGACCGCCGGCGGTACCGGGCGCTGCTGGCCGGCAACCTCCTGCTGCTGGGGTGGCCGCAGGGGTGGCTCGGGTGGGCGGCACGGGTGCTGGCCAGGCCCGCGGTGCGGCGGTGGTTCTTCGCGCACTACCTGGGGATCTTCGGCACCTACGTCACCCTTCAGCCCGCACGACCCGACGGGCAGGTCACGCTCCACGGCGCCTGACGCCCAACGGCCGTTTCCGTTGAGGGCGGAGGGGACGGCATGCTACGATAGGAGTTGCTCGTCGTTCCTCGGTCCCTGGTCCCGTGCCGGGGTGGCGTAACCTGGCAGCCGCGCGTGACTCAAAATCACGTGGGGGAAACCCCGTGCGGGTTCGACTCCCGCCCCCGGCACCACTTTGACCGTAACGGCAGGCCCACGATACCGGGCACGTTGTCCCGTAGCATGGCTACCAGACCCTTGTCGTCAGGTTGCAGCGTGTCGCCCAGTAGATCGCGCAGGATCGCCCGCGCTTGCTCTGTGTCGCGCCCCAGAACCCTCCGAAGGTCTTTCAAGTAGCCGGCGATCACGGATGGGATCACGGCGACCGCCTTGGCCGGCACATCGGGCGGATCGGCCAGGCTGGCTTCCAGACGGGCGACTTTGGCTTCGGCGTCCTCCAGCATGGCCTTGGTGGTCGGCGTGATGATGCCCTGGCGGATCGCCGCCGTGATGTTGCCCAGTTCAGCGCACGCCTTCGCTAGGTCGGCTTCCAGACGCTGCCGCCGCGCGTCGCTGGCCGGGTGTCGGCGGGCTTGCTGCTCCAGGGCCGCGTTCACTTGACGCGTCAGGTAGGCGACGGCTTCGGGCGAAAAGACGCGCTCGTCGATCGCTCGCAGCAGCCGTTCCTCCAACACGTCCTTGCGCGCCAGGCGGCCATTCGCGCAGATGGCGCTGCCCCGATGGGTGGCGCTGGCGCAGCCGTAGTAGTTGGCGCGGCAGATCGTGTAGGCCGATCCGCAGACGCCGCAGACCGACAGCCCGCTGAACAGGTGGCGGCGCTGGCCGCCCCTGGGGTCACGCGTGCGGTCGCAGCCGGCCCAACGCTGCTCTTGGTGCCTGGCCTGCACCCTGGCCTGGATCTTGTTCCACAGATCGTCAGGGATGATGCGCAGATCAGGGGCATCCGTCCACACCCATTCGCTTTCCGGTCGCCGGCGTGTGATCCGTCGGCCCGTGTCGGGGTCGCGCACCTTTTGACTGCGGTTCCACACCACACGGCCGATGTACAAGGGATTGTGCAAGATGCCGTTGGCCTTCTTGGGGCTGCCGTGGATTGGGCTCGGCGTCCACCCGCGCATAGGGACGCCCTCGCGCCATCGGGGTGGAAGAACACGCTCTTCGTTCAGCCGGTGCGCGATCGCCTTCGTCGAGCACCCGGTCGCGTAGGTCTCAAGGATGCGCCAAACCACGGCCGCCTCCTCGGGAGGGATGGCGCCGGTAACCAACGATTGCCGGCTGGCCGTATGTATCCTTGTGCGCCTGATCATAGATTGGCTCGCTGCGATAGCCATAGGGCCGGCCGCCGGGCGACATGCCGCGCGCAATCTGACCAAGGATGCCTCTGTGCGTCTTCTCCCGCAGGGAATCCAGGTAGGGTTCATCCCGCCAGCCCATGACGGCGGCAACGATGCTGCCGGCTTGGTCGGTCAAATCGGTGGCCGTCTCGACCGCGAATATCCGGATCCCCCCAGAACCGAAGCCGACGCAGCGCTGCGTGCATCTCGGCTTGGTCGCGCCAGAGGCGGTCTTGTGCTTCGACGACGATCGCGTCGAAGCCGCGGGCCTTGGCGTGCTGCATGAGCTGTTGGTACTTTGGCCGCCGGGCGGTCGCCCCGGATAGTTCCTCGTCAGCATAGACGTGATCGGCCGCAACTTCGCACGCGAACCGAGCGGCAGCGTGTCGACAGACAGCAATCTGATCACCTACCGAGGTCGACCGTTGAAGTGAGGACGAGTACCTCGCGTAGATTGCGGCCTTGAGCATTCGCGCCTCGATGACCGATCGTATGGTCGGCGTGCTCGCGGTGCGCCGAAGGCCTCCCTTCCGCTCGACGCAGTACGTCCTCGGCGATCAATTGCGCCAGGCCATCAAGGAAACGTCGACGGCAGGCGATAGAAGGTCGGAGCGGCTGTCATGAACCATGGTGCCTGCGTGTCGCACACTGTGCCCGTGAATAAAGAGGCACGATGAAAGTGCTTGTGCGCCGACGTAGTAAGGGGACCGAACCTCTATGGGGGGGACGGTGCACAAGATGCTGTACGTGGGCGTGGACGCAAGTAAGGCGACGTCGCAGATCACGGTCATGGATGAGACGGGGAAGGTGGTCAAGCGGAAGCGGGTAGCCAGCAGCCGCGAGGGGCTCCAGGCCGTGCTGGGCGGTATCGACGGCCGATGAAGGCTGTCCTGGAAGCCAGCTACAGTTGGGGGCCCATGGTACGACTGGTTGGACGAGCTCACGGATGAGGTCGTGCTGGCGCATCCGGCAAAAGTGCGGGCGATCGCGGAGGCGCGAATCAAGACGGACACGATCGACTCGGAAACGCTGGCCCATCTGTTGCGGGCGGACCTGCTTCCGGCCGCGTATGCGCCGTCGAAGGAGATTCGGGCCACCAAGCGAGTGCTGCGCCAGCGCCTGTTCTTCGTGCGGGTGCGGACAATGCTGAAGAATCGGATCCGGGCCTTGCTCAGCCAGCATGCCATCGTCTTGCCAGAGGTCAGTGATGTGTATGGGAAGGCGGGATTGCGGTGGCTGCATGCGCTCGAACTCCCTGATCCTGATGGGCGCCTCCTCCAGGAGAACCTGGCGTTGCTGGAGGAGCCTGGGGGAGCGGATTGCGGCGACTGAAGGGATGGTCCAGGAGCTGGCCGAGGGGGATGAGGCCATCGAGTGGCTGACCAGCCTGCCGGGGATCGGAGAGTTCTTCTCGGTGCTGATTCGCTACGAGGTGGATGACATCACGCGGTTCCGGGCGGCGAAGAAGTTTGCCGCCTACACCGGGCTGGTGCCCGCCACGTATGCGTCGGGAGCTCGGATGGTCCATGGGCGACTGACCAAGCAAGGGAACAAATGGCTGCGCTGGGCCTTTATCGAGGCGGTGACGCCGGCCATTCGGACCTCGCCGTCCCTCCGGCGGTACTACGCCACGCTCAAAGCCCGACGCGGGGCCAAGGATGCCCGAACCGCGACGGCAAGGAAGCTCGCAGAACTGACCTGGACCGTCTGGACTGAACAGCGGCGCTATGAGGAGCGACGACCATGTGCGAAAATGAAGTGAGGACCCCGGCTGCCCTCTTCACCTCCTGGGCGTAACGGCCCCTTTGAGAGGCGAGGGAGCTGCGGGTCCTACTCGTTCGGTGTGCCGGCATCATGCCGGGCACGGATGGAAGGATGACCACGGGTCTTCATGTGAGACCGTAGTTGACAAGCGCTTTCTATGGAAGGAGGCTTGAGATGACGACCTGGGAGATTTTCGCGCTGAGTCCCGGCGGCCGCGCCGTGGACTGGTCAACCCGCCTCTATCTCCATCCCGTGGGCGAGACGATGACCGCCGCGTATTTCCTGTGGGTGCTGCGGGGGCCGCAGGGGCACGTCGTGATCGACACCGGGTTCACCCACCGGCTGGGCAAGGTCAAGGGGGCGCCGGTCGAGGCCATGCGCACCCGGGAGGATCTCCTGGCGGCCGTGGGCGTGGCCCCGGAGGCCGTGCGCACGGTGGTCCTCACCCACCTGCACTGGGACCACTTCGACCTGGAAGGGGCGTATCCGAACGCCACCTTCTGGGTGCAGCGGCGGGAGCTGGACTTTTGGACCGAATACGGAAGCAAGGACCGATGGCATCAGCGCTTCCTGAGCGACTGCTTCGCTGAGGACCTGGACGCCCTTGGCGCGACCGATCGGCTGCGCGTCATTGACGGCGTCCACGAACCGGCCGCGGGCGTGCGCCTGGAGTGGGTCGGGGGTCATTCCCCGGGGATGCAGATCGTCGTGGTGGAGTCGGCGAAGGGACCGTTCGTGATCGCCAACGACGCCCTCACGACGTACCGCAACCTCCGCGACTGGGTGCCGCCGGCCATTCATCTCTGCAGCATCCAGGAGTGCCTGGAGGCGATGGGACGCATTCAGGCGCTGTGTGACGGGGACGAAGGCCGCCTGTGCCCCGGGCACGACGCGGAGGTCTGGCGCAAGTTCCCGGAGGTCAGCCCGGGGGTGTACCGGCTGGCCTGACTGGCTGTTGAGTCGTGTCGGCTTCTTGACATTCGAATTGCGTTGCATTACATTGAATTACAAGTCGGGGGGACGATCATGGAACGTCAGTTGACTCTCCGCATGCCCATCGACCTAGCCAACAGGCTTGATCGTGTCGCAAGACGGACGCGGCGCAAGCGATCTGAGGTGGTCCGCCTGGCCCTGGAGCAGTTTCTGGACGACACCGGCATCCGAGCGCATCCCCGTCCGATAGACCTTGTTCGCGATCTGCTGGGCAGTGTGGAAAGCGGGGTCCCCGATCTGGGCCAACACCATCGCGACTACCTGCTGAGGCGTTTGCGGCGTGCCCGCTGAGTTGCTGCTCGACACGGGCGCTTTCGTCGCTCTGGTCGATCGGAGTGAGACAAGGCACGCTGAGTGTTTGACGATATTGGAGAGTTGGGAGGGACCAATTCTCACTACCGAGGCCGTCCTAACCGAGACACTCCACCTGGTCGGACCGACATGGCCGCCACAGAGGATATGTCTGGAATTCTTCCTCCGTGGTGGCTTCGTGCTTGTTCCATCTTCCCGGGCCAGCTTGCGGCGGGTTGCCGATCTTATGGGGAAATATCAGGACGTGCCGATGGACTTCGCTGACGCCACACTCGTAGCGCTCGCAGAGGAGAGTCAAATCGATCAGGTCTTCACGCTGGACCGCCGAGGATTCTCCACCTACCGGCTGCATGGAAGGAAGCCCTTTCGCGTGGTCCCCTGAGCCTGGCCTCATTGTGAAATCTTGAGACCGGCCTTCAGCCTGCTGGCACAAAGCCGGTCTCATCAAGACTGGCTCCGCGGGCAGGATTCGAACCTGCAACCCTCCGGTTAACAGCCGGACGCTCTACCGTTGAGCTACCGCGGAACGCCTACGCGGTGAGGAACCGGCGCGTTCTCATTCTAGGGAAGGCCCCGCAGAGCGTCAAGGATCGGGCAGCGGCCGGCGAGAACCTCCCTGGGACTGGAGGTGGTCCTGCTGCCCTCTCGGTTCCAACTCGTCGTCGCCACGGCGGTCGTGACCGCCACCGTCCTGCTGGTCCTGGGCCTCGCCTGGCTGCTGTGGTTCATCGGGGAGATCATC
>JAVKID010000109.1:0-8825 GCA_031459655.1 Candidatus Fervidifonticultor octavus | reverse complement strand
CGCGCTGACATCCCACCGGACCAGCGAGCAACTGAAATCGAGGCGTATCTGGTGGTGGGTTCGGTGGGTTCCGACGAGCACCCGCCGCGCCTCCGGCCCAAGCTCCACACGTTCTTCCACGGCGTCTACGACGTCTACCTGTGCCTGAACCCCGACTGCCGCACGCTCGTGGCGCACGGCGAGGCTACCTGCCCCCGGTGCGGTTCGGTCGCCAGGCCGGCGGTGCTGTGCCGCACGTGCGGGCAGGACTTCGTCAAGGTTCGGGCGGCGGGCGACTCGGAGCCGCCCGAACCCAGCGCGGAATTCCGCAGCGATGACCGCACGATGTTCCTCACCCCTAAGATCCACGTTTTTGCCGAGCGGTCCGAGGAGGACGAAGCAGAACTCGAAGAGGTAGATGACGGCCTGGAGGGTACGCATGTCTGCCCCGGCTGCGGCGGTGTGGGGTCCGCGTCCTGCCCCCGGTGCAATCGAGACGCCGTTCCGTACCGGCTTCACCGGGGCCCGCTTCACAAGTGCCCGGCCTGTGGCGACACCTATCCAAGGCGCGATGTGGTGACCCCGCTGTGGAGTGCGACGGCAGCCAGTGTCTCGGTGCTCGCGACCCACCACCTCGACCACCTTGACGGTAATGATCATAAGCTCTTGATTTTTGCGGACAGCAGGCAAGAGGTCGCCCACCAGGCCGGATACTCCGCCGACCGCCACCGCGCGTTCGCGGTCCGTCATCTCATCGAGGCCGAGGTCAGGGAGGCGGGGCCGGCCGGATTGGCTCTGGAGGACATCCCACAGCGGCTCCTCGATGGGTTTCGCAGGCTGAGGTTGATCACCAGGGCGCCGACCAAGAGCGAGCAGGAGAAGTGGCTGCAGGCCTTCAGTTACGAGGCTGCTGCCGAGTTCTGCCGCTCCACCGGACGACGGGTCTCGCTGGAGAACCTGGGGCTGGTGGCCGTGGAATACGAGTTCCTCGACGCCCTGGTGGCCGACCCCCGCTTTGCCGCAGCGGCCGCCGATGCTGGCCTCTCACCTGAGGAAGGCGGACGGCTCGTGCGTGCCATGCTCGACTTCATGCGTCGGCGGAGGGCGGTATCCTTCGACTTCTTCCAGCGTTACATCGACACGTCGACTCTCCCCTGGCGCGACCTGGAGAGGGAGCCGTATTCGTTGCGCATCCCAGATCGGGAACTGAATCCCGTGGCGTTCATGCTCGACCGGCCCAAGCACCTCAAGAAGCGTTTTCAGGGGATCGCCAGGGAAGAAGGCGCGAAGGGACGCCTGCCAGGGTTGCATAGACTGGCGGCGCGGGTCATCGGGGATCCCGACAGCGCCGAGTTGTTCCTGCGGCGGGTCGTGACCCTGGCCAAGGAATACGGCCTGCTCGAGGTGGCGCGGATCAAGGTGCCGGCCAAGGAGCGCGTGGCGGGAGTCGAGTCCCTCCAGGTGGCGAAGCGGGTCGTGCGCCTGGTTCCCGCGCAGGCGGGCTGGCGTTGCGTGGCCTGCCAGGAGTGGCGGCCGTACGAGTTCCGCGGGTGTCCCTCGCCACGGTGCGACACCGGAAGGCTGGAACCGGCGTCCGCCGATCCTGACCACTACTACGTTCGCTTCTACCGCGGCAGGCCCCAGCGCTTCGCGGTACTCGAACACTCGGCCCAGATTTCCGGCGACGATCGCGCCAAGCGCGAGAAGGACTTCAAGGAAGGCCGCGTGGACGTCCTGGTCTGCACGCCGACGCTGGAACTGGGGGTGGATATCGGCCCCCTCCTGACGGTAGTCCTCAGGAACGCGCCGCCCATGCCGGCCAACTACCTCCAGCGGGTCGGCCGCGCCGGGCGGAGGCTTCGCATCGGATTCGTCTCGACCTTCTGCGGTCCCGGGCCGCACGACCGCCATGCGTTCGAAAACCCTCCCTGGTTGGTGGCCGGCGAGTTTCGCCCCCCGCACGTCCGGCTCGACAACCGCCGCATCGTCGAGCGCCACCTGCGTTCCTTTGTCCTCGAGGAGCTGGATGTCGGACTGCCGAGTCGGATGAAGGACTTCCTCGACGACATCCGCCACCCGACGACCCGTAAGACCGACCGGCTGGAGCGGCTCTACCAGGAGGTGGCTACCAGGCGGGATATGCTGGTTGGTCGCCTGGCCTCGCTGTTCGAGGCAGACCGCGCGGCGGGACGCGTCAGCGGATGGGACGCCGAGGAGGTCCGGCCCATCGTCGAACGATTTCGTGAGGACATGGAGCGGGCTTTTGAGTCATGGTGGGCACAGGTTCAGCGGCTCAACGAGGAGTTCCAGCTGTACTCCACGATCGGTTCCACCCAGCACGACAAACGCAAAGCGGCGGCCCGCCAGCGGGCCTACTTCGAGATTACCCAGGATCCCGAGCGAGCCTACCCCTTGAGCTTCCTCGCCGAAGCCGGTTTGCTCCCCTCCTACCAGTTTCCGACTGACACCTTCTCTTTAGATCCGGGTGTGCAGGACACGCCAACCCTGTTCCGGTCAGCCGCGCTCGCGGTTGAAGAGTTCGCGCCCGGCAACCTCGTCTACGCCAACGGGCACAAGCTCAAGACGATCCGCGCCATCTTCGCGGGCAGCTGGACGCCGTACGGCATCGTGGGAGCCAAGACGAACCTTGAGTCGTCGGGGCTAGCCCGCGCGTTCTACTTCTGTGAGACCTGCGACATGAGCACGGAGGCGGCCCGGAATGAGTGCCCTGTGTGTGGAGAGGCGCTGGGCCGTCACACCAACGTGGCCTTCGTCAAGCAGTTCGAAGCCGAGGATCAGGCTCGTATCACGGCCGACGAGGACGTCCGCGAACGCCGCCGCTTCGATACCCGCCAGACGCTCGTGGAGGAGGACGGCGCTCGTGCCACGCTCTACGAATACCCTTTCCTGCCGCTCGAGCACCGCCGGGATGCACGTATCCTGATTACGAATTGGGGCCGGCAAGATCCCAGGACCGGGGAAGGAGAGCACTTCTGGATTTGCACGGAGTGCGGTCGCCACCGCCCGTCCGACGACGAGCGGGGGAAGCGGTGGGACGAGGACCATGCCCGGATTTGTCCCGGACAGTGTGAGGAGCTGATCCTGGGTTACGAGTTCCGAACAGACGTGCTCGTTTTGACCGTCCCGCCGCAGCCCGGGGGACCTGTCTATGACGCCGCCCTCCTCACCTCAGCCGCCGAGGCCTTGCTGATCGCCGCGACCGCCTATCTGGAGACCGAGCCCACGGAGATCGCGGCCTTTCCCCGCCGTATGGGCGAGGGACAGCCCGGTCAGGTTGTGCTGTATGAGACGGTCCCCGGAGGTGCCGGTTATCTGGAGGAACTTGCGGCCAACCTCCCTGCGGGCGCGGCGGCTGCCTATCAGCGCCTGTTTGGCCATGACTGTGCCCGCGCCTGCTATCGGTGCCTCAAGCGTTTTGGCAACCAGCGCTGGCACGGGCTTCTGGACAAGGAGCTCGTCAGAGGAATGCTGTTCCATCTGATCCACGCCGAGCCGGTGACCCCCACCATGCTTCCGGCCGGGACCGGCGCACACACCCTTCAGGCCCACCTGGTGGCCCGGCGGGAAGAGTGTCGGAATGGTGTCTATCCGAAGGGGCACATCGAAGAAGTCCTGCTGGACGCGCTGCGGACATTCAGCGATGTCCCGGGGCCCGTGAGAGATTACGAGATCCGTCGCTCCGACGGCGTGCTGGTGACGGTCCCCGACTTCGCTTGGCCCGACGTCCGTCTTGCCGTCTACTGCGATAGTTATCAGCATCACGCCGAACGAGAAGTCCTGGAGTTGGACGCTGCCAAGCGTAACTACCTGCAGCGGGAGGGCTGGGCGGTGCTGCAGTACTGGGGGCGCGTCATCTTGAGCAAGCCGGAACGTTGTGCTGAGGAAGTTGCGGATACCTGGCGTCGGAGGAGGAATCGCAGCGCACCGCCGGCCTGATGTTCATATGGGCCCGGAACCACCTGCCCGCGCAGTGATTGCCTTCGATTGGTACCGCGCGTTCATCCAAACCCTCCTGGACGGTGGGCACTACACTTGGTTTGCGAAGTTAATAGTGGTCGGTGAGTTGTTGGTTGGCGTTGCGATCATCGTGGGCGCATTTGTCGGAATTGCTGCTTTCTTCGGCGGTTTCATGAACTGGAATTTCATGGTGGCCGGTACAGCCAGCATCAACCCGGTGCTCTTCACGCTCTCCATTGTGCTGATGCTCGCGTGGAAGACAGCCGGGTGGTGGGGCCTTGACCGATGGCTACTCCCGCGCCTCGGGACGCCCTGGCGATTCGCCATCACGTTCCATAGAGAGACGAAGCCGGACGGGACATAGCCATACATTCGGTCAGGATACGTCTTGGCCGTATCGCGCGCACGGCGAGCTGACCTGCACACGCAGCCGACAGGCTTCGCCTCGCTACGCTCGGCTCGCCGACGGCTGATGCGCCCCGGTAGCCCGTCCGCGCGTGAGGCTGCCGCAGTGGCGCCGTAGGCCCCTGCGCGGAGACGAGAATCGGCGGCTCCGCGAGAGGAGCCTGCGCTCGTACCGGAGAAGGCCTCGTGCGAGAACGGGGGAGACCGATGGCCGGGCTGCTCGAACGCGCTACCCACGTGCAGGAGCTCACGGCGCGGCTGGAAGAGGCAGAGCGGGGTCGGGACGCCGTGGTGTTCGTCGGCGGCGAGGCCGGGGTGGGCAAGACGTCGCTGGTCCGGTGGTTCTGCGACAGCGTGCGCGCCAGCGCGCGGATCGCGTGGGGTCGGTGCGGGGCGCTGTCCACCCCCGGAGCGCTGGGCCCCGTGCTCGAGATTGCCCAGGCCCTCGATGGCGGCGCGGCGCAGTTGCTGGAGACGGGCGAACGCCGGCCGCTGGCGTTTCGCCTGCTGCTGGAGGCGCTGAGGGCCGACCCGGCGCCGGTGCTCGTAGTGCTGGAGGACCTGCACTGGGGGGACGAGGCGACGCTGGACTTCGTCCGCTTTGCCGGCCGGCGCATTGCCGGCACTCGCGCGATGATCATCGCCACCTACCGGGACGACGAGGTGGGCCGCGACCACCCGTTGCGGATTCTCCTGGGCGATCTCGCGACGGCCGAGGGTGTGCACCGCATCACGCTACTGCCGCTGTCGGAAGCGGCGGTCCAGGTGCTGGCGGAAGGGAGCGGGTTGGACGCGGCGGCCCTCCACCGGCGCACCGGGGGCAATCCCTTCTTTCTCACCGAAGTCCTGGCGAGCGGCGGCACAGAGATACCGGTAACGGTCCGCGACGCGGTGCTTGCACGCGCGGCGCGGCTGTCGCCGCCTGCCCGCGCGGTGCTGGACGTGTGCGCCGTGGCAGGACCCCGCACCGAAGCGTGGCTGCTCGAGGCGGTCGGGCATCACCCTCCCGAGGCCGTCGAGGAGTGTCTGTCACGGGGGATGCTGCGCCACGAGCGTGGGTCGCTGACTTTCCGGCACGAGCTGGCGCGAGACGCGATCCTACAGTCGCTCTCCCCGCATCGAGCGCTGATCCTGCACCGCGCGGTGCTGGCCGCGCTGCGGGCGTCGCCGCTGGCGACGCAGGACCCGGCCCGGCTCGCGCACCACGCGGACGCCGCCGGCGACGTCGAAGCGGTTGTGACGTTCGCGCCGGCCGCCGGCCGCCGCGCCGCGTCGCTCGGTGCGCACCGTGAAGCCGCCGCACAGTTCGAGCGCGCCCTGCGTTCCTCGGCCGCGCTGCTGCCGCGACATCGCGCGGAGCTCCTCGGAGAGTACGCGGAGCAGTGCTGGATCACGGAACGGCTCGCGGAGTCGATCGCGGCGGACACCGAGGCCGCCCGCATATGGGGCGAAGAGGGTGACCACGGCCGAGAGGCCGCGGTCCTGCTTCGGCTGGCGCGCACCTACGTGCGGGACGGACGGAACGCTGAAGCGGAAAAGGCCAGCCTGGCCGGCCTGGAGATCCTGGAAGCCGGCCCGCCTTCGGCGCATCTTGCCGCCGCCTACCGGACGCGGGCCATGTTGCTGATGATGGACCGCCGGAATGCCGAAGCGATCCCGTTCGGCGAGAGGGCGATCGCGCTGGCGCAGCAGTTCGATGACAAGGAATCGATCGCTATGGCGTACAACTTCGTCGGCTCGGCGTTGATCCTGTTGGGACGATCCGATGAGGGACAGGCGCACCTGAAGCGAAGTCTGGCGCTTGCGCAGGAGCACGACTTCGACCACCTGGTGGCGTGGGCGTACTGGAACTTGGGCAGTGCGCTTGGCGAGGTCTACGACCTCCGGAGCGCGGAGCACTACCTGACGACGGGCATCGCGTACTGTACCGAGTGCGACCTGGACACCTCGCGCTCGTACATGATGGCGTGGATGTCGCTGGTGGACCTCTACCGCGGGCGGTGGGACGCCGCGGCGGATACGGCCGCGGCCGTGCTCGCCCGGCCCGCCGCGGCCACGAGCCGGATCATGGCGCTGGTCATCTCCTCACCCCCTTGAAGTCTGTCTGGGTTCCTACCGGTAGAAGTAGGGATCCAGCACGCTGACCTCGATGATCCTGTCCACCGGCAGGTTGTTCCGGCGCGCCGCGCGCCGGATCGCCTCCGGCGACGGCCCGTCGTAGATGCAGAACGTCCTGGTCTTGTCCGGGGTCACGTAGGAGTGCACCCAGGTGACCAGATCCTCGGCGTTGTTGGCCGCGACGGTCCGGCAGACATGGGAGTCTACGTTGAAGGGGTGGTCATCCGCGAAGCGGTGCTGCTGGTCCTGCCGGAGGTGGATCGCGCCTACTACCGGATGCTGGCCGCGGCCAACACCGCCAATGCCCGCCTGAATGAGGCGGCGGGCCGACATGCGGGCGACCTCGATCTGGCCGCGAAGCGCGACAGCCTCTACTCGCGGAACGAGTTCGAACGGGTGCTGGCCTACCTGCGGGCCGCGCGCCTGCCGGGGATCTTCCGCGGCGTCGTCTACCTGCAGGCCGGACTCTACCTGGACGACGGTCAGCAGTTGCAGATCGCAGACGGTGCGCTGATCGCGGAGAGCACCGTCTACCTCGGCCGCGGAGCCTCCCTCCAGATCACCCACTCGGGCTCCACGCGGACGCTCCCGGCGTTGCTGGTGTTGGACGGCGGCGGCTTGGTGACCACGTTGGGCGCCCGGCTGCGCGCCCACGGCTTGGTCTACGCCAACCGGTCAATCGATATCGGCCGGGACGCGCGCCTGGATGTCGTCGGGGCGGTGCTCGGGGCCGACCCCGAGTTCAGTGTTCGCAACTTCGGAGGCGATGCGGTCGTCCGCTACGACCCTGCCGTGCTGGGCACGCCGGGCCTCAAGGTGCCGGACGACGCTCCGGTAGTTGCCTGGGTGGCGGCGTGGGAGGAGGTGCCGTAGGACGCCAGTCGGCCCCCGTCTTGTGACGCCACGGCGTCAACCCGCCTGCGCCACCGCCTCGCGGAACCGCCTGACCGCTTCAATGTGGGCGTCCGGCGACTTGAAGCCCGCCCGCATGGTGGCTACGCTCAGGTGCGTGGCTCCCAGGGCCCGCCACTCGTCGGCAAGGCGCCGCCAGTCGTCCGGCCCGCCCTGATCCATGGAGATGCGCGCCTCGATGCCCACGCCGGCCGGATCCCGTCCCGCGTCTCGGGCATAGCGGCGCAGCCGCGCGACGAGATCCTGCGCAGACACGGCGGGCAGGCGGGAAGTGGGGCTGACCAGCGACCCTCCCGGCATCCAGCCGTCGGCCAGGCGCCCTGCGCGCCGCAGCGCAGCCTCGGACTGCCCGCCCATCCAGATGGGGATCGGCCGTTGGACCGGCCTTGGGTTGATGCCCGCCTCGACGATGGTGTGCCACCGTCCGCGGAATGTGACCGACTCCCGAGTCCACAGCGCCCGCAGCACCTTCACCTGCTCGGCCATCCGCGCGCCGCGCGTGTGGAAATCCATCCCCAGGGCCTCGTACTCCACGGTATTCCACCCCAGGCCGACGCCCAGCCGCAGTCGGCCGCCGGAGAGGAGGTCCACCTCGGCGGCCTGCTTGGCCACCAGCGCGGTCTGGCGCTGCGGCAGGATGAGGATGCCGGTGGCCAGTTCGATCCGGCGCGTGCAGGCGGCGAGGTAGCCGTAGAGGACGAGCGGTTCGTGGAAGGGGTCCTTGAGTGCGTACCCCATCCAACCGGGGCGGTTCGTCACCTCGGCCCCCAGGACGTGATCGTAGATCAGCAGGTGGTCGTAGCCGAGGCCCTCGACGGCCTGGGCGAAGTCGCGGATGACGTGCGGGTCGGTCCCGATCTCGGTTTGAGGGAAGACGACGCCGAGCCGCATGGGAGCACCCTCCGGGGACCGACCTGACATTCATCAGTATAGCATCCGGTGCCAGGCGGCTCCGGAAGACCCGCCTAGACGTTGGGATCGGCCATGGCGCCGGGGAGACATCAAAGCAGCCGGGCCAGCGGGGAGCAAACGCCCGGTCACGGCTGGGGTCGGGGGGCCGTCAATCGGGCAGCCCGCGCACCAGCGCCACCGCTAGGAGCAGCACGGCCAGGGCCAGGAGCAGGTTGAGCCGGCCAATCCAGGCGGCCGCACGGCGCAGGGCCAGGGCCCGACGGTCCGGCTGTGGCGGCGCGCCGTCGTGTCCGGCCAGAGTCAGCCGCGTGCTCGCCGGGCCGATGACGAAGTCGGGTGCCCTGGAGGACCGGCAGGGGGAGGCCGAGGCCCTGGAGTGGTTCGGCAACGTGGTGGACGACCTGCGCGAGAATCCCGGCCGCGCCCAGAAAGCCTACCGCAAGGCGATCGGGCTCTATCGGGAGCTGGGGGACGGGCAGGGGGTGGCGCGGGCCACGGCGTGGCTAGGGCGCTCGCTGATC
>JAVKID010000108.1:0-8986 GCA_031459655.1 Candidatus Fervidifonticultor octavus | reverse complement strand
TGGCGCCGTCGTCCTCTTCGGCGTGGGCGTGGCGGCGGTCCGGGCCCAGGCCGACCAGCGCGCCCAGTGGGCGAAGTCGAAGCATGCCAACCGCCTCCGCCCCGCCCTGGAGGCCACGGCCGACGGCCGCCGCGGGCCGCTCGCCGCCCACTGCGGCCGGTGCCATGCCGAGCAGGGCTTCCTGGCCTGGCTGCCGCAGATGCAGCGGGGGAACCCCGGCCTGATCGCCAAGCCCGATGGGTCTGCCGCCGACGTGCCCTATCTGGTCGGGATCGGGCTGAGCCGGTTCAGCGTGCGGCCCATCACCTGCACGACCTGCCACCAGGCCGACTTCACCCTCCGCCAGGCGGGCAGCACCCCGCTGCTCCCGGCCGGCTTCCGCGCCATCGGGGTGGGCCTGGGCGCCCAGTGCATGCTCTGTCATAACTCGCGCAACGGCGCCATCGTCTGGAACCAGGAGGATCCACGCCGGTACACCGCCCCCCACACGGCCTCCCAGGGCGACGTCATCATGGGCAAGAATGTCTACTTCCTCGACTACGGCAACAACTTCATCTCGCCCCATGCGTCGTTCATCGGGGATTCCTGCGTGACGTGCCACGTGCGCATGAGCAAGGAACCCCACACCTTCAAGGCGGACCCGATGGCCTGCAGCCGCTGCCACGGCCGCGACATAGCGGCCGCCCGCGTCCAGGGCCCAACCAAGACGCTGATCCATGAGCTGGAGGAGGCCCTCAAGGGCAAGATCCTCGCCAGCCGGGATCGGATCCGGGCGGTGCGGGCGTGGGATGCCAAGGTGTACGCCTTCACCGAAACCGTGACGATCGACCCAGCCACCATCGCCAGGATCGAGTTGACCGAGGTCGCCGGCCAGCAGGGCGTGGTGCTGCATCTGTCCACCGGGCGGAGGATCGAGACCCAGCTTGGGGAACTCCGGGACGCGGCAGGCCGGCCGACGTTTGCCACCAGCGATCCGATCGTGCGAGCGGGGTGGAACTACTGGCTGGTGGAGGGCGACGGCAGTTTCGGAGTCCACAACCCCCGGTTCGTCCGCCAGGTGATCCTCACGACGCTGGATGCGCTGAAGTAGACGGCGCGGCCCCACGGTCTTCGGGCCGCCTCCGCGGGAGGCGCGCCTGAACCCTGTCAGCGGGGGGCCGCGCTATGAGTCGCCCGGGACTCCCAGCGCCCTGCTCTTGAGGTAGAGCCCCAGCATCAGCACCGCGATCACCACGAGCGCCACCACGAGGCCCCATCGCCGGAACGCGATCTCATCCAGGGCGGCCAGGCCCAGGTCGGCGGCGCGGCGCGCGAGCCCCACGCCCTCGGTGACGGCCGACTGGTCCCCTCAGGCGTCCACACCAGGATGGCGGGCTTGCCCCCGAACAGGAACACCTTGCCGGAGTTGGGCGCGACCTCGGCGACCTTGGCGGCGACGACGCTGACCTTCGGCGGGATCAGGTAGCGGACGAGCGGGTAGAGGACCGTCCCGGCCAGGCCCCGCGCCGACCAGGTAGTCGGCCAGTGATCGTCGGGTGATCCGTAGGGCGGTCTGGCCACGCTGCCATCCCGGGACGTGCGACCTGATCGCTAACGTCTACCGCACCGACCCCCGGGGACCTGCCTGTCATGCGGGGACCACCTTGACCTTCGTGTCGTAGAAGACGGCGCTCGCGCCCACCATGTCGGTCAGACAGGTGTTGGGAAACTGGGGATCGGTCCGGAACGCCGCGTTGCCGTGGATGCCGGTCCGGCGACGCGGATCGCCCAGGATCCGGCGGCCGTCGATGAGGACGTCGACAGCGCCCGTGGCCCAGTGCCCGTACCCCAGGGGGAAGGCGATGACGCCGGGCCTGATGCCTTCTGAGACCTTCAGGCGGCCCACCATGGGGATACGCTGGCCGTTCCTCAGGTCCCACTCGCCGCTGGGGTTGGTGGCCGAAACGATGCGCACCCGATCCCCGTCCTTCAGGTTGCGGGCCCGGGCGTCCCTCGGGTGCATCACGATGTGGTTCTCCGGCAGGATGCCGGTCAGCCAGTAGTTCGTGATCGTCCGGCTCTTGGTGTGGAGAATGATCCGGTTGGTGATGAGGTGCAACTCGTAGCCCGCGGCCTCGTCCCGAATCGGCCGGCCCAGGCTGTCCGCGATCGGGTGGTAGCCCGGAGCGCCCGAGAAGGATCGGCCGGTCAGCGCGTGCTTCGTCGTCGCCAGCTTCTCCAGGTAGAGGTTCACCAGGTTTCCGTAGTGTCCGCGGAGTCTCTCGCCGTCGAAGGCCGAGTCGTAGTCCGCAAACCGTCCGCCGCGGTTGAGGACGAAGACGAGCTTCTTCCACCACCGCTCGCCCAGGATTGCCCGCCACCGATCGGGGTCGAAGACCGACGTGGGCAGATGGGCCCGGGCGGCCAGGAACAGGCGTTCCTCCTCGGGGGAGGCGTCGGGGACCTCGTCGCCGGGGCGGTCGCCAAACGCCACGTTGGCGACCAGGCGGACGTAGAAGTCGTCGGGACGGGTCAATGGCTGTCCCGGGCCGAACCCATCGGGCCCGAACCCCGGCAGTCCCAGCCTCTCGGCAATGGCCAGCATCAGCGCTTCGAACGACGCCGGCATCTCCTCACCGAAAACGCGCACCGGCCGGGTGAGCGGCGCAATCACCGGGCTGTAGATGGGCTGCACCTTGGGCAGCACGCTGGGGTGAGTCCCGTGGAACTCCCACCGCTCCAGGTAGGTGAGGTCGGGGAAGATGTAGTCGGCGTACATGGAGGTGGTGCCGATCAGGATGTCGCAGGCGATCACCAGGGGGATCTTGGTGGGGTCGGCCAGGATCTCGATGGTGGTGTGCCCGGCCGGGAGCGCATAGGCAGGGGAACCCATGTAGAGCAGCAGGATCTTGATCGGGTAGGGGTACCCCTCGGCCGCCGACGGCAGCAGTTCCTGGTAGATGTCGCTGGCCATAGGATACCACTGGCGCCGGGCCGGGTAGCCCGAGAACAGCGTGGAGTCCTCGTACTTCTCCTCGTTGCGGATCAAGGGGGTCCCAAAGGCGGTCGTGCGCCCGGGGTGCATCGCCCGCACGTTGAACGGCGCGCCGGGCCGGCCGCCGGCCTGGTCGTAGGCGCTCGCCCAGGCCGAACCGCCCTTCCAGTCGTAGTTGCCGATCAGCGTGTTCAAGGCGTACCAGGTGAAGCAGTTGTAGAAGCCATTCGTGTGCTGGCTGCACCCCCGGTGGAGGTCCACCGCGGCGCGCTTGCCGTGACTGGTGAACTCCCTGGCCACCTCAATCAGGTCATCGGCCGACACCCCCGCCAGCGCCGCCCACCCGGCGATGGAGCGCTTGCGCGCCTCGTCGTAGAGCACCTGCAGCGCGCTCTTCACCCGGACCCCGCCCACGACGGTGTCCACAAGGAGGTCCCCTTCGACCGGCGTCCGGGTATCGTAGGGGTCCACGGCCACCGGCGTGCCGTCCTTGAAGACCACGAACAGATCGCGGTCGGAGAGACCGATCTCCGCCGCTCGCAGGAACTTTCCGGGCTGGTGGTCTTCGATCTTCACCAGCCAGGAGGCGTTGCTCCAGGTCGGCTCGCCGTCGGCAGCCGCCGCAGCCCGGTTGGCGTTGGCCAGGTACTTCGCGTCGAACCGCCGCTGCTCGATGATCCACCGGATCATGGCCAGGGCGACGGCGGCCTCGGTCCCCGGCCTGTTGGGGATCCACTTCCAGGCCTTGCTGGCCGACCGCGAGAACCGCGGATCCACCACCGCGATCTTGAGGCGCCCGCTGACGATCCCCCCGGTCACTTTCCCGGCCCGCAGCGGTGGCCCGTAGTTGGCTTCCAGCGGATTGGCGCCGACGAAGATGATGAACTCGGCATGCTCGGTATCCGCCTGCCAGTAGAACTTGCGGCCGCCGGTCCACGTGCCGCCGCGGTACTGGTCGCTCATGGCCTTGCCCGTGAAGTACAGGGACCCCTGGCAGACCGTGGTGTGGCCGTGGCGGTTGACGGTGCCGAAGGCGTCGCCGGCAAAGCGGGTGACGAAGTCCCCCCGGCCGCCCTTCTCGCGGCCCTTCCAGTAGACGAACTGGTTGTTCTTGGGACCCAGGTCGGGGTGGTCGGGGTCGATGAGCACGTGCAGATGGGCCCGATACCTGGCCTTGAACTGCTCGACCGTCATCCGCTTGCTCTTCACCAGGGCGACATCGGCGGCCATGGCGCGGGCCAGCGCCGGGTCGCGCAGCGCCCAGACGTCCTTGAACCCCTCGACGACACGGTGCTCCTCGCCAGGGATATCCGCAAAGAGCCGGCCGCCGTTGGTGATCTCGTTTATGGCCTGCTCCCAGGTTATCGTCTTCCACCGGTTCGACCCGCGCGGACCCGCCCGCTTGAGCACCGTGCGGATCCGGTAGGGATCGTAGACGGTCTGGAGGCCGGCCTGCCCTTTCGGACAGATCGTGCCATTGACCCCCGCGAGGTCGGCGACGGGCGTCCGGTACGGCAGGTGCGGGGCCATCGTCCACGGACTCAGGGGGTTGCCCTCGATCTTGACCGCCACGCCGCGCTCCAGGTACACCTTGATGCTGCAGCCGGTGTTGCACTGCAGGCAGACCGAATAGAGCGTGTTCTCGGGCTTCCCATACGGGTATGGCGCCCCGGCCTCTGCCGCCTCCGCCAGGGCCGGTGTGCGCAGCACCTTCGCGATCCGGCCGTAGGCCGCCGCCCCGCCCAGGAGGGCGGCGGAGGCCAGCAGCCTGCGACGGGTGGTGCGCGCGGGCGTCTTTTTGGCCATGGCGCTCCTCCTCTACCGTCCGTGACAGGCCTGGCACGACTCGGGCGTGGCAGCCGGCATCGTCTTGCGCGAGGCCGCGCCGAGGTAGTACATGCGGGGCTCGGTGCCCAGGCTCTCGTTGACGCGCCAGGCCTTCTGCTGGCGCCGCAGTTCGGAAACCAGGCTGTCGGGGTCGCCGGCGTCGCCGAAGTACAGGGCGCCGCCAATGCATGTCGCCACACACGCCGGCAGCAACCCAGCCTCGATCCGCTGCAGGCAGAAGTGGCACTTCCGGCCCGCGCCAATGGGCAGCGCGCCGTTCGCGCGGGTCCAGACCCTGCCGTACTCGACCTTCGGGCGCGTCTCGTAGGCCTGCAGCGTCGGGGTGCCCTGGGTCCAGTAGCGGCCGTCGTCGAAGGAGAGCGCGTTGTAGGGGCAGGCTTTGCGGGCGGCCTCGTAGGCCCTGCGGTGGAACTTCACGTAGTCCACCGCAACGATCCCGTCCGGCCGCTTGGCCATGGCGCCGGGGCTGACGGCATTGGCCGCCGGCAGGCAGGGCGGCCTGTCGCACTGCATGCAGTTGGTCGGCTTGAAGAAGGCTTCGACGTGGGGGAACTCGCCGGTTTCCACCTTCACGACCGTCCGGTAGGAGACGCCCGGCGGCAGTCCGTGTTCTGCGATACAGGCGACCGTGCAGGCGTCGCAGCCGATACACCGCCTGGTGTCGACCACCATCACCCACTGGCGCTGCTCGACCGGCTTGGCCAGGGCCCGATGCAGCTCCCGCTGCATGCGGACGAGCGGGTGCTCACCCGGCCTGGGGTCGCGAATCGCCGCCGGCACCGCCGGGTGGACGTGGGTGCGCCGCTGCGTCAGGGCCTCCGCGAGGGCTCCGCCGCCGACCGCGGCCGCGACCGTCGCCCCGCGCCTGAACAGCTCCCGGCGCCGTATCGCTGGCTTCGCCTGGAGTCCCGGTGCGGGTCTGCCCATACTCATCCTCCCGCTGCGCCGGCTCAAGCCCGCGCACCTCCTGACATGCGGCAGTCAGGACCATCCTAGGGAGAACCGCAAGCTGCTACCATCGGGGGCATGAGGTATTTGCCCAGCAGAGGCATCGGGTGAAGACCTGACCGGCCGTGGTTCGAGCCAGGCTAGTGCGATGGGGAGCGCGTGGCCTCACCGTCAGACGGCGGCGCAGGCTCCGGCGCCGGCGGGAGGACGCCCAGCCGCCGGAGTGCCTCCACCTCCAGCGGGTGTTCGTGCTCGGCCCGCTCCAGCGGGATCTTCCCGGTGAACATCGCAGGATCCATGGGGAAGATGTCCGGCCGAAAATGGGCGTTGTAGAAGTGCCAGATGATCACGGCAAACAGCGCCAGCAGCGCCTCCCCGCCGTGGGCGACCCTGGAGGCCGGGATGACGACGCCGGGCAGCCAGCGGGACACGAACTCCGGGAACCACAGGACCAGACCGGTGACGGCCATGATGATCGTCCCCCACAGGACCGCCCAGTACTCGAACTTCTGGCGGTAGTCGAACCGGCCGAAGGCGGGGCGCTGGCGAGAGAGGCCGGCCAGGTACCGGATGTCGGCCAGCAGGTCCCGGAGATCCTTGAGGGTCAGGTTCATGTCGTGCGCGCGGACCCGCCGCTTCCGGGTCACCAGGACGCCGACCAGGTGCCAGGCCCCGAGGGCCATCAGGATGACGGCGGTGGTCCGGTGGATGAACCGGGTCTGGTCGATGCCGCCCATGGCCGCGATCAGGCGCTCCCCCCACCCCGTGGTGGCGTACTTCTGGGGCAAGCCGGTGAGTGCCAGCACGTTGAAGGTCAGCAGGAGGATGAAGTGCTCGATGCGCTGGGGCAGCGAGAACCGTTCCACGTAGGGGCCGCGATGGCGCCTCACGCGCCGCCCCCTCCCCACCTGATCACGGCCCAGTGCCACAGATCCAGCACCGTCAGCAGCGCCAGCACGCCCACCACGGCGGGGATCAGAATCAGGTAGAAGCGCTGCACCAGGTAGACCAGCGGCGCATACTGGAGGCTGGGCGCACGGTGCTCGGTCCAGGCGGTGGCGAAGAACCGGCCGGCCGTGGTATGGCACTGGCGGCACGTGGCCAGGAGGTTGCCCGGGGCCACCGGGGACAGCGGATGGGCCACGCGCAGGACCCGGTGCGCCGTGTGGCAGTCGTAACAGACTGCGGCCGGCGATGGGCTCAGCGGGGTCACGATGCGGTAGAGCCGGGTCGTGACCCCGTGGAACTCCTCCAGGTACGCCTGGTAGACCGGGCGCAGCCCGTAGCGCCGCATGACGGCTTCGTCGGCATGGCAGTTGCCGCACACTTCGGGGATGCTGTTGCGAAACGCGGCGCTCTTAGGCCTGATCACCGCATGGGCGGTGTGGCAGGTCGTGCACAACGGGACATCGCCCAGACCCATCCGCACGCCCTGGCCGTGGACGCTCCCATCGACGTCCCTCATCTGGTCGACGTGGCAACCCGCGCAGGTCTGCTGAGCCGCCACGCGGTACGCGCGGGCCGTATTGGCGGTCAGGGGTGGATGCGGATAGGCCTGGTGCTGCGTGTGACATGTGGTGCAGGTGAACGAGGCGTGCACCGACGCCGCGAACTTCTCGGGGTTGACGGTGACGTCGAGTTCACCGCCGCCTGGGAACGTGACCTTGGTGCCCTCCACCTGATGACAGGCGAGGCAGGCTGCGTTGTCCTGGGCCAGAGCGGGTATCGGTGAAGCGAAGAGCCATGCCGCGGCAACGATCAGGATGAGCCAGTACACTCAGGCCCCCTCGACGACCGTCGTTGCCCCTAGGATAGCACAACACGAGGCCACGGGCGGCAGGCGCACGCCTGTCCGGTGCTCCCGTGGCTCCGTCACGCGCAGGTCGAATGCGCGGCCGCAGACGCGCCGGGGCGCTACCGACCGTAGAGGACGACGAACGTCGCGTAGAGCCCTGCGCCTGTGAGCGCCACTCCCAGCAGCATGACGGCGCCGCTGACCAGCGCCCAGAACGCGTTGCGGGCCTGGCGCATCCGCCGGCCGCTGGATACCAGCATGAAGACGCCGACAGCCACGAACGACCAGAACACCAGGAACGCCAGCGCGATGCCGATCGGGTGCATGGTGGTCCCTCCCTTCACGCGGCCTGGGACGCCAGGCCGCCCTCGATCACCTGCAGCAGGTCTCGCACCGTCACCGCCGGGGCCCGCCGGCCCTCGAGCACGATGGCCGACTCGCCCACGAGATCCATCGCCACGACCTTGGTCGGCGTGCCGTCGGTCATCAGGCGCACCACCCCGTCCGGATGCCGTTCCCCGGTCTCCCGATCCACGAGCACCGCATCCGGCTGGTGCATCCGCACGCACGCCAGCGCCGCTTCGGGCGTCCTGGCGATGGCGAGAACCTCCAGCCCTTCGCGGGCAGCTAAGCTGCGCATCGCCTTCACGAAGGCGGACCGTTCGGACCAGATCAGGACCCGGCAGCGCATCGCCGCTCTCTCCTGACTTCAGGGTAGGGGTGGGCCCGCGCCGGGCCAATCGCCGCTTGGGGCCACCGGGGAGGAGCACATGGAAGCACGCCCTGGTGCCCCCTTCGGGTGGTGCGGCACAGATCTGGGCTGATCCGAGGCGGCTAGGCGCCGCCTGGTCCGTCCTGGCTAGGGAGCGGCGGGATCCTCGGGGTCGCGGCCTTCGCGCCGGCCAATGGCAGGCGGGGGGATCAGGCCCTCCCGCAGGGCGTACATGACCGCCTGCACCCGGTTCTGGAGGTGGAGCTTCTCAAGGATGTTGCGCAGGTGGTTCTTGACCGTGTTTTCGGAGATCTGGAGGGCCCGGGCGATCTCCTTGTTGGCATCACCCCTGGCGACGAGCTCGAGTACCTGGCGCTCCCTGGGGGTCAGGGTCGGCCCGGGGCGGGGAGCGGCCGTGCTGAACTCGCGGAGGATCTTGGTCGCCATGGCCGGGGCCAGCGGCGCCTCCCCGCGCTGGACCTGGTGGATGCAGGCGACCAGGTCGTCAGGGTCGATGTTCTTGAGCAGGTAGCCCTGTGCCCCGTGTTTGATGGCGGCGAAGAGGTCTTCCTCATCCTCGGAGACCGTCAGGATGACGATCCTGACATAGGGCATTTCCTCCTTGATGCGGCGCGTGGCCTCCAGGCCGCCCTCCCCCGGCATCCGGACGTCCATCAGGATGACGTCGGGCATGAGTTCCCGGGCGCGG
>JAVKID010000107.1:0-9077 GCA_031459655.1 Candidatus Fervidifonticultor octavus | reverse complement strand
TGCCGAAGCGCTTCGCCGCGTTCTGGACCCGGCCGCGGATCTCGGGCGGCCGCATGCGGGTCGCCTCGAGGGGGAACGCGATGTTCTGGAAGGCCGTCTTGTGAGGGTAGAGCGCGTAGCTCTGGAACACCATGGCGATGCCGCGGGCCCGCGGCGGAATGTCCTCGTCGACCAGTTCGCCCCCGATGTAGATCTCGCCAGCCGTGGGGATCTCCAGGCCGGCGATCATCCGCATGAGCGTCGTCTTACCGCAGCCTGAGGGGCCGAGCAGGACCAGCAACTCTCCTTCCTTGACGGAGAGGTCCACCCCGTCAACCGCGCGGACGTCCCCGAAGTGTTTGTGGAGGCCTCGTGTCTCGACGTACCCCATCTCCGCCATGCGCGCCCCTCAACGACTGCCCGTGCACACGTCGGGGTGCGCCCCACAACGCAGGGCACACCCCGATCCGCGCGTCCGCGCGGCTACCTGTCCTTCCCGCCTCCCACCAGCCCGGCGCGGCGCCACTTCTCGAAGATCTCCCTGCTCCGCCGGTGGGCTTCCTCGACGGCCTGCTTGGGCGTGAGCTGGCCGGTGGCGGCCTTGGCAAACATGTCCGTCAGGACGTAGGTGTCGAAGATCTCGCCCTCGGCCGGGTTGGCCGTGCCCGGATAGCCCACGTTGGTGGACCAGTTCTCGGCGTCGGCCAGCACCTTAAGTTTGTCCGGCGGCAGCGACTCGAACGGATCCCTGAAGACGCGCGACCGGATCCACCGTCGACCTTCTGCGGGTTTCTGGGCGAGCGGCACGTTCTTGTCGGCCACCGTGCCCCAGAACGACGGGAAGTTGTAGAGTTTGCTGGCCATCACCGCGTCCCGGTAGTTGTCCAGCAGGTGCAGGAGGAACTCTTTCGCCAGGTCTGGCGCACGGCTGAACCGCCAGATGACCCATACGCCCATGACGTGCGTGGCGACCCGGGCCTCGGCAGGGCCGCGCAGCGCCGGCGTGAAAAAGATGTCGCTGGCCACCGCGAGGCGCTGGTCCTGCGCCGAGCGGTAGGCTGAGATGGAGTTGAGGATGTAGGACGTCTCCCGGGCATTGAGGGCCAGGTTGTTGGAGGCGGCGTTCCAGCTCAAGACGGCGGGCGTCATGACCTCGCGGAAGAGCCGGACGCCGTACTCGACGGCCTTGACCGTCTGCTCGGAGTTGAGGATGACGTTCTCGTCCTTGTCCTGCACCGAGGCCCCAAATGACCACAGGATGGCGCGGGTGGCCATGTTGGAGTCGATGTCCTGAGAGAAGCCAATGCCGATGGGGATCTGGACCTGGGGGACCTTCTTTTTGATCTCGTTCCAGGCCATGACAAGATCGACACAGGTCCCGGGGCCTTGGACCATGCCAACGCCTGCCCACACCTACTTCAGGTAGTCGCCGGGGTCCGGCACCCAGTTGTCCGAGAAGCCGAAGTACTTCCGGGTTCTCGGGTTGTACACGCTGTTCTTCACGAAGGGCACCAGCGGGCCATAGCGTCGCTCGGCCTCCTGGTTGACGTCGGTCAGGTCCAGGACCTGTGGCTCGAATTGGGACGGCGGGGCCAGGAAGAAGTACACGTCATGGCCCTGTTGCGCGGCCACCTCGGCGGTCGCGCGGGGGACCACGTCGAAGAACGACACGTGGTCCACGGTCACCCGGATGCCCTTGCTGCGCCCCCACTCGATGGCGAAGGGGTCGAACCACCGGTCGTACGCCGGTACGAAGTGACTCCAGGTCATGATGCGGAGTTCACGGGGCTGGGCATGGACGATGTAGGGCCCGCCCAGCCGAGCCAGCCCGGTTCCGACCAGCCCCATGCCAGCCGCGCCGGCGGCGGTGAGTTTCAGGAACTGGCGCCGGGAGAGGCGCCGCACCCGGTTCTCTGAGACGCGTATCCACTGCCCAGGTGTCTCGTCACTCACTCTCCATCCCCCCTCGGGACTCCCAATGGGAGCGTGGTCGGCCGATCGCGCCGTTGCGTAGTTGCGTAGAGAAAAGTATAGGCGTTCCGCCACAGGGGGCGCAACAGCCCGTTCCGAATCCCTCCTGAGATACCGGTGCGCATGCGCGACGTCGCCAGGACACCCATCATTCCGCTGCCCCTCCCGACTCCCTATCCGGTGGGCCCGGTCATGGCCTATCTGCTGCCGGGCCCTCCGGTCACCCTGGTGGACTGCGGCCCCAAGACCCCGGAGGCGCAGGCGGCGCTGGAGGAGGGCCTGGCCCGCGCCGGGACCGGGCTGGCCCGGATCGAGCGCCTAATCATCACCCATGGCCACGTGGATCACTTCGGCCTGGCCAGAACGGTCGCAGCCGCCAGCGGCGCCCGGGTCTTCGCCCACCGGGCGGACGCCCCCAAGCTGGCCCTGGATCGCGCCTTCGTCCCCGCCGTGCGCCGGTTGATTGACGAGGCGGGGTTCGGGCCGGACGCCGCCGACGCGCTGCTCGACGTCTTCAGGCGGTACCGCAGCCAGGTCGATCCCATCGCGCCGACGGACCTGCTCGCCGACGGCGACCGAATCCGCCTCGGCAGCCAGACCCTGGAGGTCCTCCACACGCCCGGCCACGCCCAGGGACACATCTGCCTGTGGGACGGGGAAGCCCTCATCTCCGGCGACCTGCTGTTGGAGGAGATCAGCCCCAACCCCCTGGCCGAGTTTTCGCCCGACGGCCGGCGCCTGCGGACGCTGCCCGCGCTCCTGCGGTCGCTGCGGCGGGTGGCCGACCTGGACCCGGCGGTGGCCTACCCGGGCCACGGCGAGCCGATCCTCCGGCCGGCTGAGCGAGCCTTGGACCTGATCCGCCACCACGAGGAGCGAAAAGACCGCCTGGCCCGGATGCTGGCCTCTCGCGCCTGGACAGTGCGCGAACTGGCCGCCGACTGGTTCCCCGAACTCGACCAGCCGAACCTGTTCCTGGGGCTGTCCGAGGTCCTGGGGCACCTCGACCTCCTCGACGAGGAGGGCCGGCTGACCGTTGAACGCTCTGGTGGCGTGGTGCACTATTCGCTGGCGACCTGAGCCGAAGCCGATGCTGGAGGAGCGGCCGGCAGGTGGATCGCAACCTGCTCCCGCGGCTCCCGCGGCCCGACGCCTTGACGGGATAGCCGAAAACGTGCTAACTACTTGAATACCTTCAGGCGTTGAAGGGGACCAGTACCGGAAGGGCCGGTCCCAGCGAGCCGGGCGCGGTGTGAACCGGCGACCGCAACCCTCCGCGAACCCATCCCCCAAGCCGCGGCTGAGGCGCAGCGCCACGTGCTGCGCGAAAGGCCGCCGGGTCGTGCCCGAGAGCGCACGGTGAGCGCGCAGGTCCCGCTGGCGCGGCGGCCGGCGAACTGAGGTGGTACCGCGGAATCCCCTTCCGCCCTTGGGCGGCAGGGGTGTTGTCTTTCTGGGGAGATGGACGCGAGGATGGTGAGGGCGGTGGAGTGCGCGATAGGCTTCATCGGCGCCGGCAACATGGCAGAGGCGCTCATCCGCGGGCTGCGCACCGCCGGGGTGGACGGGTCGCGGATCCTGGCCACCAACCGTAGCCGACGCGAGCGCCTGGACGCGCTGCGGGAGGCCTGGGGGATCATGACCACGCCCCACAAGGCCGAGGTCAGCGGCGCCGCCGACGTGCTGATCCTGGCCATGAAGCCGGCCGACCTGGACCAGGCGATGACGGAACTCCGGCCGCACATCCGCCAGGGACACCTGGTCATCTCGGTGCTGGCCGGCGTCCGCTGCGCCTCGGTGGAGCGCTACCTGAACGGCACGCCCGTGGTCCGGGCGATGCCCAACCTCTCGGCGGCCGTTCTGGCCTCGACCACCGCGCTGGCCTACGGCCGCCACGCCGGGGAGGACGCCCGCAGCGCGGCCCGGGCGCTCTTCGATCGCGTCGGCCATACGGTGGACGTCAGCGAGGACGCCATGGACGCCGTGACCGCGGTCGCCGGCAGCGGGCCGGCGTACGTGTACCTCTTCATGGAAGCGCTGATCGAAGCCGGCGTGCAGGCCGGCCTGTCATCCGAGGTCGCCCGGATCCTCGCGGTGCAGACGGTGTTCGGCGCGGCGAAACTCGTCAAGGAAACCGGTGGCGAACCCGCCGACCTGCGGCGCCGCGTCACGTCCCCCGGCGGCACGACGATGGCCGCGCTCGGGGTGCTGGAGGCGCGCGGCTTCAAGGTGTCCATCGGCGACGCGGTGCGGCAGGCGATCCGGCGGGCGCGGGAGTTGAGCCGCTCGGGCTGATCCGCCACGGGCACGAGGCAGGGTCGATACCCCCATCCCTGCTATAATCCGGGCGGATGGACCTCTCCCGATTCCATTCGCTGGTCTCCCGCTGGTTTGCGCAGCGCTTCGAAGGACCGACCGCGCCCCAGGCCGCCGGCTGGGCGGCTGTCGCGTCAGGCCGAGACACGCTGATCGCGGCCCCGACCGGCTCGGGCAAGACGCTGGCCGCCTTCCTGTGGGCGATCAACGATCTCGTTCAGACCGCGGGACGCGGCCCGCTGGCCGATGCCACCTCGGTCATCTACATCTCCCCACTCAAAGCCCTGGGCAACGACATCCAGAAGAACCTGCAAGACCCGCTGGCCGGCATCCGCCGTCTGGCCACCGCCGAAGGGGTGGCGCTGCCGGAGATCCGGGTCGCGGTGCGCTCGGGTGACACCCCCGCGGCAGAACGCGGCCGGATGCTCCGCCGGCCGCCCCACATCCTCATCACCACGCCCGAGTCGCTCTTCATCCTGCTGACCGCTGAAGGGTCGCGGACGTTCCTCCGGACCGCGAAGACGGTCATCGTGGACGAGATCCACGCCATCGCCGGGGACAAGCGCGGCGCGCATCTGGCGCTCTCCCTGGAACGCCTCGATGCCCTCACCGGCTCGCGCGGCCAGCGCATCGGGCTGTCGGCCACCCAGAGGCCGATCGAGGACATGGCGCGGCTGCTGGTGGGGGCGCAGCGCACCACCTCCGACGGCGCGCCCGACTGTGCCATCGTGGACGTCGGCCACCGGCGTCCGTGGGACCTCTCGATCGAAGTCCCCGAGCAGCCCCTGGGGGCCATCGCCACCCACGAGCTGTGGGCCGAGATCTACGACCGGGTCGCGGCGCTGGCCCGCTCACACCGCACGACGCTGGTCTTCACCCACACCCGACGCCTGGTCGAACGGGTCGCCCATCACCTCACGCAACGGCTGGGGGAGGGCAAGGTGGCCGCCCACCACGGCAGCCTCGCCCGGCACATCCGCCTGGACGCCGAGCAGCGGCTCAAGGCCGGCGCGCTGCCGGTGGTTGTGGCCAGCGCGTCGCTGGAACTGGGCATCGACATCGGAGAGATCGACCTCGTCTGCCACCTGGGCGCGCCGCGCTCGCTGGCGAGCCTGCTCCAGCGCGTGGGCCGGTCGGGCCACTGGCTGGGCAGCACGCCGAAGGGGGTCATCTTTCCCCTCACGCGGGACGAACTGGTGCAGTCCGCGGCGGCGGTCCGCGCGGTCCGAGCCGGGGCGCTGGACCGCATCACCATCCCCGAGGCGCCGTTGGACATCCTGGCCCAGCAGATCGTGGCCATCGCCGCGGCGCAGGAGATTGGGGAAGACGCCCTGTGGGACCTCGTGCGGCGCGCCTACCCCTACCGGGACCTGCCGCGCCGCGAGTTCGAGCAGGTCGTCGAGATGCTCTCTGAAGGTATTGCCACGCCCCGCGGCCGGCAGAGCGCCTACCTCCACAGGGACCGGGTCCACGGCGTGCTCCGGGCGCGGCGGGGCGCGCGTCTGGCCGCCATCACCTCGGGCGGGGCCATCCCCGACACGGCCGACTACGACGTGATCGTCGAGCCGCAGGGCACGGTCGTCGGCAGGGTCAACGAGGACTTCGCCGTCGAGAGTCTGGCCGGCGATGTGTTCCTGCTCGGGAATTCCTCGTGGCGCATCAGGCGGGTGGAAGCCGGCCGCGTGCGCGTGGAGGACGCGCATGGGGCGCCGCCGTCGGTTCCCTTCTGGCTGGGCGAGGCGCCGGGGCGCACGGCGGAACTCTCGACCGCGGTCTCCGACCTGCGCGGGGAGGTGGCCGCCCGCCTCGCCGACCCCGAGGCCGCGGCGGCCTGGCTGATCGCAGAGTGCGGGGTAGACCGCGCCGGCGCCGAGCAGGTCGTGGGCTACCTGGCGGAGACCGCCACGGTGCTGGGTGCGGTCCCCACGCAGCAGACCATCGTGGCCGAACGGTTCTTCGATGAGGCCGGCGGCACGCAGCTGGTCCTCCACGCGCCGTTCGGCAACCGGATCACCCGCGCCTGGGGGCTGGCCCTGCGGAAGCGGTTCTGCCTGACGTTCGACTTCGAACTCCAGGCCGCGGCCACCGACGACGGCATCGTGCTGTCCCTGGGCGAGCAGCACAGTTTCCCGCTGGACAGCGTCTTCGCGTTCGTCCGGCCGTCGACCGTGGAAGACGACCTGGTCCAGGCGCTCCTGGCCTCCCCGATGTTCGCCAACCGCTGGCGCTGGAATGCCACCCGAGCCCTGGCGGTACTGCGCCACCAGGGCGGCCGGCGCGTCCCAATGCCGATCCAGCGGATGCGCTCCGAGGATCTGCTGGCCGCGGTCTTCCCGGACCAGGTGGCCTGCCAGGACAACCGGACCGGCCCGATCACCCCGCCGGACCATCCCCTGGTCACCGAGACCATCCGCAACTGCCTCTACGAGGCGATGGACCTGGAGGGCCTGCGGGCGGTCATCGCAGCGATCGAGCGGGGCGAGATCCGGACTGTCGCGGTCGAGACGCCGGCGCCGTCGGCGGCCTCCCACGAGATCCTCAACGCCAATCCCTACGCCTTCCTCGACGATGCGCCGCTGGAGGAACGCCGGGCCCGCGCGGTCCGGCTCCGGCGGGTGGACCCCGACCTAGCCCGCGGCATCGGTGCTCTGGACCGGGCGGCCATCGCGGAGGTCTCGGCGCAGGCCCGGCCGGATGTCCGCAACCCTGACGAACTGCACGACCACCTGCTGACTGTGTGGATCCTGCCGGTTGAGGATGCGGGGCCGTGGGCGGGCTTCGCCGGCCACCTCGTCGCCGATGGACGCGCCACCCTGGAACGCTGGGAGGACGAAGCGGGCCGGGCGCGCCGCGCCTACGTGGCGGCCGAGCGCCTGGTCCAGGTGCGGGCGGTGCTCCACGAGGGCCAGGCGGACCTGGTACCGCCCGTCGTGCACGGCTGGCTGCAGCACACCGGCCCGACGACGGCGGCGGCGCTGGCAGCCCGGATCGGTCTGCACCAGAGCGACGTCGCGCAGGCGCTGGTGGTCCTGGAGGGCTCGGGCGCGGTGATGCGGGGTCGGTTCACCCCGGGGGCGCCGGAGGTCGAATGGTGCGAACGGCGGCTGCTGGCCCGGATCCACCGGATGACCGTCACCCGACTGCGCCGCGAGATCGAGGCGGTCTCGGCCGCCGACTTCATGCGGTTCCTGTTCCGGTGGCAGCACGTCCAGTCCGGCACGCAGCTGCACGGCCGCGAGGGCCTGGCCGCGGTCATCGGCCAGCTCCAGGGACTGGAACTGCCGGCGCCGGCCTGGGAGGAGCACGTGCTCCCGGCGCGGGTGCGGCCGTATGATCCGGCAGACCTGGAATACCTCTGCCTGTCGGGCCTGGTGGCGTGGGGGCGGCTCTTGCCCAACGGCGGGACCTCGGACGAAGAAGGCTCCGGGGAAAACCCCGCAGGGCGCAGAGATCGCCGGCGGCTGGGGGCGACCCGCAGCGCGCCGATCGCGTTCGTCCTGCGGGACGACCTGGCGCACTTCTTCACCCGCGCCGCGGCCTCGTGGAGGTCCGCCCGGCGGCTGTCCCGGGCGGCGGTCGACGTCGCGGAGTATCTGGAACGGTACGGAGCCTCGTTCCTCACCGACATCGCGCGCGGCACCCGCCGGATGCCGGCAGAGGTCGAGGAGGCCCTGTGGGAACTTGTCGCGCATGGGCTGGTCAGCGGTGACGGCGTCGCCGGGCTGCGCCGGCTGCTGGCGGCCGGCAGGCGGTCGCACCGGCGGCGGCCGAGCTCCAGGATGCTGCCTGTCGGCCGGTGGGCGTTGTGGCGGGCGGGGATGGCACCCGCCGACCGTGACGAGGCCACCGACGCGCTCGCCCGCCTGCTGCTCCGGCGCTACGGCGTCGTCTTCCGGGACGTCCTGGCCCGGGAGCGGTGCGCGCCTCCGTGGCGGGTCCTGCTGGCGACCTACCGGCGCTGGGAGGCCCAGGGCCGCATCCGTGGCGGGCGGTTCGTGGACGGCGTCCTCGGCGAGCAGTTCGCCCTGCCTGAAGCGGTGGAGGCGCTGCGGTCGGTCCGCCGGGCGCCGGAGGACCCGGAGCTCGTGGTCATCCCGGCGGCCGACCCGCTCAACCTGGTCGGCATCCTGCTGCCCGGGGCGCGGCTGGCGCCGCACTCCGGCCTGGCGATCGCGCACCGCAACGGCGTGCCCGTGGAGACAGGCCCCCTGGGAGCGCTGCTGCGCCGCCTCCAGCACGCCGGCGAACCTGCCGGAAGGCGGCCGCCGGCGACGAATGCTACACTGCCTGTCAAGAGGACCGGATGGTCGACAAAACCGAACGAGGAGAGGTGAGGTCGATGAGGCATCCCGCACAGGTCCTGGGTCTGGCGACCCTGCTGGCGCTGGTGGGCACCCTGGGACTTCCCCCTGCTCCTACCGCCGCGCAGGCCCAGCAGGTGGTCGTGATCACCTCGTTCCCCAAGGACCTCTTCGACGCCTACAAGGCGGCGTTCGAGAGGGCGAATCCCGGCTGGCGGATGGAGGTGGTCCCCAAGCCGACCCCCGCCGCCATCACCCACGTGCGCGAGCGCGCCGCCCGGCCTGATGTGGACATCTTCTGGGCCAGCGCCGTGGACGCGTTCATCTTCCTCAAGACCAACAACTTCCTGGAGCGCTACACCCCGCCGGCCGAACTGCGGCGCGGCATCCCCGACAAGGTCGCCGGGTTCCCCATCAACGACCCGGAGGGGTTCTTCCACGGATTCGCGCTCAGCGGCTACGGCATCATGTGGAACAGGACCTATCTGGAGCGCCACCGACTGCCGGCGC
>JAVKID010000106.1:0-9250 GCA_031459655.1 Candidatus Fervidifonticultor octavus | reverse complement strand
CGGCCAGCGTCTCGTCCTCTGCGCCGGCCAGCGTGACGGTCACCACCGCCACCTCGTGCTCGCCAACCGGGTGCGTGGCCACCGCCTCGAAGACCAGCAGGCCCTGGGCGCGCAGGAAGACTTCGACGGCGCGGAGCGTGGCCTGGGCCACCAGGGCCAGGCGGTGGCGGGGAACGCCGGGGCCGGAGGCGATGCCCTCGTAGAGCATCCCCCGGTCTTCCAGGTGGACCTTGACCTCGGCGGTGTGGCGGATGAGGCTGACCGACAGCCCGACGAACTTGAGGCGGGCCTGGGGAACCGCGGTCGTCTGCTCTTCAGGCCGCAGCGCCGCGACCCGCACCTGCCGGGGGTCGACCGTCAATCCCAGCTCGGCGGCCAGCGCCGAGACCACGTCCACGGCGATCAGCTTCGGGCTCCGGTCGGCCTGGCCCAGGACGTGGATGACGTCGATATCGCCGTGATCGGTGGGCACCACGCGCGCCGCCACGACGCCCCGCAGGCGGCGAACGATCTCCTCGGCGGCCTCCGCAATCGACCGGGTCCCGTCACGGGCCACGCTGCACCCCCTGGTGTGCGGCCGCAGGCCGCTAGTCGGCTTCGATCAGCCCGAAGTTGCCGTCACGCCGTCGGTAGAGCACGTTGATCTTCTCCGTCCCTGCGTGGCGGAAGACGAAGAAGGCATGGCCCAGCAGCTCCATCTGGAGGATGGCGTCCTCGACCGTCATGGGCTTCATGGGGAACCGCTTGGTCCGCACCACCGTGGGCGGCACCTCCTCGGCGGCGGTCGTCCGCAGCGCCGCCTCGGCCGACTGCTGGGTGCGCCGGCGCCGACGGGATTCGTCCAGCCGGCGCTTCTCGATCATCCGGCTGCGGTACTTCTCGATCTGCCGCTCCAGTTTCTCCGCCACGCCGTCGATGGACGCATACATGTCTTCGGAGGCTTCCTCGGCCCGCAGGACCAGTCCGCCGCACCAGACGGTGACCTCCACCGCGTGCGAGTGGCCCCGGTTCCGGTCCCGGGCCACGCTGAGGACGACCTGCGCATCCTGCACCTGATCGAAGTACCTGGGTAGTCTGCCGAGTTTTGCCTGCAGGTAGCGTCGCAGGGCGTCGGTCACCGCAATGTTCTTCCCATGGACGCGGATCGGAATCTCCTCGAGTCGCTTCTGCGCTGCCACCTATGGGCCTCCTCAGTGCGCGATCCGCGACCGGCGGGACGGTGCTCCATTCTGCGGTCGGTCGGAGCCCTCCTCCAGCCCGCCGGCCAGACGACCAGTGCGGCCTGCCTACCGGAACAGCGGCGCAAACACCAGCGCGACCACCGTCATGAGCTTGATCAGGATATTGAGGGCCGGCCCCGCGGTGTCCTTGAAGGGGTCGCCGACAGTGTCGCCGATGACCGCCGCCTTGTGCGCCAAACTCCCCTTGCCGCCGTGGTGGCCTTCCTCGATGTACTTCTTCGCGTTGTCCCACGCCCCGCCAGCGTTGGCCAGGTAGAGCGCCAGCGGCACGCCCGTGACGATGGCACCGGCCAGCAGGCCCCCCAGGGCCTCCTTGTGCAGGAAGATGCCCACCGCGATGGGGATGACGACCGCCGACAGTCCGGGTACGATCATCTCGCGCAGGGCGCCGCGGGTCGCGATGTCCACGCACCGGGCGTACTGGGGGCGGGCCATCCCTTCCATCAGCCCCTTGATCTCCCGGAACTGCCGGCGCACCTCGTCTACCATGCGCTGTGCGGTCCGCCCCACCGCGCGCATGGCCAGGGCGGCAAAGTAGAACGGGACGATCCCGCCGATGAACAGGCCGGCAATGACCTGGGCGTTCAGGATGTTGAGCGTCTCCAGGCCCACCGCCTGCCGGTAGAAGAAGAACAGCGCCAGCGCGGTGAGCGCGGCCGACCCGATGGCGAACCCCTTGGCGATGGCCGCCGTGGTGTTGCCAGCAGCGTCCAGGGAGTCGGCCGTCCGCCGGACGTCGGCGCCCAGGTGGGCCATCTCCGCGATGCCGGCCGAGTTGTCGGCGATGGGGCCGTAGGCATCGACGGAGACCGTCATGCCGGTGATGGATAGCATCCCGACGGCCGCCAGGGCGATGCCGTAGAAGTCGGCGAACCGGAAGGCCAAGATCGTCGTCAGGCCGATGACGACCAGGGGCAGCACGGTGCTGAGCATGCCCTGGGCGGTGCCGGCGATGACGACGGTGGCGGGCCCGGTCGTGGCCGCATCCGCCAGCGTCTGGACCTGACGGCCCGAGGTGTAGTACTCGGCCACCAGCCCAATGACGATCCCGGAGCCCAGCCCCAGGACGACAGCCCAGAACGCGGCCAAGTCGCCCAGGACCGCGCCTACCACGATGTAGGAGCCGACGGCCATGGCAGCGCCGCTGGCGAGCGTCCCGTACCGCAGGGCCCGCTGCGCGTCACTGCCGCGCACGAAGAGCGTGCCGACCATGGACGCGAGGATGCCGACCCCGGCCAGCAGGAGCGCGGCCATCGCGCCGGGAGCCTGGCGCTGCGCGGCGCCGATGGCGATGGCGGCGATGACCGACCCCACGTAGGACTCGAACAGGTCGGCGCCCATGCCCGCCACGTCGCCGACGTTGTCGCCGACGGCGTCGGCGATCACCGCGGGGTTGCGGGGGTCGTCCTCCGGGATGCCGGCCTCGACCTTCCCGACCAGGTCGGCGCCCACATCGGCGCCCTTGGTGTAGATCCCGCCTCCGACCCGAGCAAAGAGCGCCACCGAAGACGCGCCCAGGGAGAACCCAATCACCTGGTTGGCATCCCGGTAGATCAGGTAGAGGACGCCCACGCCCACCAGCCCCAGGCCGACCACGGTCATGCCCATGACCGCGCCGCCGGGGAACGCCACGCCCAGGGCCTGGACGAGCCCGGCCCGGGCGGCCTGCGCGGTCCGGGTGTTGGCCAGGGTCGCCACGCGCATGCCGGCGAACCCGGCCCCCACCGAGCAGGCGGCCCCGATGACGAACGCGACGGCCGTCTTCAGTTCGATGCCCGGGGTTACCTTCGTGGCCAGCACGACGAACATGACGGCCACGAAGAGCCCGATGGCCCGGTACTCGCGGGCCAGGAAGGCCATGGCACCCTCCTGGATCGCCTCCGAGATGGACTGCATCTGCGGCGTGCCGGGATCGCGGCGGCGCACGCGCTGCGCCAGGCTCGCAGCGTACACCAGAGCGGCCAGGCCTGCTGCGGGTCCAAGCCACAGGGGTTCCATCGTCTTCCCATCACCTCCGCGGAGTCACCGACTCTCGATCCCCTGCACGACGAACACCTCGGCAAACGTCCGGATGGCGAACCGGTCGGTCATCCCGGCCAGGAAATCGCACACGGCCCGCTCGGGTGGATCGCCGGACGCGGCCTGGCGGATCTCGGCCGGGACGGCGTCCGGGTGGGCCGCGAAGTACTCGAACAGCAGCTTGAGCATGCGCTGGCCCCGGGCCGCCTCCACCGTGGCCGACGGGCTGAGGTACACCTGCCCCGTGAGGAAGTCCTTCAGACGGTTGAGGGCCCCGCGGATCGGCTCCGAGACGTCGATGGGCCCGCCGTCCCTGGCCACGGCGACGATGTCGCGCACGATGACGTCCAGCCACCGGCCGCGGCGATCCCCCAGCACCGCCGTGATCTCGGACGGCACCTGCCCCTCGTCGACCAGGCCCGCCCGGACGGCGTCGTCCATGTCGTGATGCAGGTAGGCCACGCGGTCGGCGAGCCGGACGACCTGTCCTTCGAGCGTGGCGGGGACCGACCGCTCGGCGTCCGCCGTCACCAGATTCCGCAGGCCCTTGGAGTGCCCGCCGATGCCGTCCCGGACCTCCCAGGTGAGGTTCAGTCCCGGCACCACCGTCCCGTCGGAACGCCTGCGCTGCTCCAGCCGCTCCACAATCCGGAGGCTCTGCCAGTCGTGGCGGAAGCCTCCCCAGGCGGCCATGGCCTCGTCGAGGGCGGCCTCCCCGGCATGCCCGAAGGGCGGGTGCCCCAGGTCGTGGGCCAGCGCGATGGCCTCGGTGAGGTCCTCATTGAGCCGAAGGGCCCGGGCGATGGTCCGCGCGATCTGCGCGACCTCCAGCGTGTGGGTCAACCGCGTGCGGTAGTGGTCGCCCTCGGGCGCCAGGAACACCTGGGTCTTGTGCATCAGGCGCCTGAAGGCCTTGGCGTGGATGATGCGATCGCGGTCGCGCTGGAAGGCGGTGCGCAGGTCGTCGGCCGGCTCGGGGTCGGCGCGCCCCCGCGAGGCGGCCGCGCGAGAGGCGCGCGGGTGGAGCGCCGCCGCCTCCCACTGCTCGGTGACCTCCCGGGGTCCCACGCCGCTAGACGTCCTTCGCGGCCTGGACCCGTTCGCGCAGCGCCGCCTGAGCCGCGGCCAACCTCGCCACCGGAACCCGGTAGGGCGAGCAACTCACGTAGTTCAGCCCCACCCGGTGGCAAAACTCCACCGAACTCGGATCCCCGCCGTGCTCCCCGCAGATGCCGACCTCCAGGTCGGGCCGCTGCGCGCGGCCGCGGGTCACGGCGATCTGCATCGCCTCGCCCACGCCGGCGCGGTCGAGGGTCTGGAACGGGTTCTGCGGCAGGATCCCCCGCTCGACGTACTGGAGCAGGAACTTGCCTTCGGCGTCGTCACGGGAGATCCCGAAGATGGTCTGGGTCAGGTCGTTGGTGCCGAAGGAGAAGAACTCGGCGTACTGGGCGATCTCGCCGGCGGTGAAGCAGGCCCGCGGAATCTCGATCATGGTGCCGAACTTGTACGTGAGGGCTACGCCCTCGCGGGCCAGCACGGCCCGGGCGACGTCTTCCAGTTCGCGCTTGGTCTCTCGCAGTTCATTGACGTGCCCGATCAGGGGGATCATGATCTCCGGCATGGCCGCGATCCCCTGCTGGGTGACCCGGCACGCCGCCTCCAGGATGGCCCGGACCTGCATCTTGATGATTCCCGGGTAGAGCAGGCCCAGGCGGATGCCGCGCAGGCCCAGCATCGGGTTGGCCTCACGCATGGCCGCCACGGTCCGCAGTTCGGCCTCCTTGCGCCGCAGCCGTGCCCGCAGCGTCTTCAGCGAGGGCTGGCCCTTCCGCGGCCGGTAGCGAGGCAGCGCTTCCAGCGCGGCAATGCGACCCCGCAGGTCGCTCGTCTCCTCCAGCAGCGAGTCGTACGAGGGCAGGAACTCGTGCAGCGGCGGGTCGATCAGCCGGATGATGACCGGCAGCCCGTCCATCACCCGGAAGATGCCCTCGAAGTCGCGACGCTGCAGCCGGCCCAGCCGCGCCAGCGCCGACTCGTAGCGCCGCACCGCCGCCGACCTCCGGACGGCCCTCGCCGCCTCCCTGGCCCTGGCGCGCAGCGCCCTGTCCTCGGGCGCGGCGCTGGCGGCGCGCTCGGCGTCGCGCTGCCGGTCGTAGAGGGCCTGCGCTTCGGCGGCACTGAGGATCATCTGCCGGACGATCGGCAATCGCTCCTCCTCGAAGAACATGTGCTCGGTCCGGCACAGGCCGATGCCCTCCGCGCCAAACGCCCGGGCCCGCTGGGCGTCCCTGGGGTAGTCCGCATTCGCCCACACCCCGAGACGGCGGGCGCTGTCCGCCCAGGTGAGCAACTCGACCAGCTCGCGCTGCTCTTCCAGACGCGGCTCGACGGCCGGAAGCTTGCCGGCGAACACCTCGCCGGTGGCGCCGTCGATGGAGATGAAGTCGCCTTCCTTGATCACGCGACCGTTGGCGACGAACCGCCTGGAGGCGGGCTCCACGCGGATGGCCTCGCATCCGGCCACGCAGGGCACGCCCAGGCCCCGGGCCACCACCGCGGCGTGGCTGGTGGCGCCGCCGCGGCTGGTCAGGATGCCCTTGGCGTGCAGCATCCCGTGGACGTCGTCGGGATTCGTCTCGGGGCGCACCAGGATCACTGGTTTGCCGGCCTTGCCCCAGGCCTCCGCCAGGTCCGCGGTGAACACCGCCATCCCCACCGCGGCGCCGGGCGAGGCGTTCAGCCCCCGCGAGAGGAGCCGCCCGTCCTTCGCGGCGGCTTCTTTGGCGACGGGATCGAAGCGCGGGTGCAGGAGCATGTCGATGTGGCCCGGCTCCACCCGCAGCACCGCCTCCTCCCTCGTGATCAGGCCCTCGTGGGCCATGTCCACGGCGATCTTCACCGCGGCCTGCGCCGTCCGCTTGGCGGTCCGGGTCTGCAGCATCCACAGGCGGCCGCGCTCGATGGTGAACTCCAGGTCCTGGACATCACGGTAGTGCCGTTCCAGCAACTCGCAGACCTTCACGAACTCCTGGTAGGACTCCGGCATCTCCCGGGCCAGGTCGGCGATCGGCTTCGGCGTGCGGATCCCTGCCACCACATCCTCGCCCTGAGCGTTGGTCAGGTACTCGCCGTAGACCCTCCGCTCGCCGGTGGCCGGGTCCCGGGTGAAGGCCACGCCGGTCGCGGAGTCCGGCCCCATATTCCCGAAGACCATCGTCTGCACGTTGACCGCGGTGCCCAGGTCGTGGGGGATGCCGTGGAACGCCCGGTAGTCCACCGCCCGCTTGCCCATCCAGGAGTCGAAGACCGCCTCGATGGCCATCCGGAGCTGCTCCCACGGGTCCTCGGGGAAGTCGATCCCGCGCTCGGCCTTGATGATCCTCTTGAAGGTCTCGACCAGGGCCCGCAGGTCTGCAGCGTCCAGGTCCGTGTCCTCCGTGACCCCCTTGCGGTGCTTGAGGCGCTGGATCTCCCGTTCGAAGTGCTCGCCCGGGATGTCCAGGACGATCTTCCCGAACATCTGGACGAACCGGCGGTAGGCGTCCTGGCCGAACCGTTCGTTGGCCGTCAGGCGGATGAGACCTTCCAACGTCTGCGCGTTCAGCCCCAGGTTGAGGACGGTGTCCATCATGCCCGGCATGCTGAACTTGGCCCCCGAGCGGACGGAGACCAGCAGGGGATTGGCGGGATCGCCGAAGCCCTTCCCCGTCTTCTCCTTGAAGGTCTGTATCCGGGCGCGCACTTCATCCATGAGCCCCTCGGGGAACTTGCGCCCGGACCTCATGAACTCGACGCAGGCCTTGGTCGTGATGGTGAACCCGGGCGGCACCGGCAGCCCGACCCG
Organism: Candidatus Fervidifonticultor octavus; assembly: GCA_031459655.1. Classification (GTDB taxonomy): domain Bacteria; phylum Sysuimicrobiota; class Sysuimicrobiia; order Sysuimicrobiales; family Humicultoraceae; genus Fervidifonticultor_A; species Fervidifonticultor_A octavus_A. Next base: position 2,143 of record JAVKID010000106.1, on the reverse strand, counting down.
GCTCATCTCGGCCAGTCCGGCGCCCTTGCCGCCCAGCAGGTCCCGCATCTCGGCGTTGCCTTCCTCGAAGAGCAGCGTCCAGCGGAACTCCGTGCGCCGCCCTTCGGTCGTGATGATCATCCACCCTCACTCCTTTGCTGGATGTCCGGGGCGTCCGGCTCCCTGTGGAGCGGACGCGCCCGTCCTCCCCGTTGGATTCGGTGCGGGGGCTCCTCCCGCCTCCAGACGGACCAGCCGGCTGAAGTCGGCAATCTGCAGGAACGTGGCGGTGATCTCGCGCAGCAACACCAGGCGGTTCCCCCGGACCGCCGGCGCCGGGGCCATGACCAGCACCTCGTCGAAGAACCGGTCGATCGGATCGGCCAGCTGCGACAGGATCTTGAGGGCCTCGACGTAGCGGCGCTCGCGCGCCGCCGCCCCCTCCCGCGTTCCCGCCGTCGCCTCCGGGGTCAACGCCCGGGCGACCTCCGCGCTGGCGTGCTGCCACGCCCGGTAGAGCGCCACCTCGGCCGGCTCGGTCAGTTTCGACTCGTCCACCGCCGGAGCCGGAGAGCCCTGGCCGAGAATCCGCGAGGCCCGGGCGAACCCCGTGGCCAGCCGGGCCATGACCGGATCCGCGCGCATGCGGTGCAGCGCCCCGACGCGGGCGGCCAGATCCGTCACCCGGTCGCCGCGGGTCGCGAAGACGGCATCCACCGCATCGTAGGCCATCCCCTGGTCGAGCAGCCAGCCTCGGAACCGCTGCAGCACGAACTCCACGCAGGCGCGCGCCATCGGGCCCCCGGTCTCCGCGGGGGCCTCGAAGGTCTCCACCGCTGTGGCGAAGAGGTCGCCCAGCCCCACCGGCAGATCGTGTGCCAGCAGCACGGCGGCGATCCCCGAGGCCGCCCGGCGCAGGCCGTACGGATCCTGGGACCCGGTCGGCTCCAGGCCGGCCAGCAGCGCGCCCGCCAGCAGCACGGCCCGATCGGCCACGGCCAGCAGCGCGCCCGCCAGCGTCTGCGGGGGCATCCCGCCCGCCGCCTTCGGCCAGTAGTGCTGCTCGACGGCGCTGGCCACGTCGACGGGCTCACCCCGCTCCAGCGCATAGATCCGCCCCATGGTACCCTGGAGTTCGGGGAACTCGCGGACCATGGCGGTCACCAGGTCCGCCTTGCACAGGCGCGCCGCGCGCTCGACCGTCTGCCGGCCCGTCTCGTCCAGTCCGACGACGCCGGTCAGCCAGGCCGCGACGCGCTCAAGGCGCCGGACGTGGTCGGCCATGGAGCCAAGCCCCTCGACGTGCGCCAGACGGGCCAGTTCGCCGATCCACGCCTCAAAGTGGCTCCGGCGGTCCTCCTCGAGGAAGAACCGCGCGTCTTCGAGCCTGGCCCGCACCACCCACTCGTGGCCGGTCCGCACCAAGCCCAGGTGCGCGGCGCCGCCGTCGCGGACCGCGATGAACGCGGGGAGCAGATCACCCGCCGGACTCTCGACCCCGAAGCACTTCTGGTGGTGTTGCAGGGTGACCAGCACCACCTCGCGGGGGAGTGCCTCAGACAGCGCCGGATCGAAGGTGCCGAGCAGCGGCGTGGGATGCTCGGTGGACCACACGAGTTCGTCGAGCAGCGCCTCGTCCAGGACCGGTCGCCCGCCGACACCGTCGGCCAGGGCGCCGGCGCCGTCGGCGATGCGCCTGCGGCGCTGCTCGGGATCGAGCAGCACGCGGGCCCGCCGGATGGCCGCCCGGTATGCCTCGGCCCGCCGCACCGTCACCTGGCCGGGGGCGAGGAACCGATGGCCTCGGGTCCGTCGGCCCGCCCTCACCCCGGCCACCTCCATGGGGATGAGGCGGCCGCCCAACAGCGCCACGACCCACCGGATGGGCCGTCCGAAGCGAAAGCCGTGCGATGCCCACCGCATGCTCTTGGGAAACGAGAGGTCGGCGATCACGCGCGGCAGGATCTCGGCCAGGACTGCGTGCGAGGGACGGCCGGTCTCCCTGACCTCGGCGGTCACATAGCGGCCGCCCTCGAGGTCCCGAACCTTCAGGGCCTCCACCGCCACCCCCTGCGATCGGGCGAACCCGACCGCGGCCTGCGTCGGCGCACCGGCCGCATCGTAGGCGATCCGGGCGGCGGGTCCGCGTACGACGGTCAGACGG
>JAVKID010000105.1:0-9257 GCA_031459655.1 Candidatus Fervidifonticultor octavus | reverse complement strand
GCGTGTCCGAGAACAGGAACGGTTCCTGCGGGACCAGGCCGATGTGCGCCCGCAGGGTCGCCAGGGGGAGTCGGCGGATGTCCACCCCGTCGATGAGCACGGCCCCCTGCGTCGGGTCGAACAGGCGCGGGATGAGCGAGACCAGCGTCGTCTTGCCGGCCCCGGTCGGGCCGACGATGGCGACGGTGGCGCCGGCGGGAATCCGGAGGTTGATCCCGCGCAGCACCGGCGTCCCGTCAAAGGCGACCGCCACGTCGCAAAACTCGATCTCCCCGCGCAGTCGGCCGCGCGCCACAGGGACCGGAGGATCGGCGACGGTCGGCTTGACCTCCAGGATCTCTTCCAGGCGCCCCATCGAGGCCAGGCCCTGCTGAAAGAGCGTCACCGTCCACCCCAGGGCGATCATCGGCCACGACAGCATCATGAGGTAGCCGAAGAACTGGACGAGTTGCCCCAGGGTGATGCGCCCCGCCGCGACGGCCGTCCCGCCCTGCCAGAGGACGGCGGCGGCGGCCAGGCCGAGGATCAGGGTCATCGCCGGCCACAGCGCCCCCGAGGTCCGGGCCTGCCGCAGCGACCGCAGGACGTACTCGCGGCTGGCGCGGTCGAACGCCCGGATTTCGGCCTCCTCCTGCGCATAGGCCTTGACGACCCGGACGCCCGAGAAGTTCTCTTGCGCCCGCGCCGACAGGACGCTGAACTGCTCCTGGACCGCCTCGAACTGGCGGTGGATGCGCCGTCCGAGGGCGACGAAGACAACGCTCACCATCGGCAGGATCAACAGCACCACCAGCGCCAGCGTCGGATCGATGGCCACCATGAGCGCGCTGGCTGCCAAGAACATCACCACCGTGTTGGCGGAGTGCATCAGGCCCGCCGAGACCATCCGGCTCACCGCGTTGAGGTCGTTGATGGCCCGGGCCATCAGGTCGCCGGTGCGGGTGTGCTGGAAGAAGCCCTGGTGCAGCCGCTGCAGGTGGGCGAAGTAGTCGTTGCGGATCTCGTACTCGATCCGCCGGCCCGCGCCCAGCATCTTCATCCGCCAGTGGAACCGCACGAAGGCCCCCAACAGGGCCACCCCGACGTAGGCGGCCGCCAGGCCCACCAGCACCAGGGGCGAGACGCCCGCGCGGATGCCGTCGATGGCCTGCCGGAGGATCCACGGGTTCACCAGCGAGAGCCCGATGGAGCCCAGGCTCAAGGCGAAGCCTGTCAGATAGGCGCGGCGGTGCCGCTGGATGTAGGCGCGCAGCCGCCGGGTCTTCATCTCAGGCCTGGGCATCAGGCGGGGCCAGCAAGACGCCCGCCGCCTCCAGCGCTGCCCGCGCCGCGGCCGCGAGCTGGGGGGCGCCGGGCGTGTCGCTGTGAATGCACAGCGTGCGCGGCCGCACGGTGATCGTCGTGCCGTCGCGCGTCGTGACCGTCCCATCGAGGGCCGCCTGGACCGCGCGGGCCGCCACCTGCGCGGGATCGGTGATCAGGCTGCCGGGCTCGGAGCGAGGCACAAGCGTGCCGTCCCGCCGGTAGGCCCGGTCCAGGAACGCCTCATAGACCACCGGCACGCCCCTTGCGCGGGCGGCGGCGGCCATCGCGGAGTTCAGCGGTGCGAACACCGCCAGGCCCTGGAACGCGGCCGCGGCTTCGGCGATGGCGTCGGCCAGCCCGGCATCGGCGACCGCCATGTTGTAGAGCGCGCCGTGCGCCTTGAGGTGCCGCAGGCGCGTGCCCTCGGCGGCCGCCAGCGCGGCGGTGGCGCCGACCTGGTAGATCAGCATCGCCGCCAGGTCGGCCGGCTCAATGTGCATGGGCCGCCGGCCGAACCCCTGCAGGTCGGGGAACCCCGGGTGCGCCCCTACGGCGACGCCGCCAGCGGCGGCGGCCCGGACCGTCCGCCGGATGACCACCGGGTCGCCGCCGTGGAACCCGCAGGCCACGTTGAGGGAGGTCACGACCTTCAGCAACTCGGCATCGGCGCCGATCGCGTACGCGCCGAACCCCTCACCGCCGTCGGCATTGAGGTCGATGGATCGCGTCATCGTCGGGCCTCCCGGTCCAGGCGCCGCAGGAACGTCCGGATCGCGGCGTTGGTCGCCTTCGGCTGCTCCAGCATGACAATGTGGCCGGCCCCCTCCACGATGACCAGCTCGGAGCCGGGGATCTGCTCGTGGAGGTACCGGCTGTACCTAACCGGTGTCAGCCGGTCGTCGCTCCCGCAGAGGACGAGGGTCGGCTGCCGGATCCGGCCGACCTCCTCCATGACGTCGAACCGGTCTGCGGCTTCCAGATCGGCCAGCAGCGTCGCGAGGGGCACAGACCGCAGCAACGCCAGCGCCTTCTCCTCCAACCGCGCCGGGGCCTGCGGCGCAAACCACATGGCGCCGAACGCTTCCACGGCCTCCGCTCGACCGTTCCGGATCCCCTCCAGCAGGGCGGGGGTCACCCGCAGCCGCGCCCCCGTGCCGACCAGGATCAGGGCGAAGACCTCCTCCGGATACCGCAGCGCCCACCGCAGCGCCATCGCCCCGCCCAGGGAGTGTCCGGCCACCACCCCTCCGCGGCCGTGGCGGGCGACCCCCAGGGACGCCCGCAGCGCCTCGAGATACCCGTCGACGCCTTCGGGGGGATCGCCGGCGCGGCCGGGCAGGTCCGCCGCCTGCGCCCTGGGGAACGCCAGGACCTGATGCTGCCAGACCAGACGGCTCCCGCCGGCTCCGTGCAGGAACAGCAGGCCCTGACCATCAACCAGCGCGGTCACCGCTCGCCGGCCTGGCCTCCCGGTCGCTCACCGCCTCCCAGCCCGACCAGGAACGGGTTGGTGCGGCGTTCGGCGCCCACGGTCGTGGAGGGGCCGTGGCCGTTGTAGAGCACCGTGTCATCGGGCAGGGTCAGGATGTGCGTCGCGATCGATCGCATCAGGGTCTCGTAATCCCCGCCGGGCAGGTCGGTGCGGCCGATGCTGCCCTGGAAGACCACGTCCCCTACGAAGGCCACGCCGTCGCCGATGAGGCACATGTGACCGGGGCTATGGCCGGGGGTGTGCACGACCCGGAACGGCGCACCGCCCAGCATGAGGATCTCGCCCGCCCGCAGCAGGCGGTCCGGCGCAGGCGGCGGGGGCACCGAGATCCCGAAGTAGAGCAGGGCGCGTTCGGCGGCGACCTGCAGGATCGGCACCTCGGCCTCATGGAGCAGGAAGGGCGCGCCGGTGACCGCCACCAGGTCGCGCACGCCGCCGATGTGATCGAAGTGTGCGTGCGTGGCGATGATGAGCGTCGCGGTCAACCCCAGATCTGCCAGCGCGGCCAGCACCAGCGGGGCGTCGCCGCCGGGATCGATGACCGCCGCCTCGCCCGTCGCCTCGTCGCCCACGATGTAGCCGTTGGTCCCGATCGGGCCGAGCTGCAGGCTCTCGATGATCATGGTGAGAAATACATCATCGCGCCGCGGGCGCAAACCCGAGCAGGTAGTCGCGCGCCGCCTCCAGCCGCGAGACCAGGCGGGCGGGCCAGTCCGGCCCGGCGATGTCGGCCTCCGGGGCGAAGAGGAGGGCATGGGCGCCGCCCAGGGCCAGGCCGAAGGCGACCCCCGGGTACGGGTCGTCCACCCAGTGGACGGAAGCGCGGTCGACGGCCAGCGCGGGGTCGACAGAGCGGGCAGCCTGCAGCAGGCGCCTGTAGGCGTCAGGCTCGGCGAGACGCATCGCCCTGTCATTGTAGCGCAGCGAGGTGTCGAGGATGAACTGGACCGAGGTCTGGAACGCCGCGCTGCCGTATGCCGCGTTCCTGGAAGTCCACGGTCAGCCGCAGCATCGCCAGCGGTGGCAGCGCATCTACGATCAGGTGACGCTGACCGGCGGGCAGCGGTCGCTGCTGGCGGGCTTCACGCGGAAGATGCACCTGCTCTGCGTGGCCGGGGCCTGGTGCGGCGACTGCGTGGTGCAGGGGCCGATCCTCCAGCGGATCGCGGAGGCGTCCCGCGCCATCGAGGTGCGGTTCGTCGACAGCGACGCCCACGCGGATGTGCAGGAGGCGCTGCTCATCAACGCGGGGCGGCGGGTGCCGGTCGTGGTGTTTCTCAGCGAGGACTTCCGGGAATGCGGCCGGTTCGGGGACCGGACGCTGGCGATGTACCGCAAGATGGCCCGGGAGCGGCTGGGCCCGGCGTGTCCGACCGGGCTGGTGGTGCCCGCCGACGGGTACCTGGATGCGGTGGTCGCCGACTGGGTGGATGAGGTCGAGCGGATCCAGTGGCTGCTGCGGCTGTCGCCGCGGCTGCGCGCCCGGCACGGTGACTGACCGTGCCTCCCCTGCCCCACACGACGCCTGCGGTGCTGGCCCGGTTGGCCGGCGGGCTCATCGTGTCCTGCCAGGCGCCGCCCGACAGTCCGCTCCACGGCCCAGTCTTCATGGCGGCCATGGCGAAGGCCGCCGGAGAAGGCGGGGCGGTAGGGCTGCGCCTGAACGGTCCCGACGACATCCGCGCGGCCCGCGCGGCGACGGCGCTGCCCATCATCGGCCTCTTTAAGCGGCGCGCAGGGCGCTCGCCGGTCGAGATCACGCCCACCTTCGCCGACGCCGCCGCCGTGGTCGAAGCCGGCGCCGACCTCGTGGCGCTGGATGCCACCGGCCGGCCCCGGCCGGATGGGATGCCGCTGCCGGTCCTCATCGCGCGCATCCGCGAGGAGCTGGGGGTGCCGGTCCTGGCCGATGTGGCCGGGGTGGACGACGGCCTGGCCGCCGAGGACGCGGGCGCCGATGCGGTCGCCACCACCCTGTCCGGCTATGTCGACCCGGGCCCCGCTCCCCCTGAGGAGCCCGACCTCGACCTGGTGGCCGCGCTCTCCGGCCGCCTGCACGTGCCGGTGGTCGCCGAGGGCCGGATCCGGACGCCCGGCCAGGCCCGGGCGGCTCTCGACCGCGGCGCCTATGCGGTCGTGGTGGGGACGGCCATCACCAACCCCCGCGAGGTCACCCGCTGGTTCGTCCGCGCGCTGGCGGGGCGCGAGCGGACCCGATGAACCTGGACGCCGCTGTCGGGGCGGCTTGGGGTTCCCAGGGGGCCGCGGTGGAGGAACTGCAGCGGGCCCTGCTGCGGCTGGGCTACTACGGCATCCGGTTCGCCATGGACGGCGACTACGGCCGCAACACCCTGGGCGCGGTCCTGGCGTGCAAGTACGACCTGGTCACCTTCTACGGGGTGGAGGCGTCCGACCTGGGCTACGCGCCGGTCGCCGGAAACCCCGCCAGCCTGATCGCTTCGGGGACGGTCAACGCAGCGTTCGTCTCCTGCCTGCAGACCCTGCTGGCCGGGCAACGCCTGGGCGGTCAGGAGCCCTGGATCCTCCCGACCCGGGCGCAGGTGGCCGACGCCGACCTCGACGTGCGCGCCTTCCTGGCCGCCGAGGCGCAGCGGGCACCGTTTCCCCCGCAGCTCTTCTGGCAGATCATCGGGGTCGAGAGCGGCGTCAGCCACTTCGACCCGCTGGGCAACGTGAAGTTCGGCATCGACTGGCTCGGCGGGTCGTACGCCCAGACGGTGAACTTTGCGCCCGCAGCCTCGAGGGAACCTTGGGTGCGCTCGCGCGGGTGGGGCCTCACCCAGTACACGCCCTCCCGGGCCGCGGCCCTGCCGCGGCCGATGCCCGACTACATCCTCTCGGTCGGCGCCAATCTGCGCACGGCGATCCGGGTGTTCATCAACAAGTTCGAGCGGTTCACGGCGCGCCATCCCTGCTCGTACCCGTCGGCGGCGGCCCCGTCGTACGACTGCCGCACGTGCCTGCGGGGGCGGAGGTTCGACCCTTCAACCTACAGCGACCAGCGCCAGGAGCCGTGCTCGTGGCTGAAGGGGGTGTGGGCCTACAATGGATTGACGGCGGCCGGGCGGACGTACATGGAGCGGGTGATCCGGCAGCTCATGCGCTGACAGCGCACCGCCAGCGCGGTGACCACGAAGGAGGATCGGGTACTGACGCATGCGCCTCGGCGTCTGCGCGTGGATCTACGGGGACGCCCCGCTGGAGGACACCCTGGCGCGGATCGCCGCCGCCGGCTACGACGGCGTGGAACTGCCCGGCGAGCCGGATCGGTGGTCGGCCGATGAGGTGCGGCGTCTGCTGGCGCGCTACCGCCTGGCCCCGCTGGCGCTCACCGCCTCGTGCATGGTCCCGCAGACCCCCCGCGATCTGGCGCATCCCGACCCGCGCATCCGCGACCAGGCGGTGCGCTATGTGACCGACTGCCTGCGCTTCGCCGCCGACGTCGGTGCGCCGCTGGTGCAGATGTTGCCCTCAGGCGAGACGCGCCTAGCCCCGATGGCCCCGCGGGAGGACGAGTGGCGGTGGTCGGTGGACGCCATGCGGGCGGCCGCGGTCCAGGCCGAGCGGCTGGGGGTGCGGATCGCCGTGGAGCCGCTCAACCGGTACGAAGCGTATCTGGTGACGACGGTGGAGGAGGCGCTGCGGTACGTGACCGACGTGGGCTCCCCGTGGGTCGGGGTCACCTTTGACGCCTTCCACGCCAACATCGAGGAGCCCGACCTGCCCGGGGCGATCCGGGCGGCCGGGCCCCGGCTGTGGCACGTGCACCTGGCGGATTCGAACCGGCAGGGACTCGGACGCGGGCACCTGGACGCGACGTCGGTGCTGGAGGCGCTGCGCGGGATCGGCTACCAGGGTGCGGCCGTCCTGGAGGTCATGCCTCCCGGCCCCGACCCGTTTCGCTCCATCAAGGATGCGAACTCCCCGGCCGTGCTGGACACGTATCTCGCGGAGTCGCTCGCCCGACTCCGGCGCCTGGACCACCCCTGACGAGGGAAGGCCCCGCGGCAGATCGAAGGACCTGGTGAGGTGTCCCACCTGGCACCTGTAGCGTGGGAGGCAGCGGCATGAATAGACTCTCGATCATCCTGGTGGTCGTCCTGGGCGTGGCGGGCCCCGGCGCCGTGGCGGCCGGGGTGGCGTTCACCCCGAGCCACTGCTCCTCCGGGAGATCATCCGGTCGGTGATGCCGGCGATCATCAGCGTCGTCCTGCTCATCCCCTCCAGCGTGGTCGTCCTCTCCAAGAACCGGCCGCCGGACTACCAGCGCTGGGCCACGGCGACCATCAGCGGCATCGTCACCTACTGGCTGACCTAGAGGAAGCCCGCGGCCGAGCGGGAATCAGAAGCCCAGTCCCGGGGAGGAGGGCGCGCGATGCCGTTCTGGCGGTCCAGGTCCAACAAGGTGGAGATGCTGGGCAGGGTACGGCTCTTTCGAGGGCTCTCCCAGAGGCAGCTCGGGCAGGTGGCGCGGCTGGCCGACGAGGTCGAGGTCCCGGCGGGAACGCGGCTGGCGACCGAGGGCGAGGTCGGCCGCGAACTCTACGTCATCGTCGACGGGGAGGCCACGGTGACCGTCGGCCGGCGCACCGTGCGCCTGGGGCCCGGGGAGTTCTTCGGCGAGATGAGCCTGGTGGACGGCGGGCCGCGGTCCGCGACCGTGACGGCGGCCACGCCGATGAAGCTGCTGGTGGTGGGACACCGGGAGTTCTGGGGACTGCTCAACGAGGCGCCGCAGGTAGCCGCCAAGATCATGCGCACGCTCTCCGAACGGCTCCGCGAGGCGGAGAAGGCCCACACCGCGTAGGACGACCGCCAGCCGGCTGGCAGCGCATCAGATGCGGAACCCTGCGTCGGCCAGCCGCCAGGCCAGGCGCAGCGCCTGTGCCATGGGCGAGGGATCGGCAACACCCGTCCCCGCCATATCGAACGCTGTACCGTGGGAAGGCGTCGCCAGCACGAAGGGGTAGCCGACGCCCACTGAGACCCCTCGTTCGAAACCCAGCAGTTTCGTGGCAATCTGGGCCTGATCGTGGTACATGGCGACGACCGCATCGAAGGCGCCAGCACGGGCGCGCCGGAAGACGTGGTCGGCGGGATGGGGCCCCGACGCGTCGATCCCCTCGGCCGCCGCCTTCTCGACCGCCGGCCGAATCACCCGGATCTCCTCGTCCCCCAGCAACCCACCTTCGCCCGCATGCGGGTTGAAGGCGGCCACCCCGATCCGCGGGGCCCGCGTCCCGGCGGCCGCGGCCACCCGGTGGGCCAGGCGGACGGTGCGCAGGACGCGGTCCATCGACAGCAGGCTCGCGACCTCCCGCAGAGCCGCGTGGGAGGTGACGCGCGCCACCCACAGGAGATCGCCGCCGCCGGGATGCGGGATCACGTTGACCTCGTCGTGCTCCGCGGCCCCGGCCAGCGAGGCCACCAGGTCGTACTCGTCGCGGACCGGATAGCCGGCCCGCATGAGGGCCTCCTTGTTGAGCGGCGCGAACACGACGGCGTCGGCGGCTCCGTCGAGCGCCAGACGGACCGCGTGCTCGAGCCACTGCGCCGCCGCCCGACCCGCCGCCGGGCTCATCTCGCCCAGGCGCCACGACCGGTCCGCAGGTGGCAGGTCCAGGAAGGGCACGCCGGCGGAGGCGGGGCCGGGCCGATCTGCCGGCCGGGCGGGCACGGTCACGCCGGCGATCCGCTGCGCCGCAGCCCACGTCGCCGCGTCGCCGATGACGAGGACTTCGGGCGGCGCCCACGCCGCCAGGGTCTTGACCAGGACCTCAGGGCCGATGCCCGCGGGATCTCCGACGGTCACGGCGAGTCGCGCCACGGGACCTCCTCAGGCAGGAATGGATCCACTTGCGCACCACAGAGTCGAAAAGTATACTGTATACCAATTCAGCAGCTTACGCCCGAACGGCCGGACACGCAACGCCCGCCGGCACCGAGCAGGTGCCGGCGACCGGGGGGATGAGCGGCATGCGCCTCGTGATGGCCATTGTGCTCAGCGTGGCAGTCATGGTCGTCCCGATCGTCTCAGCCCAACAGCGACCGGTCTCCATCCGCTACCTCGGCTGGTCGTTCTTCCTCATCACGGCGGCCGACGGCCTGCGCCTCGCCATCGACCCCTACGGCAACATCGGCTATCCCTTGCCGTCGGTCGAGGCGGACGTCGTGCTGGTGACCCACGAACACGGTGACCACAACAACGTGGGCCTCATCGGGGGCAGCCCCCAGGTCTTCCGGGGGCTCGCGCCGGGCGCGCGCGACTGGAACCGCGTCTACCAGCGGTTGGGCGGCACGCTGATCTATGCGGTCCCCGGCTTTCACGACAACGAGTTCGGGACGACCCCCCGCGGGCTCGATACCTTCTTCGTCATCGAGTCGGGCGGGCTGCGCATTGCCCATCTCGGCGACATCGGCCAATCGACGCTGAGCGAGA
>JAVKID010000104.1:0-9297 GCA_031459655.1 Candidatus Fervidifonticultor octavus | reverse complement strand
GCGCGACGATGGAAAACGTCGAAGGCCGCATCTCTCCTCGCTCCTAATCGGTCGGCTGGCGAATGGGGAAGTCGGAGACCAGGTAGAATCGTCCCTCCACGTAGTCCACAACCAGGAGGGAGAGGTCTGGCAACGCCTCCACCTGCTCCCGCGTCACCGTCGTGTTGAGCAGGCTGGCGCGGAACGCCAGCAGGATGACGGGGTGGCCCACCACGAGTGTCGTGCGGCCGTAGTAGCGGTCGGCGGTGGCGCGCAGGGCCGCCAGCAGGCGGTCTGCGCCTTCAGCCAGCGACTCGCCCTCCGCAAACAGGTGGTAGGACTCGAAGAGGCGATCCAGCCAGTCCGCATACTCCTGCGCCGTGGTGAGCACCGACGACGTGCGGATCTCGTCCAGGCCGTCCCGCCAGGTCAGCGGCACCTGCCGGATGGCGGAGATCGCCTCCGCCGTCTCCTGGCTGGCCCGCTGCGGGCTTGCGACGATGGCGTCGAAACGAGGGAGCGTCGAGGTCGCCAGTTCGGCGTCCAGGAGACCCTGGGCCGACAGCGGCGGGCCCTCCGCGCCGGTCCGCGTCCAGTCCACCGCCCCGCGGCAGAGGAGCAGTAGCCGTGTTTGCAGCGGTTCGAAGACCGGGGTTTCCACGGCGGTCAGGACCCGGCCACCGGCGCCTCCATGGGCGGCGGATACCGGGCGAACGTCACTCCAGATCGCGCTTCATGTGGTACATGTACCTCGAAAAACCCAGCGCCTCCCAGAACGCCACGGCCTCCCGGTTCCTCACCGCGACGGTGAGTTCCGCGACGGACACGCCGGCCTCGCGCATCCACTCCAGCAGGGCCTCCACCAGGCGGCGTCCGATCCCTTGCCGGCGGAACCCCTCGCGGGTGACCACGTCGTGGATATAGCCGCGCCGCCGTTGCGCGAAGAATGGCGGGAGCAGGGAGATCCGGCCGACGGCAAATCCAAGGAGCCGGTCGCCCTGGACGCCGACGACCGCCAGCGCGTCATCGCGTCCCAGCAAAGAACGGATGAAGTGGCGGTATTCGTCCTCCCAGTCTCCGGCCACGGCGAAGGCGTCATCCAAGCGGGCATGGTGGACCGCCAGTTGGCCCCAGATCCCGACGATCTCCGGCACATCATGGATGGTGGCCGGCCGGATCGTGATCTGGGCCGTCGCGTCCACCGGCGCCTTTCGGGGAGATCCCATCGATCCGTCCTCTGCGGCCTTTCCCAGGAGGGTTCGGCCAGGCCGCCCGGACTCCTCCGGCCCCGACCTCGCCCGGCGTGCTACGGTGAGGGGAAGGGGTGTGGGGAGGTGCAGGCCACGCGCAGACTCGGGCTCGCGGCCCTCGTCGTCCTGCTGACCGCTGTCCCCCTCTCCCCGGTGGAAGCGATGCAGGTGCGCGCCGGCCCTTCCGGTCGGGTTGGGCCGGGCGAGACCGTCGATGACGACCTCTACGTGGCGTCGGCCTGGTCGGTGATTGACGGCCGGGTTCGGGGCGACGTGGTGGCCGCCGGCGGCACGGTCGATCTGCGTGGGCAGGCGGACGGCGGCGTCCTGGCAGTGGGCGGGGCCGTCCGGGTCGCAGGCCCGGTCGGCGGGGCGCTGCGCGCCGCGGCCGGCACGCTCTTGGTCGATGGCACCTTCGGGACCGACGCCGTCGTCGCCGCCGGGACGCTCAGCATCGGCTCCAACGCCCGCGTGAGGCGCGATCTGGCGGCCGCAGGCGGCAACGTGGTGCTGCAGGGCACCGTGGGTCGCAACGCCATGCTGGCCGGCGGCCGGATCGAGATCGCCGGCACCGTGGGGGGCAATGTGCTGGCCCGCGGCGACGAGGTCGTCGTGCTGCCCTCGGCCGCGATCGCCGGCCACCTGACCTATACCAGCCGGAAGCCGGTCCAGATCGCGCCGGAGGCCCGGATCGCGGGCACTGTCGCGCGGGAGCTCTATCCGGTCCGCCCGATGTCCTCGCGCCAGATCCTGCGCGGGGCCCGCATCGCCTTCGGCGTCGTGGACTTCTTCTGGATGCTGGTGCTGGCCCTGGTGCTGGTCGCGGTGGCTCCCGCGGGCGTGCAGGCCACCGCCGATGCGCGCTGCGCGGGCGGCCCTGGGCCGCGCTGGGCTGGGGGCGTTGCTGCTGGTGCACGTCCTGATGCTGTTCGTCAGCCATGCGTCGGTCGCCCTGGCCATCGGCCATCGGCTGGTCCCCGGGCGGTCCCGGTATGCGGCCGTCGCCATCGGCGTCGGCCTGATCGCGGTGGCGACCACCCTGCCGTATGGCGGATGGCTGCTGCGGCTGCTGGCGATTGCGCTGGGCTTCGGCGCGGTGGGCCTGTTCCTGTCGGGGCAGCGGCTCCCCCCGCCGGCGCCTGCGGGCTGACCCCGGGCGGCCGGGCCGCGATCCTCAGACGCCCTCCTGGTATACCGCTAGCCGCCGGCGATGGCCCCCACCACGTAGAGGGGTTCGGCGCCGGATGCGACCTGAGCGGGCAGCGGGGCGTCCGGCGGCTCGTGGGAGAGGTCCCGCTCGCAGGCGAAGAACCGCAGGAACGGCCGGCGCTGCCGGGTGGCGTGGTCGCGGATCGTCCCGCGCAGCACTGGATAGCGGGCCTCCAGTGCGTCGAGGACCGCGCGGAGCGTGGCCTGCCCCTCCACCTCCAGCGTCACCTCGCCGTCGACGCGCGCCAGCGTTCGCAGATGGGCCGGCAGCACGACCCGGATCATGGCAGCGTCTGGACCTCCACGGACAGCACGGGCGGCAGGTCCCGCACGATGGCAGTCCAGCTGTCGCCGGCATCGGCCGACGCGTACACCTGCCCGCCGGTGGTCCCGAAGTACACGCCGCACGGGTCGAGCGCGTCCACGGCCATCGCCTCGCGCAAGACGTTGACGTAGCAGTCGCGCTGCGGCAGGCCCCTGGTAAGGGCCTCCCACTCGCCCCCGCCCGTCCGGCTGCGGTAGACGCGCAGGCTGCCCTCGGGCGGATAGTGCTCGGTGTCGCTCTTGATGGGGACGACGTAGATGGTGTCCGGCTCGTGAGCGTGCACGTCGATCACGAAGCCGAAATCGCTGGGCAGGTTCCCGCTGACCTCGCGCCACGACTCGCCGGCGTCGTCGCTGCGCATGACGTCCCAGTGCTTCTGCATGAACAGCACGCCGGGGCGCGACCGGTGCATCGCGATGCGGTGGACGCAGTGACCGACCTCGGCACTCGGGTCGGGGATGTACTGGGACTGCAGTCCGCGGTTGATAGGCCGCCACGTGGTGCCCGAATCGTCGGTGCGGAAGGCCCCCGCGGCCGAGATGGCGATGAACATCCGTGCTGGATCCCTCGGGTCCAGAAGGATGGTGTGCAGGCACAACCCGCCGGCTCCCGGCTGCCAGTGGGGCCCGGAACCGTGACCGCGCAGGCCCGCGAGTTCCTGCCACGTCCGGCCGCCGTCCGTTGAGCGGAACAGGGCGGCGTCTTCAACCCCGGCGTACACGGTGTCGGGATCGCTCGGCGAGGGTTCGAGATGCCAGACCCGCTTGAACTCCCAGGGGCGCTGCGTGCCATCGTACCACTGGTGCGTGGTGAGGGGCCTGCCGGTTTCAGGCGACGTGTCGTAGCCGAAGTGGTGGCTTGCGCTGCCCGGCGGATCGTACGGCCCGGGTACTTTCTCCCCGCCGGGCACCTCCCACGTCTTCCCGCCGTCGCTCGATCGCTGAATGATCTGTCCGAACCAGCCGCTGGACTGCGAGGCAAAGAGCCGGTTGGGATCGGCCGGTGAGCCTTTGATATGGTAGATCTCCCAGCCGCCGAAGAGCGGGCCGCTGACGTTCCATTGCGTGCGCGTGCCATCCGCCGTGAGGACGAACGCGCCTTTCCGCGTCCCCACCAGAACTCGTACCCTGCTCATCGACCTACCCCCTGAGGTCTTGGTGGTGCCTGAAGTGGCTGGTCTGCGGCCGAACTGCCGGCCGTTTCTCCTCGTGGTCATTGTAGCGGCATGACGCCGCATTTGCACTTTGTCATCCCCCTGACTGCACAGGTTTGAGTCCCCGGGCGGGGATTGCTGCGCCTAAACCCCCGCAGCGACACCCGCGTCTAATTCGGTAGGCTGCGGGGCACCGGAACCGCAGGCGACCGGGCCGGAGGGGTGACGTGCCGTGCAGCAGGCGATCGCCAAGTTTACCCCATCGGCGCACGACCCTTGGGATCGCGCGAAGGCCGCGCACCTGCTCAACCGGGCCGGCTTCGGCGGCCGGCCGGACGAGGTCGAGCGGGTCGTCCGCATGGGGATGGATTCGGCGGTCGACGACCTGATTCACTTCGACCGCATCCCCGAGAACTTCCCCCCGCCGGACTTCTCGAGCCTGCGCACGCTGTGGGAATCCGTGGCCGCCCTCTACCGGAACCGGGCCCCGGAACGGCAGCGCTTCGAGGCCCGGGTGATCGCCCAGCGCGCGGACAACGAGAAACTGCTGGAGTTGCGGCACTGGTGGATCGCGCGCATGATCCAGACCCGCCGGCCCCTTCAGGAGAAGATGGTCCTCTTCTGGCACGGCCTCCTGGTCTCGGGCCGACCCGATGCGCGGCTGACCGAGAACCTCTACGCGCAGAACGAGCTCTTTCGCCGGCATGCCTTGGGCAACTTCAAGGCGCTGGTCCTCGCCGTCTGCAGGGACCCGGCGATGCTCGAATACCTGGACAACGAGAGCAACCGAAAGGGCCGCCCCAACGAGAACTTCGCCCGCGAACTGCTGGAACTGTTCACGATGGGCGTCGGCTACTACACCGAGCGGGACGTCAAGGAGGCCGCCCGGGCTTTTACCGGCTGGACCCGTCGGGGGTTCGAGTTCTTCTTCGACGCCCGGCAGCACGACGACGGCGTCAAGACCTTCCTGGGCCGCACCGGCCCCTGGGACGGCGGGGACATCGTCGACATCATCTTCGAGCAGCCGGCGACCGCGCGCTTCCTGCCCCGGCGCCTGTTCGAGACCTTCGCCTACCTGCGGCCCGAGGAAGACCTGGTCGAGGGCCTGGCCAGGATCTTCCGCGACAGTCACTTCGACGTGGCTCCCGTCGTCCGCGCCATCCTGACCTCGAAGGCGTTCTACTCCCCTCAAGCCATGCGGACGCAGGTGAAGAGCCCGGCCCACCTGGTCATTGGCACCGCCCGCCTCCTGGATCTGGACCCCGCGCAGGTGCCGCTGCTGGCCCGGGCGATGGATCGGGCAGGGCAGTCGCTCTTCTTCCCGCCCAACGTGGGCGGATGGCCGCGCGGGGAATCGTGGATCACCACCGCGACGATTCTGGCCCGCTACAACTTCTCAGGCCTCGTGCTCACCGGCGGCGCCCCGGGCATCGCCAGGCGGCCAGCGGCGCCTCCTCCGCTGCCGGCTGGCGCGGTGAGGATCGCCAACGGCGCGCGGACCGCCGGCGAGGTAGTCGACCGGCTGGCCGACGCGCTGGTCCCCGGGGGGCCAGACGAGCGGCGTCGGGGCGCGCTCGTCAGGGCGCTGGGCGCCGCCGCCCCGGATGCGCCGTTTGCGTTGGGCAGTCCCGAGGTGGAGGCGAAGTTCCGCAGCATGCTGCACCTGCTGATGTGCACTCCCGAGTACCAGCTGGCCTGAGGAGACCGCCATGAACCAGGGGATGACCCGACGCGAGTTCCTCCACAGGGGCCTGACCATCGTCGCGATGGGAGCGACCGCACCGAGTTTCCTGACCCGCACCGCGCTGGCGATGACCAACCCGTGGGATCTCGCCCAGGTGCAGAGCCGCCCGGGAGCGCCCGACCACAACATCCTGGTCGTCGTGCAGATGGGCGGCGGCAACGACGGGCTGAACACGATCGTGCCCTTCAACGACGACGCCTACTATCGGGCCCGTCCGCGCCTGGCCGTCCCAAAGCACGAGGTCATCCGCCTCACCGACGAGGTGGGGCTGCATCCCAGGATGGCGAAGTTCAGGGAACTCTACGATCGGGGCGCGGCGGCCGTCATCCAGGGCGTCGGATACCCCAACCCCAGCCGCTCCCACTTCAAGTCCATGGAGGTCTGGCACACGGCCGACCCCGAGGGCCGCGTCCTGCGCGTGGGATGGATCGGCCGCTACTTCGACAGCAAATGCCCCGTCTGCGAGCAGCCCACCGTCGGCGTCAACATCGGGCCCTCGATGCCGCTGGCGCTGCGCTCGGCGGCCGGTCAGGGCGTGACCCTGGAGACCCCTGAGACGTTCCAGTGGATGCCGAGCCTGGAGGGCATCGGGGCGCGTGAGGAACTGGAACTCTTCCGGATGCTCAACGCCCCGGCGCCCAACGAGCCCGGGACCATTGACTTCCTCCGACACACGGCGATGAACGCCGTGCTCTCCTCGGAGCGGGTCCGCGAGGCAGTCCGCCAGTACCGGGGCGGGATCGAGTACCCCACCCACCGGTTCGCCGCCAGCCTGCGGCTGATCGCCCAGATGATCGCCGGCGGCCTGGCCACCAGGGTCTACTACGCACACATGACCGGCTTCGACACCCACGCCAACCAGCAGGGCGTCCACGACGCGCTGCTGGAGCAGTGGTCCACCGGCGTGGAGGCGTTCTATCGTGATCTCGAATCCCAGGGGAACGCCGACCGCGTGCTGGTCGTGGCCTTCTCGGAGTTCGGCCGTCGCGTGGCGGACAACGGCAGCGGCGGCACCGACCACGGCACCGCGGCCCCCATGTTCGTCTTCGGGAAGCGGATCAGGCCCGGCCTCCACGGCCGGCAGCCCAGCCTGACCGATCTGGCCGAAGGGGACCTCAAGCACGCCGTGGACTTCCGGTCGGTCTACGCCACGGTCCTGGACCGATGGCTGGGCGCCGACCCTGCCAAGATCCTGGGGGCGGACTTCGAGCGGGTCCCGTTTCTGGCATAGCCGGTCTTCTTGTCGGGACCGTCAGCGCGGCGGCGGGGGCAGGGGCCCCCGCCGCCGAACGCTTCCATATGGGCCCTTCCGGCATGCTTTCACCCACAACCCTGTTCGCGCTGGACGTCGCGCGCGAGGCCGCCGACCTGGTCATGACGATCCTCCCAGCCTCCCGGGCCGACAAGGAGGTCCGGCACAAGTCGGCCACCGACCTCGTCACGCGGGCCGACCACGAGGCGGAGCGCCTCATCGCCGGCCGCATCCGCACGCGGTTTCCCGACCACGACGTGCTGGGCGAAGAGGGGGGCGCGGCGTGGGGATCCGCCAGGTCGGCGGGTGGGCTGGCGGTCGCCGCGCCGAGGGGGGAGGACCGGCCGCGGTGGATCATCGACCCGCTGGACGGGACGGCCAACTTCGCGCACGGACTACCGTGGTTTGGCATCTCGATCGCGCTGGAAGAGCGCGGGGCCGTGCAGGCGGGAGTCGTCGCCGTTCCGCCGCTGGGTGAGTTCTTCGTAGCCGGCCGTGGCCGGGGCGCGTTTCAGGTCGGGAAGGACGGCACGCTGATCCGCCTGAACCCCTCAAAGACGGCCGACCTCGGCGCCGCCCTGGTCGCCACCGGCCTGCCGCGCGAGCCTGAACGGAGCCGTCATGTGCCCACCATCGCCCCGGTGATGCTCCGCGCGCTGGAAGTGCGGATCATGGGCGCGGCCGCCGTCCACCTGGCCTACGTGGCGGCCGGCCGGCTCGACGCCTTCTGGGAGCCCGGCCTGGCACCCTGGGATCTGGCCGCAGGGCTCCTGCTGGTGGAAGAAGCCGGCGGCCGGATCAGCGACTGGCGCGGGAGGCCGCTCCAGCGCCTGGGCGGCGAGGTCCTGGTCTCCAACGGTCCATTGCACCAGGCGATGGTGGACCTGCTGCGCCGCTAGTCGAGCAGCCCGCGGGCGACTGAGGCGAGCTGGACCACGCCCACGACGGTCAGGACCGCGTAGGCGGCGCCGAACCCGAGCCGCATGGCCGGACTGGGCTCCCCCAGGACCGTGGAGAACAGGCCGGGATCCGCGAGGACGGTCACCCACGCATGGATCGCCGCGAGCAGCGGGAGGGCCACCACCACCAGGGCCCACCAGCGTCCCGCCGCGGTCACGGGTCCTGCGATCCACGACGGGGTGATGGCGTCGGGATCGGCGGCGCCCAGCAGACGGCGCAGCAGCAGGATCCTCCGCATGCGCAGCAGCACGGTCAGGGCCAGCCCCGCCGCGACCAGCGGGTAGATGCGGGCCCACGCATCCGGGGCCAGGGGAATCCACGCCGTGCGTGCCGTGAACAGGGCCAGCCGTTCCCCCTGCTCGCGCTGTCTTGCCTCCAGGATCGTCAGCCGGGCCTGCTGCGCACTCCGGCGGCTCCTCAGGCCGACCGCGGCGTCGGCGAGGCTGCGCTCGAGGGAGTGCACGGCTTCATCGAGCGCCGTCGCCACCTGCTCGCTGCGGGCGGACGCCGCCGCGAACGGGAGGCCGGAACCGCTGAGGCGCTGCCAGAACGCCGGATCCGACGCAAAGGCCTCCCGCAGAACCTCGTTGAGGACCAGGACGTGGCGGCCGACCCTCTCCTGGGCCGCCCCGAGGGCGTCCTCGATCTCCGGAGGAGCGGGCCGCACGCGCCGCAGCGGCTCCAGCGCCGAATCCAGACTCGACGCCAGCGCCTCGGTCTGCCGGCCGATCTCCCGGCGGATCGCCTCTTCGATCGTGACGGCTTCCTCCCCGCCCTGGGCCGGCGCCGCGCCCGCCCGCGGGACCGTGATGGTCGTCTTGTAGGGGTCCGCGCCCGGGGCGGCGAGGCCGCCGCGGGCGATCAGGTTGGCGATCGCGCGCCGGAGTTCGTCCGGCGCGGCGTCCAGCGCGCGCCGGAACTGGTCGAGCGCTGCGGTCGAGGCGGCCACCGCCTTCTGGGCGTCCTCGACAGCGGCGATCTGCGCTTCCGTCTGGCTGACCGCCGCAGCCAGCAGCGGGCCCGCGGTCCGGAGCTGCGCGAAGGGCAGTAGCACGAACAGGTGCAGGTACGCCAGGACGCTCAGGACGGCGGCGAAGAAGAGGTGAAAGGCACGCACCTCCGACGCGTAGGCGGCGAGGGTGCGGTCGCGGCCAGAGATCTTTGTCACACGTCCTCCGGGCGGCTGCTCCACGCCTGGAAAGTCTTGGCTATCGCGGGCGGCGATGCCTGCCTGGAAGGGTGCGGGAGCGGCGGCGCCGCATCGGCGGCAGCGGGGCGAGGGTCGGGACGCTCCGGGGGGCAGCCACCGGGCATAGACCGACGCGTCGGTCTATGCCTATAATGACGCCGGTGATGCCGTCGGTGGCCAAGCGCAGCCTCATGGAGTCCAGCACCCGCGACCGCCTCCTCCAGGCGGCCATGGCC
>JAVKID010000103.1:0-9546 GCA_031459655.1 Candidatus Fervidifonticultor octavus | reverse complement strand
AGCGCGGCCTCGCGCGCCTGCAGGGCCTGGCGCTCGACCTCGAGTTTAATGATCTGGCCAGCCAGGTCGGAGCGCAGTGGGTTGGCCGCGAATTCCTGCGAGAGCAGCGTGCGGCCGGCCTGCCGGCGCAGGCGGGCCTTGGCTTCTTCGATGCGCGCCCGGGTCGCCAGCACCTGCGGGTGGCGGTCGGTGAACTGGCGCTGCAGGCCCACCAGCTCCAGCTCGAGCCTGGCCAGGTCGGCGCGGACCTGGGCCACGACGGGATCTTCGCCCTCGACGAACGACGCGGGCACGGTGGGTGCCTGGCGGGCCAGCGCGGCGCGGGCCTCGCGCAGGCTGGCTTCGACTCCCCGGCGCTCGGTGGCCACCGCGCGGCGCTGCGCCTCGAACTCGGCCAGCTTGGTCACCGCGAGCGTGCTCTGCTCTGACAGCGAGACCTGTCCGGCGCCGACCTTGTAGCGGGCCAGGGCGTCCTCGGCGGCGCGCAGTTCGCGGCCTACGGCCGCCACCTGCTCTTCGATGAAGCGGCGGCCGGCGGAGGCCTGCTGGCGGCGCGAGTCGACGTGCCAGGCCAGCAGCGCCTCCGCCACGGCGTTGGTGTAGTGGGCGGCGGCGGCCGGCGTGGGTCCTTCGGCCTCGATGACGATCAGGTCGGCGTTGCGCACGCGGCGCACCTTCAGGCCGCGCTGCAGGGCCGCCAGCAGGGCGGGCCGCTCCTCCTCAGGGGTGCCCAGGCGCTCGAGGGCCTGCGCGGCCACGGCGCGACTCTTGACCAGCTCGGTCAGGGTGTCCACGAAAGCCTGCTGGCTGATGCCGGTCAGGTCGGCGGTCATGGCGAACGAGGAGCCGCTGCGGTCGACCACCACGGTGGCCTGGCCGCGGTAGACGGGTGCCATGCCCAGGCTCAGGCCCAGCGCCACCGAGAGTGCCACGCCGGTAGTGATCGCCAGCAGCCACCAGCGCCGGCGCAGCACATCCAGCAAATCGCGCAGGCCGAGCTCGTCCTCGGGCTGGGGCGTCTGTAGACCGCCGGACCGCTCGACGTCGGTGAGCTCAGAACCCATAGGTCGCCTCCCACAGAATGAACCAGCCCTGGCGGGTCGCGCCGGCGACGTGCCCGGCGTTGGACGCGGTGCTCCAGACCGCGGTCAGCGCCGCGCGCAGGTCGCCCGCAGACCCCCAGGCCCCGGCCCGCAGGGCGTGGGTCGTCTCGACCACGCCCGACAGGTAATAGCGCCGCCACGCAGTGTCGGGGTCGGTCCAGGTCTCGCCCAGCCGGCCCTCGCCCTTGCGGATCAGGTCGTAGCCGACCAGCGCGCCGGCGCGCGGGGACAGGTGCCGGATCATGGCCGCCGACCACACCTCGCAGTCGGGCGCGCACCAATGCCCGATGGCCCGACCGCCGCGAATGGTGTGCGCGCCCGGCGCGGGCGCCGCGTAGATCCAGTTGGTCGCCCGGCTGTGTTCGAAGCGCAGGCCGGTGCGGCCGTCGCCGAAAGGGTCGGCCAGGTACAGGCCCACAGTGCCGGCTACGCGGTGCGGGAAGGGGTTGTAGGGGTCGAAGACGACCAGGTCGTCCACGTACAGCTCGCCGTAGACCACCACCCCGGGCCGCGGCCGCCAGTCGGCGTCGAGGGTGAAGCTATAGTTGTCGCCGTAGGCGGCGCGCACATGGAGAGCGACGGCGTAGGCGATCCCCGGGATGACGTTCAGGGCATACAACGCCGAGGGCCCGCCAGCGCCGGCCAGCACCTCGCCGAAGCCGATCCGCAGGTCGTCGCGCGCCTGCCAGTCCATCCGCAGCCCGTAGAGATACCGCTCGGGGTCGGCCAGCGGCGCGACCAGCTTGACCACGCGGAACCGGCCCGAGGTCAGCGACAGGCTCAGGTAGTCGAGCGGCCCGGCGTTGTCCGAGAGCAGGAACGCACCGCGGAAGCCCGGCCCCCACCAGACGGTGTCGCGGCCCGCCTGGAGGGCGACATCGCCGGCGCGCGCGCCGAGGTAGGCGCGGTCGAGATCGAGCCCGCCGCTCTCATGTCTCACGAAGCGCGGGGCGGTGCCGCTGGCCGCGCGTACCGTGCCAGCGGCACCGACGGCCACGCCCAGGGCCGCGCTGGTAGCAGCCCCGTGGGGCTGCCGGCCGGCATGCGCCTCCTCAAGCAGGCGCAGCTCGGCGGCGAACTCGTCGCGCAGCGCAGCCAGGTCGGCCTGCAGGGATTCCCGGGGCGGCGCGCCGGCAGTTTGGGATTGGGCCGCGCGCTCGAGCGCTTCGGCCACCATGCGCGCGACCTCCAGGCGCGGCAGCGGTCGGGCTGAGGCCGCCCACAGGGGTGCGAGCCCCGCAGCCGCCAATCGGTAGAGCGCCGGGTAGGCCCAATGGCTGGCGCCGAGCACGGCGTTGGGACGGGGCGCGGCGGCGCCGGGGTGTGCGCCGGCGCTTGAGTGCGCGGCCGCGCCGGCGAAAAAGCCCAGCGCCAGGCCGGCGGCGACGGTCACGGCGGCCCATGCGGCCGCGTTTCGGGTATGATAAGCGCCAGGGAGGGGCGTCATGGGTGTGCGCACGAAGGTGTGGACCCGGGAGGAGTATGACCGGCTGGTTGCCGCCGGTGCGTTTCCTCCAGGAGCCCGCGTCCAGCTCATCCACGGAGAGATCGTCGAGATGACGCCCCAGAGCGCGCTACACGCGGCTGCCGTCGAGCTGGCGCAGAACGCTCTCCATGCGCTGGGCCCAGAGTACGGCGTCCGCGTGCAACTGCCCCTGGCGCTTGGGGCGGAGTCTGAGCCCGAACCCGACCTGGCGGTGGTCGCGGGGCCGCCGCGAAGTCGCGCCGAGCGCCACCCGGCCACGGCCGTCCTGGTGGTCGAAGTCGCCGATACCACGCTGGAGTTCGACCGCACCCGTAAGCAGGCGGTGTACGCCAGCGCGCGCATCCCAGAGGACTGGGTCGTCAACCTCGTCGACCGCGTCCTGGAGGTCTGTCGGGAGCCCGAGGAATCCACCTACCGGACGACGATGCGTCTGGCCCCTGGAGACAGCATCGCGCCGCTGGCCGCCCCGACGGTCAGGATCGCCGTCAGCGACCTGCTTCCGTAGAGCCTGCGCGCCGTCGCAGCCACCAGGACATCCCACTCAGTCGGACGGCTCCGCCTCCTCCTCATCGCCACCCTGCTCCATGGTCCCCATTCGCCTCGTCAAACTCTGGACCCAGGTCTTCGCCCACCTCGCGTCCGGTGCGCTTCATTCAGCGCGCGACGCTGCGCGGGTCCGACTCGTCCACGTCGGCGAGGTTGGTATCATCGGCGAGAGCGTCCAGGCGCGCCTCGTCGGAGCGCACCATCGCGAAGCGGGACATCAGGCGCGTGGCGTTGGTGCTGCCGCACCGACGGCAGCGCGGTTTTGGCCGCTCGGGCGGCAGGAAGAACACCGAGAAGCGCGCCCGGCAGTCCCCGCAGCGGTACTCGTAGATGGGCATCGTCGCCAGCCCTGGTATCGGCCGGCCTTCCTGCCGGTCGGCCCTCTTACCAGCGGAACGGCCAGGCGAGCCCCGCCAGGATGTTGAGGGCGATCTGCAGGCCCGTGAGCCCGGACTGGGGCACGACGATCACGTCGCCGGGCTGCACGGTGGTATCGCGCGTCCCGCCGTTGCGCAGCAACATCTGCAGGTCGGCGCTGATCAGCGCCCGGCCGCCCGGCAGCGCCTCGACCCTGATGCCGCTCGCCGCGCCCGCCACCACCGCGCGCTCCACGGCACCCCGGCGTACGATGTGGATCGTGCGGGCCGTGGCCGGGCCGCGCTGCACCGGCCCCCCCGCCATGGCCACGGCCTGCAGCAGCGTGACCTCACCCCTGAGGGGAAAGACGCCGGGGCTGTTCACGTCACCCAGCACGTAGATCTTGTTGTTGGTCTCTTCGGGCACGAGCAGCGTGTCGCCGGGGCGCAGGCGCACGTTGTGGCTCATGTCCTGGCGCAGTAGCAGGGCGTCGAGCGCCAGGCTGTGGGCCTCGCCGCCGCGCACCAGCCGCGCCGCGGTGACCGAGGCCTTCTCGGTGAGGCCGCCCGCCAGCAGCAGGACGTCGAGCACGCGCATCTCGCCCTTGAGGCGATAGCGCCCCGGCTTGACCACCTCGCCGGCGACGTTGACGATGTTGACCAGGTCCTCTCGGACCACCAATGTCTCGCCGCCCGTCAACTCCACATTGGCCTCGGGGTCTCCGGCCAGCACGCGGTCGAGGTCGACCGTGACCGCCGGCCTGCCGCCGCGCAGCAACTGGGCGTCGCCCACCGACGCCACCTCGGTGAGACCGCCCGCGGCCGAGATCAGGTCGAGCAGCCTCGCCCCAGGCGGCAGCGCGTAGGTGCCGGGCCTGGCCACCTGGCCCAGCACGGAGGCGCGCACCTTGCGGAACTCCTTGACGATCACCGTCACCTGCGGCTCGCGGATGTACCGCGCGAACCCCCTCACCAGCGTCCGGGTGAGCTGTTCGACGGTCTGACCGGCCGCCATCACGGCGCCGACCAGAGGCACGCTGATACGGCCGTCGGGCAGCACGGCGACGACGCGCGTGAGGTCGGGGTATCCCCACACCGAGATTTCCAGCACATCTTCGGGGCCGAGCACGTAGGTGGAGGGGACCGCACCAGGGGACGGCGTTCCCGGTGACGGCGCCCCGGTCTGCGCCCGCACGGGCGCGCCGCTCGCGAACAGCAGGCCGACCATGACGGCCGCCGCCACCCGCGCGAGCGCGGCACCGCGCTGGGTTGTCCGGCGCCTCGCCCGACGGGTGGACGAACACGTGGCAATCCCATGCCGCATCATCGCGGGTAACCTCCTCGGGGTCTGCCGCTGTCGTGGCGTCGTCTGTGCACTGCGGACGGTCGAGAAAGCCAGGAGGGGACCGAGCGTCTACGCGCCGAGCACGGCGCGCACGATCACGATCGGCCCCCTCCCGTGTCGTCGGGTCAGGAACCCGGTCTGGCGCTATTTAGTTGGCGTACTGTGCAGTGCGTCGGCCCGGCGGGGTTGGACCCGCGCGGGTGCAGGCTTCCTACCTCAACTTCTCCTCCCGGACGATGTTCCCCGTCACGCGGATGAGGACCGGCGCACCGTCCTGGTACTCGATGACCAGCCTGACCTCTCGCGTGCCGAAGTCCAGGGCCCAGTGGTTGCGAATGTACGCCAGCAGCTTGGCCTCGCACGGCCGCAGGGCCTGCTCGCCGCCCGGCACCGTGACCGGTCCGGGAACGATGCGGCCTGCGCGCGGGGGGTCATGCTCATCGCCGGCCTCCATGATCTTCGGGGCCCGGGCATGGCTCCGCCGGTGGGGTACGCCCCGCTGACCCCCGGCCGCCATTGAATTGTGCCCGGCTCAACTGCATGTCTGGCGAGGCGGTCTGCAGCCGGCGCCGACCCCCGGTCAGCACCGCTCAAGCACTGCCTCGTCGGCCTCCACGACCACTGAGGTGCCCATCAACGAGAGCAGCACCCGCACGCGATCGGCCCGCGCGGCCGGCCGCTCGACGATGCCTTCCAGCAAAGCGAACGGACCGCCGACGAAACGCACCCGATCGCCGGCAGCCAGCGGCTGGCCGGCGGCCATGTAGCCGTGCTCCGCCTCGCGCGCCTTGAGGTAGTCGACGATGTCGCGGTCGATGGAAATCGGGCCATCGTCATCACCCAGCAGACGGAGGACGCCGGGCGTCCATTGCACCCGCGCGATGGCCTCGGGAACGGGCACGAAGTGGCAGAACAGGTAGCCCGGGAACAGCGGCTCCAG
This sequence comes from Candidatus Fervidifonticultor octavus, assembly GCA_031459655.1. Lineage (GTDB taxonomy): Bacteria > Sysuimicrobiota > Sysuimicrobiia > Sysuimicrobiales > Humicultoraceae > Fervidifonticultor_A > Fervidifonticultor_A octavus_A. The sequence continues at coordinate 3,770 of JAVKID010000103.1, read as the reverse complement.
CGCGTGCCAGCGCCGCGAGCCGTAGCGCCTGCGCACCAGCAGGCGGGGCAGGAACGTGGGAACGTCGCGCCGATGGAGGAACTGCTTCGCCCAGTCCTCGGCGCGGGGCTTCGTCTGGACGACAAACCAGGCGGCGCCGCCTGGGTCGACCGGCGCAGGACGATTGAACGAAGACGACGCGTTCACCGTCCCACAACTCCGCAAGCGAGGTATTGTGACAATACAGGTTATTGGTTCGAGTTATTCTGCGCCCGGGGCAAGGTTCCTTCACGATGGCAAATTCAAGGCACACCCTGCCTCGCAGAAGCACGAACGCGAGCCCCGCCCGAAGGCTGGGACCCGCGTCCCGTCCGGCGCTGAACTGGTCGGGCCGGGCGGACTTGAACCGCCGACCTCCTGAACCCCATTCAGGCGCGCTACCAAGCTGCGCTACGGCCCGACATCTGGAGGAAGTATATCACATCTGCGGGGACTCCAATCCGCCCGGCCTGGCGGTGCACTCTTCGCATTCGCAGAGATCGTGGCGAAGGTAGGTGAAGGTGTAGATCCCCGTGTCGTGCCCGTCCGACCACGCGAAGCGGAGGGCGTAGTTCCCCACCTTCGACACGCCCATGGCGCGGATGGTCGGCGGGACGTCCTGTGGGGTCAGCTGGGGCCGCCGGTAGCGCCACTCCCCCACACAGGCCGCGCAGGGGCAGCTGATGCGGAGGTTCACCCACGAGTAGGTCGAGCGGTGACCGTCTGACCAGGCGATCGTGAACGTCCGGTCCGCGATGCTGCCCATCGCGACCGGGGTCGGCATGCGCGGGCTCACCGGCACACCCCTCCTCCGCCCGCCGGCCGAGGCGAGCGCCGCGTCATCGCTGGCACCGCGGGCAGTAGAACGCCGGCCGGCCGCCCACCCGGGTCGCGACGACCTTGGCCCCGCACGTCGGGCACGGCTGCCCTCCGCGGCCGTAGACCGCCAGCCGGTAACGGCCCTGGCGGCCGGTGGCGTCCTGGAAGTCCGGCTCGCCGCCCGCCCGCACCGCCCGCCGCAGGGTGGAGCGCATGGCCCGGTAGAGCCGCGCCCATTCTCGGTCCGAGAGCGTCTGGGCCTTGCGCATGGGCCGGATGCCCGCGGCAAACAGGATCTCCTGCGACCACAGGTTGCCGATCCCGGCCAGCCGGGTCTGGTCCGACAGCAGGGGACGGATGGCGCCCTTCCCTGCCAGCGCCTCGCGGAACCTGGGCAAGGTCACCGCCTCATCCAGCGGATCAGGGCCGAGGTCCGCCAGGTAGGGCACCCGGTCCAGGTCGGCCTGCGCGTAGATGTTCAGGGTGCTCAACTGGAGTTCGCGAAACTCGAGCACCTGCCCGTCGTCAAGGTGCAGGGCGACGGCGGTCGCCGCATCGGGGGAGACGTCAGGCCGCACCCGGATGACGCCGCCCAGGGAGAAGTGGAACACCAGCCACCATCCGCCGTCGAGGGCGAAGAGGAGGGCCTTTCCCCGGCGCACCACGCTCGTGATGGTGCGGCCGCTCAGGAGGCGGGCGGCCTCGGCGGGCCGGTGGGACCGTAAGGATGGAGGCCGAAAGACCTCCAGCCGCTCGATGCGCCGCCCGGCGATCAACGGCTCCAGCGACCGCCTGGCGGTTTCGACCTCGGGCAATTCGGGCACGGCGGCACCACCGACGACGCAAACCTGCGCGGGCTACTCCTTCCGTTGTGGAGCCGGGAGTTCCTCTTGGGGGATGCGGTCACGTCCGGGCCTCCTCGCCCCGCCGGCGGCGCAGCACGAACCGCAGCGGCACGCCGATCAGGTCCACCTTCGAGCGAATGACCCGCTCCAGGTAGCGCAGGTAGGCTTCGGGCATGCGCCTGGGATCGTTGACGAACAGCACGACGGTCGGGGGCTTCGAGGCCGGCTGCGTCGCGTAGAAGATCCGCAGGCGCCGGCCGGCCCGATCCGCCGGCGGCTGCCGGGCAGCGACGGCTTCCCCCACGATGCGGTTCAACACGCCGGTGCCGATGCGGGCGCGGTGCGCTGCGCCGACACGGTTGATGGCTGAGAACAGCGCCTCGATGCCCCATCCCGCCGTGGCCGAGACGGGCAGCACCGGCGCATAGGGCAGGAATCGCAGCGCGCGGCGCACCGCCTGCTCACGCGTCCGGTCAGGCCGCGGAGCGCGGGCGACGAGGTCCCACTTGTTGAGCGCCACCACGAGTCCGCACCCGGCGCGGGCGATCTCGCCGGCGATGCGCTGGTCCTGGTCGGAGACGGGTTCGCTGGCGTCGAGGACCAGCACCGTCACATCGGCCCGCTCGATGGCCCGGCGCGATCGGACGGCGCCGTAGGACTCGATCCCGCGCCCCACCCGCGCGCGCCGGCGCAGGCCTGCGGTGTCGATCAGCAGATACCGGCGTCCGTCACGCTCATAGGGGGTGTCCACGGCGTCGCGGGTCGTGCCCGGCTGCGCGTCCACCACCACCCGTTCCTCTCCGAGGATGGCGTTGACCAGAGAGGACTTCCCGACGTTGGGCCGGCCCACCACAGCCACGGCCATGGGTGCTTCGGCCACCCCGTGGGGGGCCGGTTCCGGCAAGAGCGCCACGACGGCGTCCAGCAGGTCGCCGATCCCCCGACCGTGGTGGGCGGAGACCGGGATGGGGTCTCCCAGCCCCAGGGCGAAGAACTCCGGAGCGGCGAGATCGTGGGCCGGGCCGTCGGCCTTGTTGGCCACGAGCAGGACGGGGACGCGGGACCGCCGGACTACCTCGGCGATCTCGCGGTCCTCGGGGACCACGCCGTCCTGCACGTCCACGACGAAGAGCAGGAGGTCCGCCTCGCGCAGGGCGGTCCTGACCTGCTCGCGCACCTTGGCCGCTAGGCCGTGCGAGGGCCCCAGGTGCAGCCCGCCGGTGTCGACGAGGGTGAACCGCTTCCCCCGCCACTCGCTGACGGCGTAGAGACGGTCGCGCGTGACGCCGGGGATGTCCTCCACGATCGCCACGCGCCTGCGGATCATCCGGTTGAACAGGGCGGACTTGCCGACGTTGGGCCGGCCGACGAGGACGACGACCGGCGCCGAGGGACGGGCCGTCACGGGACCGCGTGCGCGGTGGGGACCTCCATCGAGGCGCCGATCTCCTGGAGCCGGCGGACGACCTCGGCGATGATCCAGTCCGGCGTGGAGGCGCCGGACATCACGCCGACCCGCCGCACGCCGGCAAACCAGGCCGGGTCGATCTCATCGGGAGTCTCAATGTGGAACGTCGGCAGCATCCGGGCCCGGCCGATCTCGGCCAGCCGGGTCGTGTTGCTGCTGTGATGCCCGCCGACCACCACCAGGGCGTCCACTTGCTCGACCAGGACCTCGGCCTCTTCCTGCCGCACGGTGATCGCCGGGCACAGGGTGTTGACGACCTTGAGCTCCTTGGTGCGCAGCGCGATGTCCCCGACGATCTCCCGGAAATTCTGCATGGACTGGGTCGTCTGCGAGATCACGCCGATCCTGCCGCGCAGCTTCACCGCAGCGGCTTCCTCGCGGGTGTGGACGATGGTCACGCGGTCGCCGAGCGCTTCCTTGAGCGTGACCATCTCGGGATGCCCGTGGTCGCCCACGGCGATGATCTGGTAGCCTTCCTCGGCCAGTTTGAACGCGAGCGAGTGGGCCCGGGTCACGACCGGGCAGGTAGCGTCGATGAGCTTCATGGCGCGGTCGCGCGCGGCCTGCAGGACGGCGTGCTCGACCCCGTAGGCGGAGACGACGAGCGCCTCGCCTCCGAG
>JAVKID010000102.1:0-9750 GCA_031459655.1 Candidatus Fervidifonticultor octavus | reverse complement strand
CGAGATCATCGCCCAGGCTGGCCGGCTCGGCGCCGTCACCATTGCCACCAACATGGCCGGCCGCGGCGTGGACATCATCCTGGGCGGGAACCCGCCGGACCCGGTCGAAGCCGAAAGGGTCCGCGCCCTCGGCGGTCTGCACGTCATCGGCACCGAACGCCACGAGGCCCGCCGGATTGACAACCAGCTCCGGGGCCGCGCCGGGCGGCAGGGCGATCCGGGGTCCAGCCGGTTCTACATCGCCCTGGACGACGAACTGATGCGGATCTTTGCCGGCGAGCGGATCGCCGCGCTGATGGATCGGTTCGGGCTCGACGAGGACACCCCCATCGAGCACCCCCTGGTCACCCGGCAGATCGAGGCGGCCCAGAAGAAGGTCGAGCAATACCACTTCGACATGCGCAAGCACGTCCTCGAATACGACGACGTCATGAACGTCCAGCGCCGGGTGATCTACAGCGAGCGGCGCAAGGTGCTGGAGGGCCGCAACGTCCGCGAGAACGTGCTGGACATGATCGCGCGGCAGGTGTCCGCACAGGTGGAGGCGGTCTGCGTCAAGGATCTCCCGCGTGAGGAGTGGGACCTGGAGGGGCTGATCGAGGGGGTGAGCCAGGTCGTTCCGCCGCTGGGCAACACCCTGATCGGCGAGCTCCGCGGACTGACGGCCGATGAGATTGCCGAGCGGCTGACGGCCGCCGCCCTGGAGGCCTACGAGAAGAAGGTGGCCGAGCTGGGCGAGGAGACCATGCGCGAGGTGGAGCGTCTGGTCCTGCTCCAGACCATCGACCGGAAGTGGATCGACCACCTGCACAATATGGACGCTCTGCGCGAAGGCATCGGACTGCGCGCCTATGCCCAGGTGAGCCCACTCATCGAGTACCAGCGCGAAGGTTACGACATGTTCCAGGCCACACTGCAGGCGATCCAGGAAGACACCGTCCGGACGCTCTTTCGAGTCCAGATCGTGCCCGAGGCGCGGCCGGTGGCCCGGCCCGCGGCGCCGGTGCGCGAGCCGGCAACGGTGGGCTCGCGGCCGGGCGGCGGTCAGGCCAGGAGCCAGGGCCCCAAGATCGGCCGCAACGACCCCTGCTGGTGCGGGAGCGGCAAGAAGTACAAGAAGTGCCACGGCCGAGAAGCCTAGCGACCGCCTGGCGCTTGCTGGGCGCGCTGGCCAGCGGGGCGCTGCTCACCCTCGCCTTCCCTGGTCCAGACGTGGGCTGGCTGGTCTGGATCGCCCTTGTCCCCCTGCTGGTGGCGATCCGCGGGGCTGGTCCCGGGGAGGCCTTCGGCCTCGGATTTGCGGCGGGTCTCGTCGCATACGGCGGGCTCGTGGCGTGGGTCCGGCTCTTCGGCCTGCCCGCGTGGGCGTTCGTGACGGCGGGCATGGCCGCCTATCTGGGCGCCTTCGCCGGGGGCGCCGCTGCCCTCGTGCAGCGGTGGGGAGGCAGCGATCCTGCCGCGCGTCGTCGCGCATGGCTGTGGGTTGGGCCGCTGACCTGGATGACGGTCGAGTACGTCCGCTCGGTCGGGCCCCTGGGGTTCCCCTGGGGGCTGCTGGGCCTCACGCAGTACCGGACGCCCGGCGTGCTGGCCCTCGCCCCGATCGTCGGGGTCTTCGGGATCGGGGCGGTCGTGGCGGCGGCCAACACGGTGATGGCGACGTGCCTCGCTCGCCGTCGGCCCGGCGCCGAGGTCCTCGTGGCCGCGCTGATCGTGGTGGGGTCGGTGGCCGGCGCCAACATGAGACAGATGGGTCCGACCCAGACAATGCGTAGCGTCGCGGCGATCCAGCCCAATGTGGATCCTAGGCTCAAGGGGGATCCTGCCTCCACCTGGCGGATCATCGAGGGGCTGCTGGAGCAGACCGCGCAGGCGCGGGCGGCCGGCGCGGAGGTCATCGTCTACCCGGAGACCGCTGTCCCGCTGGATCTGCGCGCCGAGCCGGCGTTGCGTGCACAGATCGCATCGCACGCAGGCGGCGCGGTGGTGGTGGCCGGCACCTCCATGTCCGGACCCCACAACGGGGTGCTGGTGCTCGATCCGGCAGGCCGCGCGGCAGGCCTCTACGCGAAACGGCGCCTCGTGCCGTTCGGGGAAGCCGGCGTGCGGCCGGGGACCGGCGCGGCGCCCATCAGGACCCCGGCGGGGACGGTGGGCGTCGTGATCTGCTACGAGTCGTCGTTTCCCGACCTGATCCGGCCCCTGGCAGGTGGGGCCGACCTCATCGCGATCCTCACCAACGACGGCTGGTTCGGCACCTCAGCCGGACCCGCCCAGCACGCCGCCCAGGCGATCCTGCGGGCGGCGGAGACGGGCCGCAGCATCATCCGCGCGGCCAATACCGGCACCTCCATGCTCATTCGCCCGGATGGCACCATCATCGCGTCGCAGGCGCTGGGGACCCGGGGCGTCCTCGTGGCGGCCCTGCCGGTTGGCGGCGCGCCCACGCCGTACGTCCGATGGGGCTGGCTGCTGGCACCGGCGGCCGCGGCCACCTGGGCGCTGGCTGCAGCGCCCATCGCGCTGGGGGCCGTGCGCCGCAGACCCGGTGCCATCAGAGCGCTGGTGGGGGCGGTGGTGCTGCCCGCAATCCCCTGGATGGCCGGACGGTGGCTGGCTCCTGACCACGGCCCGGTGGCGTGGCCGGCGGCCGTCGGGATCCTCGTGGCCTGCCTGATCGTTGCCCGTGGGCACCTGGTGGACGGGCGCGGTGCCGCCGCGTCGCTGGCCATCTCGCTGGCCGCGACCGGGGCCCTGATCCTGGCCATGCGCGCGGCCTACGCCCGGTACGGCTTCGAGGTGCCCGTCAGTCCCCCCGACGGCAGTTGGCTGCCGTGGGCGCTGCAGTACGTCGTCCATGGGGTCGCCATCGAGGTGTGGCTGCGCGGCGCGGTGTTCGCCAGTGCGGTGGGCCTGGGCGGGTGGCCCCTGGCCGTGGTGCTGTCGACGCTGCTGGGGGTGGGCCTGCAGGTGGGCCAGGCGCAGGAAGTGCTCTTCTGGCACCTGTTCAGCGGAGCGGGCTTCGGCGCCGTGCGCCTCTGGACCCGGGATGCCGCGGGCCTCGGACCGGCCCGGGGAGTAGGGGATGCCGTGATGCTGGCCCTGGCCGCTCTCCGATAGGCAGGCCGGGCCCGGCCCCGCCGAGGCGCCCTGGAGCGTACCGGGGGTGTCTGCTATAATGGCAGGCGCCATGATGCAACTCGACGACCTCCTGGCCCAACTCAGCGAGAGCCGGCGGCGCCTCCAGGACCTGCGGGGGCATCTTTGACCTAGCCGCCAAGCACGCCCGCATCGCCGAACTCGAGAAGATCATGCAGGAGCCCTCGCTGTGGGCCGATCAGGAGCGCGCGCGCGCCATCGGCCGGGAGTTGAGCGCGCTGCGCTCGACCGTGGAGACCGTGGCGGCGCTGGAGCGGCGGGTGGAGGACCTCGGCGTCCTGCTCGAACTGGCCGCCGAGTCCCCCGACGGTCTGGATGCCGATGACTTCGCCGCCGAGGCGCGGGCGCTGACCGAAGGGCTGACGCGTCTGGAGACCGAGGCGCTCCTGTCGGGGCCCCACGATGCTGCCAACGCCATCCTCTCGATCCATGCGGGCGCCGGCGGCACCGAGTCCCAGGACTGGACGGCGATGCTGCTGCGCATGTACCTGCGCTGGGCCGAGCGCCGGGGATTCAAGGCGGAGATCGTGGATGTCTCACCGGGCGAAGAGGCGGGGATCAAGAGCGTGACGGTCATCGTGACGGGGCCACATGCCTACGGCTATCTGCGCACCGAGCGGGGCGTCCACCGGCTGGTGCGCCTCTCCCCGTTCGACGCGGCGCACCGTCGGCACACCTCCTTCGCCCTGGTGGACGTCATCCCGGAGGTCGAAGAGGCCGAGGTCGAGATCCGCGACGACGAGCTCAAGGTCGAGACCTACCGGGCCGGTGGCGCCGGGGGCCAGAACGTGAACAAGGTCGAGACCGCGGTCCGCATCACCCACCTGCCCACCGGCATCGTTGTGCAGTGCCAGAACGAGCGGTCGCAGCATGCGAACAGGCTCACGGCGCTGCGCGTCTTGAAGGCGCGCCTGGCCGAGGTGGCCGAGGCCCGTCAGCGCCAGCAGATCGCCGAACTGCGGGGCGAGCACCGCGAAGCGGCCTGGGGCAACCAGATCCGCTCCTACGTCCTGCACCCCTACCAGCTCGTGAAGGACCATCGCACCGGTGTGGAGACCGGCGACGCCTCCGGCGTGCTCGACGGCGACCTCGACCGCTTCATCGACGCCGCGCTGCGAGCGCGATAGCATGCGGCGGGCCCTGTGGATCGTCGCCGGCCTCGCCGCGCTCATCGCGGCGTGGGTCCTGCTGCCCTCCGTGCTCCTCCAGCAGTCCGTGGCCGCGGCCCTGCGCCCGCATGTGGAGGAGGCCGGCACGCTCCACGTCAGGGCGCGGGCCACCGCGTGGGGCCTCCTCCGGGGACGGATCGCGCGGCTTGAGATCGACGCCACCAGGGTCAGGCTGGGCGATGTGACGGCCGGACAGCTGTCGGGGAAGCTGCGCGGCGTGACCTTTCGCCGCGAGCCGCTCCGCCGGTGGACCGTGACCGGGGTGGAAGGCGGGACGCTGGAGATTCAGGTCGGCCAGCACGATCTCGAAGCGTACCTGCGGGCTCGCGGCGTAGAGCGTCCGTCGGTGACCATCGACACCAGGGGTGTTGCGGCAAGCGGTGAACTCCGCGCAGGCCCCCTCGTCGCCACCGCCCGCCTGCGGGGGCAGTTCTATGTGTCAGGCGGGACCGACCTCTACTTTCAGATCACGTCCCTGAACCTCAGCGGCACAGATCTGCCGCCGGGGTTGACCGCCGCGGTGCTGGGCGTGGCGGGACGCCCGGTACTCTCGTTGCGCTCGCTCCCGGTGTCGGTGACGGTGACGCAGATCGCCTACCGTGACGGCCGGCTCACCGTCGGTGCCCGCGCCGGGGCTGCGCCGTGATGCGCTTCGGGCTCCTGGCCCTGGTGCTCTGCGGCCTGATGGCCTCGGTCGTGGTGCTGGGCATGCGCGTCCGCCTCGAGACCCGCTACCGCGCGGTCGAGATCGTCCTGGACGGCGATGACTGGATCGGCCTGGCTCGCCGGGAGGGCCGCGATCCGGTGCGGGTGCTGCAGGCCCTCCGCCAGCGCGGGGCGGTGTCGGTCGCGCTCGGCGAGAGCACCCTCAAGCGGTTGGCTGAGGAAGGGATCATCACCTACGCCGCCGGGGGCACGCTGGCAGCCCTGGCGCGGCTTGCGCCGCTGGCCGAGCCGTTCCGCCTGTTGCTGGCCTCAGGCGAGATCCGCCACGGTGCCGTGTACGTGACCGGGCCGCCGGAGGACTTGGCCTTCGTCCACGGCCGGCTGCGCATCCTGCTGGGTGAGGAGCGCGTGCGGCGGACGGGTCAGGTCCTCGAGGTGCTGGGCACTCCGCTCGACGTGGAGGAACTGGGCCTCGGGTTCAGGCCCCAGGACGCCCGATTCGTCCGCGCCGCCGGGCTGGGCGTCGTCCTGAGGGCGCGCAACTACCGAGGGCTCACCCCCCAGGGTCTGCGCATGCTCGCCGACAGTTACGCGCAGGCTGGCCCCGCGCCGACCCTCATCTTCGCCCTGACCGAGGTGCAGGGGTTCGAGGGACTGCTCGATCAGGCTGCGGGCGAGTACCGGCGGATCGGCGCGCGGTTTGGACGCATCGAGGTCTTCACCGCGCGCCGCAAGCAGAGAGGCGAGGACCGGATGACAGCCCTGATGCGGCCGGATGTCATCCGCGTCTTCAGCATCACGCCCGAGGAACTCATCGTCCTGCGGCCGGACGAGGCGGCCGACCGGTTCGTGCGCGCCGCGCAGGAGCGCAACATCAGGCTCCTCTATGTGCGGCCCCTGCTGGCGACCCCAGCCGGCGAGCCGGCGCTGGATGCCAACCTCCGCATGGTCGAGTTGGTCGCCCGGGCCCTGCGGAGTCTGGGGTTCGCCACGGAGCGGAGCCGGCCCATGCCGCCCCTGGAGGCCCAGGTCCCGCGCCTGCTCCCCTGGCTCGTGGCGCTGGGCGCCGCCTCCCTGTCCGTGCTGGTGCTGGCCGATCTGGCCGCGGCGGTCGGGGTCCGCCTGTCCCCGTGGTGGCACTGGGTGATCGTGGCCGCCGCCCTCTGCGGGACCGTGGCGGCGGGGTTCACAGCCTTCGACGTGCTCTGGCGGCAGGTGCTGGCCCTGGGCGTGGCCGCCGCCGGGGCCGCGGGCGCCGCCGTCTGGGCGCTGCGGCCGGCCGGCCGTCCCGGGTCGGCGCCCGCCATCGCAGGATACCTTACCCTGGCCCGCGCCGTCGGGCTCGCGGCCGTCACCGGCTTCTTCGTCGCGGCGCTGCTCAGCCAGTGGTCGTTCATGCTGGCGTTCTCCACGTTCCTCGGCGTGAAGGCCGCGCACGTCGGCCCCGTGCTGCTGGTGGCGCTGTGGCTGGCGCTCGACGACCGCGGCCCGGACGATTGGAGGACGGCGATCCGGGAGCTGCGGGCCTGGATCAGCCAGCCGCTGCGGGTGGGCTCGGCGCTGCTGGCCCTGGTCGTCGGCGTCGCGGCCGTGATGCTGCTGGCGCGCACCGGCAACGTCAGCGTCCCGCTGCCGGAACTCGAGCAGCGGCTGCGCACGACGTTGGAAGAGTTCCTCGTGGCCCGTCCGCGGACGAAGGAGTTCCTGGTGGGCTATCCGGCGCTGGTCCTGGCGGGCACCGCGGCCAGTCTGGGGTGGCGCCGCCTGGCCGTCGCCCTGGCCCTGGCCGGCACCGTCGGCACGACAGGCGCCATCAACTCGTTCTCGCATCTGCACACGCCGCTGGTGTACACCGTATGGCGGACCGCTAACGCGCTGGCGCTCGGGGCGCTCCTGGCGGTCCCGGGGGTCGTGGTGCTGCTCTGGATCGCGCGACGGCTCGGCCGGTCCTGATCGGCGGGTACTACGGCTTCGGCAACCTCGGCGACGAGGCCGTCCTGGCCGGATTGCTCGGGGAACTGCGCAGCCGCGTGCCCTCGGCGCGCCCCGTCGTCCTCTCCGCCGACCCGCCCGGCACCCGGCTCCTCCACGGTGTGGAGGCGATGCCGCGCACGCCGTCCCGGGTGTGGCAGGCGCTGGCCGGCGCCAGGCTGCTGATCATGGGCGGGGGATCGCTGGTGCAGGACGTCACCAGCGCCCGCAGCGCCCTCTACTACCTCGGCACGATGCTCGCGGCGGACCGGCGGGGCGTCCCGGTCGCTGCGGTCGGACAAGGGATCGGGCCGATTCGCCGCCGGTGGGTCCAGCGCCTGACCGCCCGGGCGTTCGAGGCGGCCCGGGTGATCAGCGTCCGCGATCGGGACTCCCTGCGCGCGCTCGAGGCCCTGGGCGTGTCCCGCCCGGTTCACCTCGGGGCCGACCTGTCGGTCCTGCTCTCCCCGGCGCCCCGGGAACAGGTGGAGGCCGTGCTCCGAGGCGCTGGCCTGGAACCCGGCCGTCCGACAGTGGCCGCCGCGGTCCGGCCGTGGCCGGGGCTGGCCGATCCCGAGGTCCTGGGAGGCATCCTCCGCCGCTGCACCGCCTCCTGGGGGGCGTCGGTCGCTGTCCTGGTGTTCGATCGCCGTCGAGATCAGGCCGCCAGCGACGCCGTCGCCCGGGCCTCCGGCGGCCGCGTCATTGCCGCTTCCACCCCCCAGGAACTGCTTGGGCTCGTGGGCGCCATGCACCTGGTGGTCGGAGTCCGATTCCACGCCATCGTCTTCGCCGCCGCGTGGGGCGTCCCCGCCATCGGGCTAGCCTACGATCCCAAGGTTTCGGCCTTCATGACGGAGCAGGGCCTCCAGGGGCTGCTACCCGTGGATGCGTCTCCTGGAGAGCTCGTCCGGGCCCTCGAAGCGGCCTGGACGGCACCCCGGATGCAGCCGGCAGCCCTGCAGGCGCGCCTGGAGGGGTGGCGCCGTGCGGCCGCCGCCGGAATCGCCGCCGCCGCCGGACTGCTGGTAGACTAGAAGGGAGGAGTTCCGCCCAACCGGACGAATAGGCTTGCGGAACCCCCTTTTCGTCGCCGCATTTCGAGGAGGCAGCGGTCGGACATGGCGGAGGTGCTCAAGGTCTCCGCGGATTCCAAGCCCAAGGCGGTGGCGGGCGCCGTGGCGGCAGTCCTCCGCGAGCAGGGCTCGGTGGAGATCCAGGCGGTCGGCGCCGGGGCAGTCAATCAGGCCGTGAAGGCGATTGCGATCACCCGTGGCTTCGTAGCGCCCAACGGCATCGATCTCGTCACCATCCCTGCGTTCACCAAAGTGGAGATCGATGGCGAAGAGCGCACGGCCATCAAGTTCCTCGTTCAGGCGCGGTAGCCCGCGCCCATGACCGATACCGCCTACGGCGAGCTGAAACTCTTCTGCGGCAGCTCGGTGCCCGATCTGGGCCGGGAGATCGCCGAGTACCTGCAGATCAGCCCCGGGCGCGTGAGGCTCATGCGCTTCGCGGATGGCGAGATCTACTGCCGCTACGAAGAGAACGCCCGTGGCGAGGATGCGTTTGTGGTCCAGTCCACCTGCCACCCGGTCAACGAACACCTCATGGAACTGCTCATCATGGTGGACGCCCTTCGCCGTGCTTCGGCCGGGCGCATCACCGCCGTCGTCCCGTACTTCGCCTATGCCCGCCAGGACAAGAAGGATGCGCCGCGCGAGCCCATTACCGGCCGGCTCGTGGCGGATCTCCTGACCACGGCCGGCGTCGACCGGGTGCTGACCCTCGACCTCCACGCCGGGCAGGTCGAAGGGTTCTTCACCATCCCGGTGGACCACCTGAGGGCGCTGCCGCTGTTCGCCGATTGCCTGCTCCGCAGGCACCTCAACAACGGCGTGGTCGTGGCCGCCGATGACGGCGCGGTGAAGCGCAGCAAGCGGCTGGCCGACCGGCTGGACCTGCCGCTGGCGGTCATCTTCCAGCGCCGGGTCGGAGCCGACGCCAAGGAGCCGATTCAGATGGTCGGCGAGGTCGAAGGGAAGACCCCCGTCTTCATCGAGGACATCATTGACACCGCCGGGACCCTCATGCAGGCCGTCGACGTCTTGCTGGCCCACGGCTGCGTGCCGGAGATCTACGTGTGCGCCACGCACCCGGTGCTGGCCGGACCGGCCACGCAGCGGCTGTCCCGGCCCGAGATCCGCGAGGTGATCGTCACCAACACGATTCCCATCCCACCCGACCGGCTCCTGCCGAAGATCACGGTCCTCTCGGCGGCGCCGCTGCTCGCCGAGGCGATCCGGCGGATCCACATGAACCAGTCCGTCAGCCTGCTGTTCACGTAGCCAGGGTGGCGTAGAATAGGGATGTGGCGGCGGTCCGCACGCGCTTTGCGCCCTCCCCGACCGGGTATCTCCACATCGGCGGCGCCTGGACCGCGTTCTTCAACTGGCTGTTCGCCCGCCACCACGGCGGGGTCTTCGTCCTGCGGATCGAGGACACCGACCGCTCGCGCTCGACCCAGGCCTATGAGGCGGCGATCTTCGAGGACTTCCGCTGGCTGGGCCTGAGCTGGGAGGAGGGCCCTGATGTCGGGGGGCCGGTCGGGCCCTACCGGCAGACCGAGCGCCAGGATCTCTACGCCCGCTTTGCCCGCGAATTGGCCGAACGGGGTGCCGCCTATCCCTGCTACTGCACCGCGGACGAACTGGACGCCGAGCGCCGCCGGGCCGAGCGGGCGCGTCGGCCGCTCCGGTACTCCGGCCGCTGCCGCGACCTGACC
>JAVKID010000101.1:0-9940 GCA_031459655.1 Candidatus Fervidifonticultor octavus | reverse complement strand
TGGCCACAGGCGACGGCGGCTCCCGGGGCGATCCCTGGAACCACGCGCAGAATGTGCGGTCGCTGCTCGGGAAACTGTTGCGCATCGACGTGGACAGCGGCCGCCCCTACACCGTGCCGCCGGACAATCCGTTCGCGGGCCGGCCGGATGCGCGGCCCGAGATCTGGACCTACGGGCTGCGGAATCCGTGGCGCTTCTCCTTCGACCGGTGCGACGGCCGTCTCTTCCTGGCCGACGTGGGTCAGGGCTCCTGGGAGGAGATCAACGTGGTCCAGAGAGGCGGCAACTACGGCTGGCGCATCATGGAGGGCACCCACTGTTTCAATCCCCCATCAGGTTGTCGGCGCCAAGGGCTCATCCGGCCCATCGCAGAGTACCGGACGTCGCTGGGGTGCGCGGTCATCGGCGGCTACGTGGCCCGCGGCGCGGGGTCGCCCGGCCTGATCGGATGGTACGTGTACGGGGACTACTGCGGCGGCCAGATCTGGGGGCTGCGCGAGCGCGGCCCGGGCCGGTGGACGAGCACTCGCCTGCTCGAATCGGGCCTTCGCATCAGTTCGTTCGGCGAAGACGAAGAGGGCGGGCTCTACGTGGTGCACCACGAGGGCGTCGTCTTCCGCATCACGACGCGCTGACGGGTCCCCGCACCCCCCCACCCTCCCACCCCCTTCACACCTGCCGGGGCATGATTGTTCACAATAAAGTTGACAGATCTGCGCACCGCAGGTACCATGGAGCCGTGCGGCCCGAGTCGTCCTCCCGCGCGACGGTGGCGGTGTTCGGCCTGGGGGAGGCCGGTGCTGCCATCGCCGAGGACCTCGTCCAGCGGGGCGTGCCCACGGTCGGCTGGGACCCCCAGCCGAAGCGGATTCCCCGCGGTGTCGCCCTCGCCCAGGGCCCTGCGGCCGCCGTGGTCGGGGCGGACGTGGTCCTGGTGCTCACCACCCCACGAGCGGCCGTGGACGTCGCGCAGGTCCTGGCGCCGCACCTCGGCGGCGGCCAGGTGTATGCTGACGCCACCAGCGCGTCCCCCCGACAGAAGGAAGGCACGGCGTCGCTGTTGCACCCGGCCGGGGTGTTGTTCGCCGACGTGGCCCTGATGGCACCGGTGCCGGGACGTGGGCTGCGCACCCCCGCGCTGGCCAGTGGATCGGGGGCGGAGGCGTTCGCTGCGTGGGCGGGAGCGCTCGGCATGCCCGTGCGCGTGCTCGGCCCAAAGGTGGGTGAGGCGAGTGGCCGGAAGCTGGTCCGCAGCGTGTTCACCAAGGGCCTGGCTGCCTCCGCCGTGGAGGCCCTGCGGGCGGCGCAGGCTCTCGGCTGTGCCGATGAGGTCTACCAGGACATGGCGCAGACCCTGCAAGGAGCGGACGAAGCCCTCCTGCGCCGCTTGCTGGAGGGTACGCGGACGCACGCCGCCCGTCGCGCCGACGAGATGCGGGGCGCCGCAGAACTCCTGGAGTCGCTCGGCGTCTCCCCGCGCGTCACCCGGGCGTGCGTGGAATGGCTGGACGACCTCGCGACGGCGGGATGAGCGCGCAGGCCGAGAGCAGCCAGCGGGCCCGGGCTCTGGTGCGGGGCGGCTACGACCTCCACGTGCACAGCGGCCCCGATGTGCTGCCGCGGCAGGCGAACGACGTTGAGGTGGCCCGCCGGTTCGCGCAGCGGGGGCTCGCAGGATTTGCCATCAAGTCGCACTATGCCTCCACGGCCGCGCGGGCCTGCCTGGCCCGCTGGCTTGTCCCGGAGGTCGACGCGCTGGGATCCATCTGCCTCAACGCCTCGGTGGGGGGGCTGAACCCCCTGGCGGTGGAGTTGGCCGCCCGGGAGGGTGCGCGGATCGTCTGGATGCCCACCGTGGACGCGGAGAACGAGAGCCGCCACGGGGGAGCGGCCGGAGCGAACCGGCCGGCCTGGGCCGCCCTGCAGGACGAACTGCGGACGCTTGGGGTGGCCGGCGCGGCTCTCCGGGTGGTGGACGGCAACGGACGCGTGCTGCCGGAAGTCCGGGACGTGCTGCAGGTGGCGGCCCGGCGCCAGATGGTCCTGGCCACGGGCCATCTGAGCCGCGACGAGATTTTCGCGGTGGTGGAGGCGGCCAGGCGGGCAGGGGTGCAGACGATTGTGGTGACGCACCCCGACTTCCCCACCCAGCGGCTCTCGGTGGAGGACCAGAAGGCGCTGGCGCGCGACGGCGTCATGCTGGAACGCTGCTTCACCACGGCCCACACGGGAAAGATCGCCTGGGAAGTGCTGGCCGACGTGATCCGCACCGTGGGCGCCCGACACTCGTTTCTCTCCAGCGACCTGGGCCAACCCCACAACCCGCCCATTGAGGAGGGTCTCGCGCTCATGGCGGATCGGCTGCTGGCCCTCGGCGTTCCCGAGGAGGAGGTCGTCACCATGGCGGTCCGCACTACCGTGCGCATCGCCCGGGGCGAGGTGGGGGCGTGAGCCCGATCCGCGCGCGGCGTCCGAAGCGGGGAGAAGGAGAGGGTCACTGCTACCGGGAGCTGCGCCGGGCCCTCCTGGAGGGGAGGTTGGTCCCCGGGCAACGCCTGGTGGAGACGGAACTCGTGCGCATGTTCGGCGTGGGCCGGGCCGCGGTGCGGACGGCCCTGGCCCGGCTCGAACAGGAGGGCGTGGTGGAGCGGGCCCTCAACCGCGGGGCGCGGGTGCGGCTGCTGACCGAGGAGGAGGCGGTGGAGATCCTCGAGGCGCGGGCCGCGCTGGAGTGCCTGGCGGTGCGCTACGCCGCCCTGCGTGCCCGGGCCGAAGACGTGCAGGTCCTCAGGGAGATCCTGCGTGAGAGCGCGGAGTGCGCGCGGACCGGAGATCTCCTCGGGTACTCTGAGCGGAACGGTCGGTTCCACCAGGAACTGACCCGCATCAGCGGCCATGCCACCGTGGCGCGGCTTCTGGACTCGTTGCGGACCCAGATGGTCCGCTACCAGTACCGTACCGTGATGGCGCCAGGCCGGGTCGAACGGTCCCTGCAGGAGCACCGCGCCATTGTGACCGCCGTGGCCTCCAGAGATCCAGACGCGGCGGAAGCGGCCATGCGCGTTCACGTGGGCGGGGTGCTGGAGGCCCTGCGCCACGTCGCCCGCCGGACGGCGGCCGCGGCCGTGCCCTAGCAGGCCATGGAGGCGCAGCGAAGACTGTTGGTCATCAGCGCCCACGCCGCGGATTTCGTCTGGAGGGCCGGCGGCGCCATCGCCGCCGCCACGGCCGCTGGCGGGGCGGCGCTGGTGGTCGCTCTGTCGTACGGCGAGCGCGGGGAGTCCGGGGAGCTGTGGGACCAGCCAGGTCAGACGGTCGAACGCGTGAAGGCGATCCGCCACGAGGAAGCTGCCCGCGCGGCCGAGATCCTGGGCGCTGCCTTCCGGTGCCTGGACTGGGGCGACTACCCCCTGGAGGCGGGCCCGCGGGCCACCGAGGAACTCGCCCAGGTCGTGCGCTCGTGGGGCCCTGACGTCATCCTCACCCATCCGGAGCGCGACCCGTTCAACCCCGACCACCCCGTGGCCCACCAGGTCACGGAACGTGCCCGGCAGCTGGCGGCAGGGGCCGGCGTGGCCAGCGCCTTCGAGACGGTGCATCCCCCGGAGGTTCTGGCGTTCGAGCCCCACCAGTCCGAGTTGTGCGGGTTCCTGCCCACCACCTTCCTCGACATCACGTCCGTCTACCCGCTCAAACAGCGGGCGATGGAGGCCATCGCCTCGCAGCGCTACCTGGTGGACTACTACGCGGCCATGGCCGTGCGGCGCGCCAACCATGCCCGCCGCATCGCGGGCGACCGCGCGATCCGGTACGCCGAGGCGTTCCAGCGCCTCATGCCCCAGGTGGTGAGGGCACTGTGACCGTGTCGCTCGCCTGCACGGCCGGCGCAGCAGGGGGAGGGGACCGCTGAGAGACCGGGGGTGAGCGGGCATGGAGGATGTTAGCTTCTCGGACGGACCCCTGAGCTTCGACGTGGCGCACCTGAGCCACGTCGAACTGCTCACGCCCGCGCCCGAGGAGACCGTCCGGTTTTTCGCCGAGGCGATGGGCCTGGTCGAGAGCGGCCGTCGGGGCGAGTCCGTCTACCTCCGCGGCTGGGACGACTACGCGCACCACACCCTGAAGGTGACCGCCTCCCCGGTGCCCGGCATGGGGCACTGCGCGTTCCGCGCGATGGACCCGCAGGCCCTGGCGCGGCGGGTGGAGCGCATCGAGCGGGCCGGCCGCGGACTCGGGTGGGTGGATGGCGATCTGGGCCACGGGCCGGCCTACCGGTTCCGCGACCCCGACGGGCACGCGCTGGAACTGCTCTACGAGGTGGAGTGGTACCGGCCGACCCCGCAGGCGCGCCCCGCCCTGAAGAACCAGGCGTCTCGGTTTCCGGCCCGCGGGGCCAACCTGCGGCGCCTGGACCACGTCAACTTCTTCGCCGCCGACGTCCGCGCCAACCGGCGCTTCTTCCAGGAGGTGCTGGGGTTCCGCCTCAGCGAAATCCTCGTCTTCGACGACGGATCGGAGAAGGGCGCCTGGCTGACGGTCTGCAACAAGAGCTACGACCTCGCCATCACGGAAGACGGCACGGGGAGCCGGGGGCGCTTCCACCACGTCACGTTCGCCGTGGACAGCCGTGAGGAGGTGCTGCGGGCTGCGGACATCTGCCTGGAGCACGGCATCCGGATCGAGACAGGACCCCACAAGCACGCCATCCAGCAGACATTCTTCCTCTACGTCTACGAACCGGGCGGCAACCGGTTCGAGGTGGCCTGTCCGGGTGCCCGCCTCCTCCTCGCCCCCGACTGGAGGCCCGTGGTGTGGACCGAGGCGGAGCGCAAGCGGGGCCAGGCGTGGGGGCTGCCGACCGTGGCCACGTTCCATACCTACGGCACGCCTCCCGCGGAGGCCACGTCCGTGCACGGCCGGTCGGAGGGGGCGGCCACACCACCGTGAAGAACGCGAGGAGTCGATCCTGTGCGAGGAGGAGGAGAGGATCGCGATGACCCAGGGCGAGGCGCCGCGGACCCTACAGGATGTGCTGGACTCGGTGCCCAGCATCACCGAGTACCTGTTCAACAACCGCACGGGGACCCGCATCTACCCCGTGGTGCCATCGGAGTTCACCAACTGGCGCGACGAACAGCGGTCGTGGCGGGAGAGCGTGTGCCTGTACGACCTCTCCTACCACATGACGGACCTCTACGTGCGGGGCCCGGACGCATTCCGGCTGCTGTCGGGTCTGGCCATCAACAGCTTCAAAGGATTCGAACCCGGCCGGGCCAAGCAGCTGGTGGTGTGCGGTCCGGACGGCCACATCATCGGGGACGGCATTCTCTTCTACCTGGAAGGGGAGGCATTCCAGCTGGTGGGCAGGCCGTCCGCCCACAACTGGATCGCCTACCACGCCCGGACGGGTGGGTACGACGTGGAGCTGGAGTGGGACCAGTGGTCGATTGCCGACCCCTCCCGTCCGCGGAAGGTCTACCGGTACCAGGTGCAGGGTCCCAACGCCCCGGCTCTGCTGGAGAAGCTCGCCGGCGGGCCCGTGCCCGACGTGAAGTTCTTCCACATGGGCTGGATCACCATCGCCGGGCGCCGGGTCCGGATGCTGCACCACGGGATGGCGGGCGTGGCAGGGGCAGAACTCTTCGGCCCGTTCGAGGAGGGGCCCGAGGTGAAGGCGGCCATCGTGGAGGCCGGGAAGGAGTTCGGGCTGCGCCAGGTGGGCTCCCGGGCGTACCCGAGCAATGCGCTGGACTCGGGGTGGATCCCCTGCCCGTTGCCCGCGATCTACACCGGGCCCGCGTTGCGGCCCTACCGCGAGTGGCTTCCGGCCAACGGCTACGAGGCCGTTGGGTCCCTGGGCGGTAGCTTCTACTCGCGCGCCGTGGAGGACTACTACCTGACCCCGTGGGAACTCGGCTACGGGCACATCCTGAAATTCGACCACGACTTCGTCGGGCGCCAGGCGCTGGAGGCCCGGGCCAGGGAGGCGCACCGTCGTCGCGTCACCCTGGTGTGGGACGCAGACGACGTGGCCCGGGTCTTCGCCACGTTCTTCACCCGGCCCAAGGGGCAACAGGCCAAGTACATCGACCTGCCGGTGGCGCAGTACGCCACGTGGATGTACGACAAGATCCTGAACCGGCAGGGCGACCTGGTGGGCATCTCCATGTGGCCCGGCTACAGCTGGAACGACGCGGCGATGCTGTCCCTGGCGATCGTGCGCGAGGAGTACAGCCAGCCCGGGACCCCGGTGGTCGTCGTGTGGGGGGAGGAGGGCGGGGGGTCGCGCAAGCCCAGCGTGGAGCCCCACGTGCAGACCGAGATCCGGGCGACGGTGGCGCCCGTGCCGTTCTCTGAGGCCGCACGCCAGTACCGTACCGCGGTGGCCCGCCGGTGATGGCGAACGTCTCGCCTCGCCGCGGCGCCGACCCACCCACAGGGTCGGCGCCGCGGGGGCACCAGGGCCTTCTGGGGGCGGCGCTTCAGGGCGAGGCGTTGGTCCTCACCGTGGAGTCGCCCCCCCTGGTCGGCACCCGTCCGCTGGAGGAGGTCGTCGCCGATGTCGTACGCCTCGCCCGCTGGGTTCAGCAGGATGGGCGCATCGCCACCTTCACGGTGTCGGACCGGGTGCGGACCGACCAGGACCACGACGCGGTCGAGGTGGCGCGACGCGCCATGGACGCCACCGGGCTGGTGCCCCTGGTGCACTGGGCCGGAAAGGGCCGCACGGAGCCGGTCTTGCGACGGGACCTGGAGCGCGCGGCGTCATCGGGTCTGTCCGCGTTCCTGCTGCTGACGGGCGACGCGCTCCGGCAGCCTCCCCCGGCGGGGCCCGCCCGCTACGTGGACGCGGTGGACGCCATCCGCATCGCCCGCCGGGCCTTTCCAGAGTTCTACCTCGCGGCTGCGGTGAACCCGTTCAAGTACCGCGAAGAGGCGCTGCTGGGCCAGTACATCAAGGCCGCAAAGAAGCTGCGGGCCGGCGCAGACGTACTCATGGCCCAGATCGGGTGGGACCCGCGCAAGGTGCGCGAGGTGGTGGAGTTCTTCCGGGCCCGGGGCCTGCGCGTACCGGTGCTAGCCAGCGTGTGGCTGCTCGGTCCGCGGGCGGCCACCCTCCTGCTGGGCGGCTCGCGTCTGCCCGGCGTGTTCGTCCCCCCGGACTTGCTGGCCTGCCTGCGGTCGGAACTGGACGCGCCGGCGCTGGCGCGCCGGCGCGCCATTCACCGCGCGGCGCTCCAGGTGGTGGGGGCGCGGCTCCTGGGGCTGGCGGGCGCGCACCTGTGCGGGGTGCACACCCCGCGCACGCTGGAGGAGCTGCTGGATGCCGTGGGGCGCGTTTCGGAGTCCTGCCGGGACGTGAGCGCATGGGAGGGGGCCTGGGCGGAGGTGATGCGGCATCCCGACGGTCGTCCGGTTGCTCTGGCGCCGCAGGACGCCTTCTACCTCGGCGTGGAGCCCCTGCAGCCAGCTGCCGCCTCCGCCGGCGAGATCCGGAGGTTTCGCCTCCTCCAGGCCATCGACCGCTGGCTTTTCGATCCCGCCTCGCCGGTCTCCCGGATCGCCGGTGCAGCGCTGCGCGGCGTGGATTCCCAGGGCCCGGCCGCCCGGCTGCTCACCCGCGCGGAGGGCGCGGTGAAGGGGCGCTGGCTCGGCTGCCAGCTCTGCGGCCACTGCCGGCTGCCCCACACCTTCTTCGTGTGCCCGGAGACGTGCCCCAAGGGTCTGGCCAACGGCCCCTGCGGGGGGACTGATGGCAACGCCTGCGAGTTCGGAGACCGGGAGTGCATCTACGCCCGCATCTACCGGCTCGCGAAGCACTCCGGGCAACAGGAGACCTGGGAGGCCACCTGGGTGCCGCCGGTGCCCGAGGCGGCGCGGGGCACGTGCTCGTGGGTCCACCACTACCGCGGCGAAGGGTCCCGCGCGGAGGCCTTGCCTCCCTTCGACGCCGTGTGCCAGCCCTCCGGCGACGCGACGATGCGCGGCGCAGCCACGTAGGTCTCACAGGGTCGGCCTCCGGGGTCCAGGCCCATGCGTTGGGCGGCGGGGCAAGGCCATCCCCGGCCGCCTCACTCTCTCGCCTTTCCAGAACCCTCGGCGACGGGTTCGCCCTCCACCTTTGGCGGCGTGGGGCGGGTCCGAGGGCGCCAGGCGCCCGCACGGACGAGAATCCGTTGGGCCGCCGGCACCACCCCCTCCCGAAACAGCAGGAAGAGGACCACCATCAACGTCCCGTAGGTGAGCACCGTGAGCTGTCCGAATGGCCGGACCACCTCGTCCACGGCGCTGAACAGCACCGCGCCCACGACCGGACCGAGGAGGGTCCGCATCCCCCCCAGCAGGAGGGCGACGAAGACAGGGATGTCCACATGTCCCAGGGCAAAGACCGCAGGGCTGATGAACCCGTTGACGTCGGCGTACAGGGCTCCGACGAGGCCGATCAACCCGGACGCCATAGCGGCCGTGCCCACCTTGTACGTGGTGACGTCGATCCCTGACAGCGCCGCGCTCATCTCGTCCTCACCGAGGGCCTGGAACGCGAGGCCGTGTCGAGAACGCAGCAGCGCCTGGTAGCCTGCCAGTGCGGCGACCAGCACACCGACCAGCACGAGGTATCCTTCCTGCGGGTCGTTGCCGAGGCCGAACCCCACTCCCCGGGTGGCCAGGCCCGTTTCCCCGTTGGTGTACTGCCGGAGGCCCAGGAGCAGGTTGTGGAACATGAGGGAGACCGCCAGCGTCACGACGCCGACGAACAGGACTCCGAACCCCCGCCGGATGCTCACGTAGCTCAGGAACGCCCCGAAGGCGGCCACCCCGACGGCCACCACTGCGAGGGCGAGGGGCGGTGCCAGCCGGTGGTCGCGGATCAACAGGACGAACCCGTAGGCCCCGAGCCCGGCGAGGGCTCCAATGCAGAGGAAGAGCTGACGGGTGTGTCCGAACAGGAGGTTGAAGGCCACGGCATACGTGGCCACGATCACCGTGAGGCTGGCGATGCGCAGCCCGTAGGATCCGCCGCCCAGGATGACAGGCACCGCCGCCAGCAGGAGCGCGGTGATCGCCACCGGGGCCGCGGCGCGAAGCATGGTAGGCCGGTTCACGGCCAGTACGCGAGGAGTCCCTCGGGCCGCACCAGGAGGGTCAGCACGGCGACGGTCAAGAGGACGATCCACGTCAGGTACGTCCCGACCGTATAGCTCAGCGCCGAATTGACTAGGCCCAGCAGGAGGCTGGCCAGGAAGGTCCCCGTGAGGCTCCGGACGCCGCCGACGACCGCGACGATGATGGCCAGGATGGTGAACTCGGTCCCCATCTCAGGGCCGAGGTAGGAGGAGAAGCCCTGGGCGAGGCCGGCCACACCGGCCAGCATGCCGCTCAGGAACAGAGTCAGGGCGCGCACCCGCTCCACATCCACGCCGCAGAGCACCGCGCCCACCTCGTTCTGGATGATGCACCGAATCGCCTGCCCGACACGAGTCCACCTGAGGAATGCCAGCAGGACCGCGAAGGTGACCAGCGAGAGCCCGCCAACCGCGAGACTGGCGGTGCGGACGCGGATGCCCAGCATCTCCATCGATGGGGAGGGCATGCGCAACGTCAACGCCACATTGGGGGCCCACAGGGCATAGAACCCGTCGAGCGCGAAGGAGACGCCCAGGGTCAGGATGAGGCCCAGCAGCAGGCGCTCTTCCCCGCGCCGCGCGTAGGCCGCGCGCAGGAGGGTGCGGTCCAGCAGTAGAGCCATGGACCCCGCGACGACGACGCCGGCCGTCGACGCGAGGAGCGGATTCCAGCGGGCAGCCCGGAGGATGGCGACCGCGAGGCCGCCGGCCACCGCAAGCTGGCCGTGCGCCAGGTTCAGGACGCCGCCCAGCCCGTACACGAAGACGATGCCGACGCTGAGGAGGGCCAGTTGCAGGCCCTGGACCAGCCCGTC
>JAVKID010000100.1:0-10075 GCA_031459655.1 Candidatus Fervidifonticultor octavus | reverse complement strand
GCGCCGGGCTGGGGGCACCTCGACTTCGAGGCGGTCAATGCCGCGTTGCGCGAGATCGCCTACCGAGGCGGCATTGGCCTGGAGATCCTATTTGAGCCCGACTTCGAGTCCGCGGCCCGTCAGGGGATCCGCTTCGTGCGCGACCGGTTCGACGGCCGGACGCCATAGCTGCCCGGAGGCGCGGCTCACCCCTCGGCGCCGGCGCCCCGCCCTCACGTGCTCATTCGCGGCCGGATGAAGTCACGGCCGAAGCAGATCTCCCCGTCGATGTCGTCGTAGGTCCCCGCCACGTCGATGTTGGCGAAGCCCTGGTACCCGATCTTGCGTAGCGCCCGCAGGGCGCTCTCCCATGGCACCTGGCCTCTGCCCGGGGCCCAGTGGTAGTCGAAGACCCCATCGTTGTCGGCCAGGTGCACCAGGAAGATCCGCCCGGCTAGCTTCTCGATGGCGACGGGGAGGATCTCTTTCTGGACGAAGAAGTGGGCGGTGTCGAAGACGACGCCCAGGGCCGACGAGCCTGCGGCATCCATGAGCCGCCGCGCCCCGTCGGCGGTGCTCACCATTTCGTAGGGCCGGACCTCCATGGCCAGACGCATCCCGGCCTGCGCGGCCACCTCCGCCATCCCGCCGACGGTGTCCACATACTGCGCCCACGCGTGGTCCCAGCCGAACGTGGGCGGGATCTCCACGTTCACAGGGGGAGAGAAATCGTCGTAGAGTCGGCGGACCTCGACGGTCCACGACGGGTGCGGGGCGGAGTGAAAGTAGACCAGATCGGTGCCCAGGGCCTGCGCGACCTCCAGCGACCGCTTGAGGCCTTCGGTGGCCCGGCGGCGGACGAGGGGATCGTCGCTGATGACCAGGTGGCGGAGGAAGCCCGCCTCGAAGGCGCTGACCGCCAGGCCACGCTCCCGCCACCGCGCGGCAAAGCGGCGGAGCGCCTCCAGGTCGGCGAAGTCCAGCGCCAGATGCTCCTGGCTGAACGCCGCGACCTCAATGCCCGCGAAACCACTCCGGGCAGCCCAGTCGGCGAGGGCGTCGTGCTGCGCGAGATCGGGCTCACCTTGGAAATGGGTTCGAGCGTAGGCCACCGTCACGCCGAGGTGCACCAGCTGCCTCCCGAGGTTGATCTGCGAGCCGGAGGAGAACTTCGCGGGCACCCGGGCGCCGCTCCTGGTGCAGGGGTACACGCGCCCATCCAGAAAGAGTGACAGGTGGACCAAGATGGGTGGGGCGTACCATTCCAGGGCCGGTAGCAACCGGCAGAGGAGGTCAACGTCATGCGTATCCAGGTGTGGCTTCTGGCCGTCCTGCTGATGGTCACCACCGCCAGCCCTTCCCTCGGGCAGGTCACGGTCCGTATCTACAACTGTATGCACGCCTCGGAAGACATGAACAAACGTCTGGAGGCGAAGTTCGGCGTGCTCACCGCGTTGTGGAGGGGGAGCTGTGGGGAGATGTGGGCCAGGATCCAGGCGGAGTCCCGGGAAGGGCGGGACCCTACGGGCATCCAGGCCGACCTGATCTTCAGCGTCCTTCCAGACCAGTTCCTCATCGGCAAGACGCAAGGCCTGTGGGTACCCTACCCTAACTCCAGGGGCTGGACCGGTGTCGACCGCGTCTACATCGATCCCGATGGGCAGGGGTACAACGTGGGGACGTTCTCCTGGCTCATCTACGGCCACGAACCGCGGCTCAAGGAGAAACGGTTCGGGATGCCCAAGAGCGTCCGCGACCTCCTCGATCCCAAGTGGAAGGGCGAGATCCTGCTACCCTCCCCCATCACCTCCGGGACCGCCTACCTGATTGTGGTCTCCGTCCTCTCCCTGATGGGTGAAGAGCGGGGCTGGAAGTTCCTGGAGGACCTGGACAAGAACGTCGCCTACTACACCCGGGGCGGTGGCGCTCCAGCCCAACTGGTCGCCCGCGGGGAGCACCTGCTCGGCCTGGCCACCGATGAGGACGCCCTCCCGCTCAAGTCCAGGGGCGCGCCGATCCTCATCGGTGTCCCCGACGAGGGGATTGGGGCCATCGGACAGTACGTGGTCATCCCCAAGAGCGCCAGGACCCTTGAGGTGTCCAAGGCGATCGTTGACTACGTAGGAGCCCTGGATTTCCAGGAGTTCCTCGCCGGCTACGGGTATCTCACCGCCCGCGCCGTGAAGAACCCGCTCTACCCCACCCGTCCCAAGCTCATCCCCATCGAGTGGTCCCGCTACGGGACCCGGGAGGTCCGGACCCAACTGCTGAATACCTGGAGGGAGAAGTTCGGCCACAAGGCCCGGACATCATAGGGCTGGGCGTGGTCGGTCGCGGTCCTTCGGGGTGAGGAGGCTGGAGCGAGCGGACTGATGACCGTAGCGGCAGCGACGCGCAGGGGGCGCCCGGGCGAATCGGTGCAGGCGCTGGCGGACGCCCTGACCATGCCGGCTCTGACGGTGCTCATGGTCGGGGCCCTCCTGCTCTTCATCGTCTATCCGCTCGGGTTGGTCTTCGTCAAGAGCTTCGAGGGGGACGCAGGTCCGACGCTGGGCAACTACGTCCGGTTCTTCTCGTCCCGCTACTTCCTGGGCTCGTTGCGCAACAGCCTGGTCCTGGCCGCGATCACCACCGCCGCGACCGTCACCCTGGGCCTCGTGGTGGCTTTCGTGGTGACGCGGGGCCCGACGGCGCTGAGGATGCCCGCTCGGCTGACAGCCCTCCTCCCACTCATCGCACCCTCGTATGTCTTCGGGGTGGCCCTCATCATCCTGGGCGGCCGGCAGGGCCTGGTCAACCAGATGCTGGGCACGGAATTCCGCATCTTTGGCTGGCCAGGGGTCATCCTGGGCCAGGTCCTGACCATCCTTCCGGTCTGCTATCTCATGGCCGAGAACGTCCTCACGTCGATGGACCGCAATCTGGAAGACAGCGCCAGCGATCTCGGCGCCAGCGCGTTACAGGTCGTGCGCACGATCACGCTACCGCTGGCGACGCCGGGCCTCCTCAAAGCGGCCCTGCTGGCCTTCGCCCTGTCCATCGCCGACTTCGCCACGCCCACCATCCTGGGCGGCGGGCTTGCCTTCCTGGCCCAGGATGCCCTGCTGCTGGTCATCGGGGCTGAATACGATTTGCGCATGGCCAGCGTCCTGTCGGTGTTCCTCATCCTGCCCAGTTTCGTGTCCTTTCTCGTGCACCATCGCTGGCTGGCCGGCCGGAGTTACACCACCATCACCGGTCGCGGGGGGGCCGTGGAAGCGCGCGCGATGCCGCCAGTCCTTCAGGTGCCGTTGGTGCTGCTGACGATGGTCGTCTGCCTGGCCATTCTCATTCCCATGGCCGTGGTCGTGTTCGGGGCGTTCACCCAGCTGGCGGGCATCAACAACGCCTGGACGTTGCAGCACTTTAGCAACTTCCGGGGGCTCAGGGCGCTGGCATTCAGCCTGCGCATGGCAGCCGTGGCGGCGGGGATCGCCGCGGTGCTGGGCGTGGTCCTGGCGTACGTGCTGGCCAGGCGGCGCTTCGCGGGCAGGAGCCTGGTGGAGTTCGTCGCCCTCCTGGGGTTCGCGATCCCCGGCACCGTGTTGGGCATCGGGTACGTCCTGGCCTTCAACACCCCGCCGCTGCGGCTCACCGGCACGTTTTGGATTATCGTCCTGGGCTGCGTGTTCCACTACCTGGCCGTCGTGGTGGAGGCGGGCATCAGCAAACTGTCGCAGATCGACGTCAGTCTGGAGGAAGCCTCCAGGGACATGGGCGCCAGCACCCTGGGGACGTTTGGACGGATCGTCCTGCCCCTGATGGGGACCGCGTTGATGGCTGGGCTGGTCTACACCTTCATGAACAGCATGCTGACCCTCAGCACGGTCATCTTCCTCATCTCGCCAGGACGGGAGACGGCGTCGGCCGTTATCTTCCACTTCGCCCGGATGGGCGAACTGGGCCTGGCCTCGGCTTTCTCGGTGCTGCTGATCGGCGCGGTCCTCCTGTGCCTGGCGGTCCTGTGGACCGTGGTCCGCCGGCGCGGGATGCTGGTCCTGGGCGGGACCGGATGAGGCGTCGGGGAGACGCAGATGCCGGAGAGGCCGATCCTGACGTTCGAGGGTCTGACCAAGCGCTATGGAGCGGTGACGGCTCTCGACGGCGTCAGTGCCGCCATCTTCCCCGGCGAACTGGTCTCCTTTGTCGGCCCCAGCGGCTGCGGCAAGACGACGCTTTTGCGGCTGCTGGGCGGGTTCCTCACCCCCGATGCCGGACGGATCTGGTTGGACGGGTCCGACATCACCGCCGAGCCGCCCAATCGACGGGCGACCGCCCTGGTGTTTCAGAACTACGCACTGTTCCCGCACATGTCGGTGGCCGAGAACATTGGGTACGCCGCCCGCATTCGCCGCCGCCCGTCTGCCGAGGTGAACCGACGGGTGGGGGAACTGCTGAGCCTCGTCCGGCTGGATGGTCTGGGGCACCGTCGGCCCGACCAGCTCTCCGGCGGACAGCAGCAACGGGTGGCCCTGGCCCGGGCCCTGTGCTTCAACCCCAGGGTGCTCCTGCTGGATGAGCCGTTGAGCAACCTGGACGCTCACCTGCGGATCCTTATGCGGGCCGAACTCAAGCGCCTCCAGCGAGAACTGGCCCTGACGGTCGTGTACGTGACCCATGATCAGGAAGAAGCCCTGAGCATCTCCGATCGGATCGCGGTCATGGACGCCGGTCGGATCCAGCAGGTCGGGCTGCCTCGCGAGGTCTACGAGCGCCCCGCCAACGAGTTCGTGGCCCGGTTCGTGGGTGTGGCGAATTTCGTGGAAGGCGAGATGGCGGGCGTCACAGAGACGGGGGAGATGGTCGTTCACAGCGCGCTTGGGGAGCTGAGACTGCATCCTGCCGGAGACCTCCCGCGACCTGGCGCTCCGGTCAGGCTCGTCATCCGTCCGGAGGCCATCCGGATCGCGCCCCAGGGGGAGGCCGGTCCTAACCGGGTCCCGGCCAGGATTGAGACGGTGCTCTACACCGGGTCGTTGATCCGCTACGGCATGGAGGCGGAAGGGGTGTCGCTGACGGTGGACCAGCCCGACCCCAGGCACATCGTGCCCCACCGAGAGGGGGAGCGGGTGACCCTCATCTTCCCCCCTGATGCTCACTTCCTGCCCGCCGACGCCGAGCGATGATCACCCGGGGGCAGGCCAATCCACCGGTGTTGGGAGGCCAGCGTGGCTGATCAGCGCACAAGCCGATTTGCCATCGAAGGGGACATGAACCTGACCCCCCGCCGGGCCGAGTGGGCCCGACGGCACATCGACCCGCAGACCCGCCGCTGGCTGGAGGAAGATGCCCGGTACTTCCTCCACCAGGCGCTGTCGACGCCCTGCCTGAACGTCCTGGGGCGCTGCGAGGGGATCTACATCGAGGATCTCGGGGGCCGCCGGTACATGGACTTCCACGGCAACAGCGTGCACCAGGTGGGGTTCGGGCATCCCCGGGTGCTCGAGGCGATCAAACGACAGCTGGACCAGCTCTCCTTTTGCACGCGACGCTACACCAACATCCCGGCTGTTTCGCTGGCCAGGAAACTGGCCGAGATCACCCCGGGGCATTTGGGCAAATCGCTGTTCTGTCCCAATGGGGCCGCGGCCATCGGCATGGCCCTCCGGCTCGCGCGGGCGGCGACCGGACGGTTCAAGACCATCTCCATGTGGGACTCCTTTCACGGCGCGTCGCTGGAGGCGAGCAGCGTCGGGGGCCAGCGGATGTTCCGCGAGCAGGCCGGGCCGCTGCTGCCCGGGTCTGAGCACGTGCCCCCCTACGATGCCTATCGGTGCCTGTGGGACTGCGGCGGTCGCTGCGACCTGCGGTGCGCCCGGTACATCGAGTACGTCCTGGAGAAGGAAGGCGATGTGGCGGCGGTGGTCGCCGAGCCTGTCCGCGGGACGGTGTCCATCCCGCCGGCTGAGTACTGGCAGGCCGTCCGCGCCGCCTGTGATCGCAACGGCGCGCTGCTGATCTTCGACGAGATCCCCCACGCCCTGGGGCGGACAGGCCGGATGTTCGCCTGCGAGCACTTCGGCGTGGTCCCGGACATGCTGGTACTGGGCAAGGGGCTGGGCGGCGGGATCTTTCCCATGGCGGCGCTGGTGACGAGGCCCGACCTGGATGTGATGGCCGACCGGGCGCTGGGCCACTTCACCCACGAGAAGAACCCGGTGGGCTGCGCGGCAGCCCTGGCCACGATCGAGGTCATTGAGGAGGAAGGCCTCGTCGAGCACGCCCGGACGCTGGGCCAGTACGCGCTTGGCCGCCTCCAGGAGATGGCCCAGCGCTCCCCGCTCATCGGCGACGTGCGCGGGCTCGGCCTCTTTTTGGGCATCGAACTGGTCAGAGACCGGTCGACCAGGGAACCCGCCACCGACGAGGCCGATGCGATCATGTACCAGGCCCTGGACCGGGGCCTGAGTTTCAAGGTCACCCACGGCAACATCCTGACCCTCATCCCGCCGCTCCTCATCACGCAGGCGGAGATGGACCGCGCCCTGGACATCATCGAGGAGGCGATCGGGACGGCCGGCCGCCGGGCCGCCGGCGGGTAGCGGTCAACTGGCGACCTCCAGGGCTACGTGGCCCCCCATTTCTTCAGGTAGTCGCCGAAGAGGTCCTCGTCGGTGGGCACGTACTCCTGGACCGGGACGGCCAGCCACGTGTAGTTCAAAAAGTGCCGCCAGTTGATGTTGTCGCTGGTCATATTCCCGGCCCACGTCCCGCATCCCAGGCTCTCCGTCCACGGTTGCCCGCACGTCCAGCCCCCGCTGTTCATCACGTGCGGCATGTTGCAGATCACCCGGCCCACCTTCGCCCGCAGGGCCAGTTGCTCCATGCGGTCCGTCCGGGCGGTGTGGATCGAGGCGGAATGCCCGATCCCCGAGAACTGGAGGATCCGATCGAGGCGGTCCAGCATCTCGTCGAAGTCCTTCCACCTCCACACGGTCAGGACCAGGCTCAACTTCTCGCCGGAGAACCGGTCCTCGGGGCCGATCCGCTCCCCGAGCACCATCAAGAACCGCGTGCCGGTGGGGATCGTGATCCCGGCGGCGCCGGCGATGACCTCCACCGCCCTGCCGATCACGTCGCGGTTCAGCGTCCGCCCGTCGGGCCACAGCGTCGTGCGCAGCCGCTCGCGTTCTTCGGCGGTGCACAGGTACCCGCCCTCGGCCCTGAGGGCTTCCATCATGCGGTCGTAGACGTCCTCGTGGATGGCGACGGCGTTCTCGGAGGAACACGACGTGGAGTTGTTGGCGGTCTTGGACCGCACGATCTTCTTGGCCGCGGCGACCAGGTCGGCGGTCTCGTCCACGATGGACACCACGTTGCCCGCGCCCACGGTGTGGGCCGGCTTGCCGGCCGCGTAGACCACCTTGACCAGGGCGGCGCCCCCTGTGGCCACCACGAAGTCCACGTGGCGCATCAACTCCTGGGTCTTCTCGTTGGAGGGGTTCCGGATGCACTGGAACAGGTCGGGCGGCGCCCCGATGCGCGCCAGGGCGCGCCGCCCGATCTCCACGGTCTCGAAGGACGTGCGCCGGGTCCGGGGATGGGGGGAGCAGATCATGGCGTTCCTGGTCTTCAGCAGGCTGAGGCCGATGGTGCAGACCGTCCCCTCCGGGTTGGTCATGGGGACGACGTTGGCCACCACGCCGATGGGTTTGGCGTAGATCTTCAGGCCCCGGTCCGGGTCCTCGCGCACCAGCCCGCAGGTCTTCGCGCCCCGGAAGTCCCAGAGGGTCCCCCGGACTTTGTTCCGGACCTTGTTGACCTTGTCTTCGTAGACCCCGATCTTGCCCTCTTCCACGGCCAGCGCCGCCACGGCCCGGGCATTGGCCTCCTTCTGCCACTCCCACCCCACGGCGGCGACCATCTCGTCCACCTGTTCCTGGGACCAGTGCTCGATGGTCTCGAAGGCCCGCCTGGCCCGGCGGTACATCTCCTGGATGTCGTCCTCCGGGGCATCTGCGGCATGCGTCTCTGTAGCGTCCCTGGGTAGCGTCATGAGGTGCGATCCTCCGGTTTCGGCACGGGTCGGTCCGGGATGCCATCGTAGTACCTGGGGCCCTGGAGGGAGAGATCGAGGAGGTTGACCATTTTCGTGGACGTCGACGCCCGCCAGGCCTTCTCGCGGGTCATCTCTTCAATGGCGTGGGCGGCGCAGCTGAACCCCCGGCAGAGGACGCCGATCGCCCAGGCCGCCAGCGGGCTGAACCCCATGTCCATGAAGACTGAATTGGCGCCACCGATGACGTTGGTGTAGACCCGCTTGCCGTTGATCCGCTCATAGGCTTTCTCGACCTCGATCTGGAGGTCGTGGAACCACCCGGTCAGCCCCAGTTCCCTGGCCTTCTTCATGATGCGGATGGCCCGCGGGTCGCCGTGGACGTGCTGGGGCTGCCCCAGGCCCATGATCCGCCGGCCCGCGTGTTCCTTCACGAGGACCTCGGCCGTCTGCTCTACGGTCCAGCCGGCTTCCTGAGCCCGCCGCCGGTACTCGTGGACCATCATGCCGTGCAGGTGGCCGGGGCCGTGGGCCTCGCCGAACGTCATGATGCCGGCGGCGATGGCCGCGTTCAGCGGAGGGCGCCCGGCGGCGCAGCTGCGCGCGGTGAGCGTGGACGGCGACATGGCGTGTTCCATGAACTCCACCATGAAGAAGTTCATCATCTTCTCTTCGTTGATGGAGGGGAGGCGGCCCTGAAAGAGGAGGAAGACCGCGGCCGCAAAGCTCCACCCCGCCTCGGCCAGTTCCGTCGTGTCGTATCCGTGCAGCACGATCCTGTCGGCGGTCTTGTAGGAAATGGCACTCTGCCAGTGAAACGGCTCACGCTCGGTGGTGACCTCGTCCATCTCGTCTCGCTTCTCCTTTGCTGGATGTCGTCCGGTCGTCGTGAGATGCCCTGCGACCGCTCCGCCCCGGGCGGGCGGAGTCCGGTCAGCTCGTCGCGCGCCTCACCTCCTCCCCGGCCGCATGGGGGAAGGCGATGCCCAGTTCCTGCATCGTCCTCCGGCACCGTTCCAGACGTGCCCCTCCGGTCGGCAGCCCGTGGAGGTAGCCGTCCAGGGCGTCGACGTCCTTGAGGAGTTCTGCCAGGGGATCGTCCGATGTGACGCCTTTCTCGCTGTGCCTGGCCACGGCCTCCAGAATCCGGGCGAGCTCCTCGTCGGTGACCGGAGGCAGGCCCGCCGCCAGGTCGCTGTGGTACTTGGCCAGGAACTCCCGGATGTGGGTTTCAGCGAGTGCAGCATGATCCGCCCGCCTCCCGGTCATGACGGCCCCCAGGTCGTGGAGCGCGGCGGCGATGGCGGCGAGTTCGGGGTCGAGCCCGCGGCGCATCGCCAGCAGTTTGGCCAGTTGCGAGCTCGAATACATGTGCATGATACTCCAGCGCACCGGCAGCTCGCGGTCGCGGTCGCTGAGGTCCTTCATGACCGCCAGCAGTCCCGAGAGGATCCGGTTGAGCCTCCTGACGGCGAGCCGGGCGGCGGGTGATGGCGGATCCTGCATCTCTCGTCTCCTCTTCGGTCGCCCGCATTATGCAGGGCGGCCGCTCATAATGTCAAATAAGATAAGCGTCAGAATCCATTAGCTTTTCTGATAATCGGGGACGTGGGGGTGACTTGGGATGGGCGTCGGACGTCGGAGGCCGGGCCGGGACCTTCCCTTGGGGTCGCTGCGGACGTTTCACCTGGTCGCGGCCCACCGGAGCTTCAGCGCGGCCGCAGCCCACCTGGGGATCACGCAGCCGGCCGTCACGCAGCAGATCCGCCGGCTGGAGGAGGCGCTGGGGCTCCAGCTCTTCTACCGGGACGGGCGGAGGGTGGCCCTGACCGAGGTGGGCCTGACCCTCGAGCCCTACGCCGGGCGCATCTTCCACCTTGTGGACGCCGCCCGGGATGCGCTGGAGGGCGCATCAGGCCTCCAGACTGGCCACCTGCGCGTGGGCGCCAGCCGCACCGCGGGCGCCTACTACGTGGCGGCCCTGCTGGACCGGTTCAAACGGCGCTACCCGGGGGTCCGGGTCAGCCTCTCGGTGGGGAACTCCCAGACGATCCTGGCCGG
>JAVKID010000010.1:8890-44006 GCA_031459655.1 Candidatus Fervidifonticultor octavus | reverse complement strand
CGCTGCTCGCCCGTATACGGTGAGGCCGCCGTGCCCACAGCCTGGATGCCGCGCTCGGCAAACTGCCTGAGGGCCTGCTCGATCTGGCCCGGCGAGGGTTTGATGACCCCTAGCCTCCATCCAGAGGCCAGGGCCGAAACGACGGCCGGGAAAAGCGTGCCCGGGTTGACGATCAGCGTGGGCGAGCGCAGCGCCGACCAGTCGGCGCCGCAGAGGATGACGATAAGGTCGGCACCCCTGGCCACCGCCTGATCGACCAGCATCTGCACCCTCGGCAGGATTTTTCTGTGGGACAGCAGGACATACGTGCCCTCCAGCAACCGGGCGACGATGCCCACCTCACCGGAGTCGGGCGCGAGGTCGGCCATGGCCTCCCGCGAGAGCCCGTCGAGCACCCCCGCCTGCCAGATGGTCACGTTACGGCTGAAGACCTCTTCCATGTGCGGCACCAGGTCGTCGCGAGGCGCCTGTCCCACGGTGATCATCGCGATGGTGTTCACGCCGAGCCCTCCTGGTCTTGAGCATTCCTGTACCGAGCCGTCTGTGCGGCTGCAGAAACCCGTGCATCACCGGGAATGTAGTACGTGATGGTGCGGCCCGGCACCTGTCGGGGACGGTCGGTGCGGCGCCAAGCACGATGGCAACGGGGCCATCGACAGGGGTTGAACAGCCGCCCCCCGGCATCGCGTCCGGGCCATCTTCATCTACACCCCATCTACACCCCGGGCATCACCGCGGGCAATCCAGTCTCGGTCCTCAGCTCCCTCCAGGCCCCGCCGCGCTCAGTGCGGGAGGATCGGCAGGCGCGTTTCGCTGCCGCTCAATCAGGTGCTTGGGTTGATCCATCTGGATCACACCACCTCGCCAAGGTCGGCACCTGGTTCCTCGTCCGGCTGCAGACCGTGATGCGGGTTTCGCAGCAGATCCAGACTGCGGTCTCGGTCGGCGCCACCTTCCTCGGGACGTTGCTAGGGTCGCTGGTCGTACAAAGAGGCAGGATGTGCCACGGGCGCAGGAACGGCCGACGAACTTCGACAGCAGCTCGCCGAGCTCGAGACGCAGAGCAGTGCCGAAACCGAGAAGACGGGGGCCCCCTGCCCCAAGTCGCCTGGGGCCCGCACCTGATACCCCTTCGGCCCGCGCTGCGCATGGGAGCGCGGCCTCCAGCCGCCACGCCGCTGGCGGACGCGGGGTTCCCGGATCACCCCGCGTGCCTTCAGCCGCGCGACAGAACGTGTCGGGGCTGATCCCCAAGCGTCGGCAGGTGGGCCGGGCGCTGTGGCCATGGGGCTCGCAGGAGTCCATCCACTGGAGGCGCTGACGGGCCTCCCGCGAGAGGGTGGAGCCACCAGTCGCAGCGCAGGAGGCCGGGGGCTACCGATCGACCAGCTCGATCAGCACCCCGTGGGTGCTCTTCGGGTGGAGGAAGGCGATGCGCGTGCCATGCGCGCCGGGGCGCGCGGCGCGGTCGACCGGCGCATAGCCTGCCGCCTCCGCGCGCGCCAGGGCGCTGGCGACGTCGGGCACGGCCAGGGCGATGTGATGGACACCCTCCCCGCGCTGGCCGAGGAACCGGGCCACCGGCCCATCCGGCGAGGACGGTTCCAGCAGTTCGATCCGCGTCTGGCCGAGGACGACGAAAGCGGCAACCACCCCCTCGTCGGGGAGGGAAACCGGCGGGCCGGTCTTGGCGCCCAGGACTTCCTCGTAGAAGCGCCGGGCCGATTCGAGGCTTCGCACCGCCACCCCGATGTGGTCGATCCCCACACCCGGGTGGTCCCCCACCATCGACCCCGGCCCGCCGAGCAGGTGGTCGGCCGCCGTCAGGGGGTCGAGCGCGCCCGACGCCACACGCTCCGCCAGGTCGTCCAGGCGCGCGCCGGCGGCGCCCTCCTGGATCTCGGCCCGTAGCCGCGCCTCGGCTGCCCGGACGATCTCGCGCCTCCAGCGGTCCCGCCTCCGGGCGCGGAGCCCGTCAGTGGCCTCCAGGTGGCGCCGATGGTCCGCGATGGCGGCCAGGAGGCCGTCGACCCCTTCGCCGGCCGTGGCCACCGTGGTCAGGACCGGAGGCCGCCACCGGTCGTCCGGGCCCAGGGCGAGGGTCATCTTGAGGTCAGTGACCGCTCGATCCGCCTCCGGACGGTCCGCCTTGTTGACCACGAAGATGTCGCCGATCTCCATGATGCCGGCCTTGAGGGTCTGGATGCTGTCGCCCAGCCCGGGGGCGGTGATCACCACGACGGTGTCGGCGGCGGCCACGACGTCCACCTCGGCCTGCCCGGTGCCGACGGTCTCGACGAAGACCACCGCCGCTCCCCAGGCAGCCAGGACCGTTGCGGCCTGCCCTGCGGCCGGCGCCAGCCCGCCCAGGCTGCCGCGCGTCGCCATGGAGCGGATGAAGACGTCGGGGTCGGTGCTGTGATCCTGCATCCGGATGCGGTCCCCAAGCAGCGCGCCGCCGGTGAAGGGGCTGGTCGGGTCCACGGCCACCACGCCAACCCGCCGGCCCTGCGCCCGCAGGACCCGGATCGCGGCGTTGACCAGCGTGCTCTTGCCCGAGCCAGGCGGGCCGGTAATCCCCACCACGTGCGCTCGGCCTGCGTAGGGAAGGAGTCCCTGCAGGATGTCGGCAGCCTGCTCGCCGTCGTTCTCCAGCAGGGAGATCAGGCGGCCCGCCGCCAGGGAGGAGCCGGCGACGACCTCGGAGAGGAGTTGCGGCAGTTCACGGCGGCGCATCTGGTGACAGGATAGCAGGTCGGCGTCACCGCCTCCACCTGCCCGGAAGGCTAACAGTGCCTCAACCGCAGTGGTGGGGGACCGGTCCGCAGGCCACGAGGCGGTCGTAGCCGCCGGGCGTCAGATGCCCACGCCCATCCAGGACGTCCCACAGGACTCCCTGCCGCAGGAGGCAGTCGAGGGCCCTGCCGATCGCGAGTTTGCTCTGGAGGCCCACGCGCAGCGCCGGCCCGAACTGCCGGAGGAGGGCCCCCGCCAGAGGGGGGAGGACCTCCCGTCCGGCTTCGGAGGCAACCTCGATCTCCACCTCGTGGTGGCGGACATCGACGCCCCGCAGGTGGAAGACCACGGCGTCCACGGCCACCTGAGCCAGAGGCGGTTCCCCCTTCCCTGCCACGACGGTCCGGGCCACCCTGCGCGTCTCGCGGTCCTGGATCACCTCCAGGCCCGCGGCCAGCATGCCCTCGCGGGCGTCGAGACCCGCCGCCTGAGGCGCGCCCGCCGGAAGCGTGACGCCGGCGCCGGCCAATGCCCCGAGCACCGCCACAAAGGCATCGGGGGACCAGGGCCGTTCGAACTCCGGCCGCGCCACTCCGCCGCCGGGCAGCGGGCGCGGGGGGCCCTTGACGGAGATCCACCGCTGGCCGTCGATCACCCTCAGGCGCAGCGCCAGGTCCCGGGCCTCCAGGGCGCGGTCGGCCGTGTCGAAGTGAACGTCCTGGATCGCGTGCGTCTGCGGCGCCAGAAGCCGGTAGCCTGCGAGATCCGTCAGATCGGCGAGGCGCTCCGCCACCGCCTCGGGGACATCCGAGGCGATGACCAGCGTGACCTCGTGCTCGACGCCGGACCGAAACGGCACGGCTCCCCCCGGGGATCTTAGACCACGATGGGCGGCCGGTAGCGGCTGAAGGTCCGCCGCAGCACGTCGCAGATCTCCCCGATGGTGGCGTACGCGCGCACCGCCTCCAGGATCGGGGGGAGGAGGTTGTCGGGGCCGCGCGCCGCGTCGCCCAGGCGCTCCAGCGCCCGCGCCACCGCGGCCCCGTCGCGCCCGGCCCGCACGCGCCCGAGACGCTGGAGCTGGCGGTCGACGACCTCGAGGTCGATGCGCTGGAGGTCGATGCGCGCGGGCGCGCTGCTCTCGAACCGGTTGACGCCGACGACGATCTGCTCGCCCCGCTCGACCGCCTGCGCCTCCCGGTAGGCGCTCTCGGCGATCTCCCGCTCGATCCAGCCGTTCTCGATGGCCCGCAGCACCCCGCCGGTGGCCTCGATCTGCGAGATCAGCCCCGCCGCCCGCTGCTCGATCTCGTCGGTCAGGTGTTCGATGAAGTATGCGCCGCCCAGCGGATCGGCGGTGGCGGCCGCATCGCTCTCATAGGCGATGATCTGCTGGGTCCGCAGCGCCAGCAGCGCCGAGGCCTCGCTGGGCAGTGCCAGGGCCTCGTCCCGCGCATTGGTGTGCAGGGACTGCGTGCCGCCCAGCACCGCGGCCAGGGCCTGGATCGTCACCCGGACCACGTTGTTGTCCGGCTGCTGGGCGGTGAGCGCGGCGCCGGCCGTCTGGGTGTGGAACCGGAGCATCATCGAGCGCGGGTCCCTGGGCCGGAAGCGGTCGCGGACCAGCCGCGCCCACAGCCGGCGCGCCGCCCGGAACTTGGCGACCTCCTCCAGCAGGTGCATCTGCGCCGCGAAGAAGAACGAGAGCCGCGGCGCGATCTGGTCCACCTCGAGGCCGGCGTCGATCGCCGCCTGAAGGTAGGTGAGGCCGTTGGCGATGGTGAAGGCCACCTCCTGAACCGCAGTCGCGCCGGCTTCCCGCATGTGGTAGCCGCTGATGCTGATCGGGTTCCACCGGGGCAGGTGCCGCGCGCAGAAGGCGAAGGTGTCGGTGACCAGGCGCAGCGACGGCCCCGGCGGATAGATGTAGGTGCGGCGGGCGATGTACTCCTTGAGGATGTCGTTCTGCGTCGTGCCGTCGAGACGGTCGGGCGGCACGCCCTGCTTCTCCGCCACGGCGACGTACATGGCCAGCAGGACCGCCGCCGTGGCGTTGATCGTCATCGAGGTCGAGACGCGGTCGAGGGGGATGCCGTCGAAGAGAATCTCCATGTCGGCCAGCGTGTCGATCGCCACGCCGACCTTCCCGACCTCGGCCAGCGCCTCCGGATGGTCGGAATCGTACCCCATCTGGGTCGGCAGGTCGAAGGCGATCGAGAGCCCGGTCTGACCCTGCTCCAGGAGGTAGCGGTACCGCCGGTTGGACTCCTCGGCGCCCCCATAGCCAGCGTACTGCCGCATGGTCCACAGGCGGCCGCGGTACATCGTGGGGTAGATGCCGCGGGTGTAGGGGAACTCTCCGGGGGCGCCCAGATCGCGCAGGTAGTCTGGCCGCACGTGCTGCGGCCCGTAGACCACCTCCACCGGAATGCCGTCTGCCGTGACCACCTCGGGCGGCCGCTTCTCCCTCACGCCCCCGACCCTCCCACCGATGTGTCGTCCTCTCCGGCACGCACCGGCCGGATCACGGCGAGCACCTGGCCGCCGGCGACCTCCTGGCCCGGTCGGACGCGGATCTCCTCGATGCGACCGGAGACCGGCGAGGGCACGTCCATCTGCATCTTCATGGCCTCGACCACCGCGACCGTGCCTCCCTCGGCGACCGGTTCCCCGGCTCCGACCGGGAGGCTCACGATGAGCCCCGGCATCGGCGCCCGCACCTCGAGGCAATCGGCGCTCGTCGCTGCCGTTGCCCGGCGGATTGGAATCGGCAGCGCCCGCCGCACGCTGACGGGGACGCGGGCGGCACCGACGGTCACCAGCAGCCCGCCGGCCACCTCGCGCACGCGCACCGGCACCGCCAGGCCCTCCACCCACAGCCGCCAGCACTCTGACCCCGCGGCAGGATCGAGCCGCACCGCCGTCGGCTGTCCTCCTACGGTGACCGTCAGGGCGCTGTTCGACGGCACGACCTCTACCCCATGCCGGCGGCCGCCCGCGGTGACCTCGAAGGTGACGGCGGGGTCGCCCGCTCCCCGGGCAGTCATCGGAGGACCTCCTGCCGGGCCGCGGCGATCCACGCCGGCGAGGCGCCATCGGTGGGCAACGCGGGCCGCTGCCGCTTGCGGTGGAACCACGCCGCCGCGGCCAGGACGGCCAGCCGCTCGGCCTCCGGCAAGGTCGGCCCCCCTCCCCACTGCTCCGCGAAGTGCACGTCGTAGGCGCCCTGCACGAAGGCGGGCTGCTCCAGGGCCCACAGGTGGAACGGGATCGTGGTGTCCACGCCCGAGACGGCGAACTCGGCCAGGGCCCGGCGCGCGCGCGCGATGGCCGCCTCGCGCGTCGGCCCGCTGGCGATCACCTTGGCCAGCAGGGGATCGAAGTGCCGGGACACCGTCTGGCCCACCCACAGGCCGCTGTCCACGCGAATCCCGGGACCCGCAGGTTCGACGACGCCGTCGATGCGGCCCAGCGACGGGAGGAAGCCCCCGTGGGGATCCTCGGCGCTGATGCGGCACTCGATGGCCCACCCGCTGGCGCGCACATCCTCCTGGCGGAATGGCAGCGGCTCGCCGGCGGCGATCAGGAGCTGCGAGGCGACCAGGTCCACTCCGGTGGTGGCCTCGGTGACTGGATGCTCGACCTGGATCCGCGCGTTCACCTCGAGGAAGTAGAAGGCGTCCCCCTCGACCAGGAACTCGATCGTCCCCGCGTTGCGGTA
The DNA here is from genome assembly GCA_031459655.1 of Candidatus Fervidifonticultor octavus. GTDB lineage: Bacteria > Sysuimicrobiota > Sysuimicrobiia > Sysuimicrobiales > Humicultoraceae > Fervidifonticultor_A > Fervidifonticultor_A octavus_A. Next base: position 37,549 of record JAVKID010000010.1, on the reverse strand, counting down.
GCCCAGCGCCGTGGCCACGCGGACCGCCGCGTCGGTCAAGGCATCGCGCACCCCTGGGTCGAGGCCAGGAGCCGGAGCCTCCTCGATCAGCTTCTGGTGGCGGCGCTGGACCGAGCAGGCGCGCTCTCCCAGGTGGACGGCGCGCCCCTGCTGATCGGCCAGGATCTGGACTTCGACGTGCCGGGATCGCTCCAGCCAGCGCTCGAGGTAGACGCGGGGGTCGCCGAACGCCGTCTGCGCCTCCCCGCGGGCCAGCCGGAGGTGGGCGGGCAACTCCGCCGGGGCACGGACCAGGTGGATCCCCTTGCCCCCGCCGCCTCCCACCGCCTTGATCAGCAGCGGGAACCCGACGGCCCGGGCGGCCCGGGCCGCCTCGTCGTCCCCAACGGGGTCCGTGCCGGGCAGGACCGGCACGCCGGCCTCAGCCGCCGCGGCGCGCGCGGCGGCCTTGTCCCCACACCGCGCCAGGACCTCGGCGGGCGGGCCGACGAACGCGATCCCTGCGGCCTCGCACGCCGCCGCGAAGGCAGGGTTCTCAGCCAGGAATCCGTATCCCGGATGGATGGCCGAGGCGCCCGCGCGCCTGGCCAGGTCCACCAGCAGGGGCGCGTTCAGGTAGCCGTCGTGCGGGGCGTCGCCGGGAAGGGCGAAGGCGTCGTCGGCCAGCCGGACGTGGGGGCTGTCGGCGTCAATCGGGGCGTACACCGCCACCGGCGAGACGCCGAGGTCGCGGCAGGCGCGCACGATGCGGACGGCGATCTCCCCGCGGTTGGCGATGAGCAGCCGGCGCAGCGGCGGCATTGCGAGGGCTACTCGTCCTCGTGTTCCTCGGACTCGCGGGGTCGGTCGGGGCGGTAGACCAGAGCGTACCGGGCAATCTGGAAGCCGACCGCCTCCCAGAAGCGCAGGCCGCGCACGTTGCCGGCGATCACGCCGGACTGGATCTCTTCAGCGCCGTGATCCTTGAGGAACTGGATCACCGCCTGAGCCATGCGCCGGCCGCGGCCCTCGCGGCGGTACTCGGGATACACAAAGAACTCGCCGATCACGCCCTGCATGCGCGCCTTGTTCGCCCAGTGTCTGGTCAGGACCGCGACGGCGAACCCGACCCTGCGGCCGTTCTCGACGGCCCACCAGATGAACCGGTGGGTGCCCTGCTCGGCGAAGAGGGACTCCAGGTACTTGTCGAGCCACGCCTCGGACGGCGACTCCCCGGTGATCTCTTCCCGGTATCGGCGCAGCCAGTCACGGAAGCGGGGATCGCCTGGGGTGACGGGTTGCAGATGCATCTGACATCAGTCACGATCAGGGATCTCCCAATCACAATTCCACCTGCAGTGCGCCGATTCCTGGCCCTTCCACCGCCTCGACCGCCCCCAAGAGCGAAGGGCAGAGCCTACAGGGGGATGTTGCCGTGTTTGCGGCGGGGGGTAGCCTCGCGCTTGCGGTGAAGGACTTCCAGGGCCGCGATCAGCCGCTGCCGCGTCTCGTGCGGGGCGATGACGTCGTCCACGAAGCCGCGCGAGGCCGCCACGTAGGGGTTGGCAAACTGCGAGCGGTACTCGGCCACCAGCTCGCGGCGTCGCGCCTCGGGATCGGCGGCATCGGCGAGTTCCCTGCGGAAGATGATGTCGATGGCGCCCTCCGGGCCCATGACGGCGATCTCCGCCGTCGGCCAGGCCAGGTTCAGGTCGCCGCGGATGTGCTTGCTGGACATGACGTCGTAGGCTCCCCCGTAGGCCTTGCGCGTGATCACCGTCAGCTTCGGCACGGTGGCCTCGCAGTACGCGTACAGCAACTTGGCCCCGTGGCGGATGATGCCGCCGTGTTCCTGCGCGACTCCGGGCAGGAACCCCGGGACGTCCACGAAGGTCACCAGGGGGATGTTGAACGCATCGCAGAAGCGCACGAAGCGCGCGCCCTTGGTCGACGCGTCGATGTCCAGGGCGCCGGCGAGGACCTGCGGCTGCTGGGCGACGACGCCGACGGGCCGGCCGTGCAGGCGGGCAAAGCCGACGACCAGGTTGCGGGCGAAGGCCGCGTGGACCTCGAGGAAGTCGCCGTCGTCGACGATGCGCCGGATGACCTCATGCATGTCGTAGGGCTTCGTCGGGTCGTCGGGGACCAGGCCGTCCAGCGCAGGGTCGGCCCGGGCGGGGTCGTCGGTCGGCGTCCGCCGCGGCGGGTCCTCCAGGTTGTTGGACGGCAGGAAGCCCAGCAGGCGTCGGACGAGCAGGAGGCACTCCTCGTCGTCGGCGGCGGTGAAGTGGGCGATCCCGCTCTTCGTGGCGTGGACGTCGGCGCCCCCGAGGTCCTCGAAGGAAACCTCCTCGCGCGTCACGGCCCGGACGACCTGCGGCCCGGTCACGAACATGTACGCGGTGCCGCGGACCATGATGGTGAAGTCGGTGATCGCCGGCGAGTAGACCGCGCCGCCGGCGCACGGCCCCATGATGGCCGAGATCTGCGGGACGACGCCGCTGGCCAGGGTGTTGCGCAGGAAGATGTCGGCGTACCCGCCGAGGCTGGCGACCCCCTCCTGGATCCGCGCGCCTCCCGAGTCGTTGAGCCCGACCACCGGTGTGCCGGTGCGCAGGGCCAGGTCCATGACCTTGCAGATCTTCGCGGCGTGCCCCTCGCCCAGCGAGCCGCCCAGCACCGTGAAGTCCTGCGAGAAGACGTGGACCGGTCGGCCGTCGATCGTGCCCCATCCGGTCACCACGCCGTCGGCGGGGCCTTCCACCTTGTCCAGGCCGAACTCGTGGCCGCGCGGGGTGACGAACGGGTCGAGTTCGACGAAGGACCCGGGGTCCAGCAGCAGGTCCAATCGCTCGCGTGCCGTGAGTTTCCAGGCCGCGTGCTGGCGGCGGACGCGATCCTCGCCGCCCATGGCCAGCACGCGCTCGCGGCGGCGGCGCAGTTCCTCCAGCCGGTCGGGCGCCACGCGGGCTACGACGGAGGCGTCTCGGGCGGCAGCGGACCGTAGGGCCGGATGGCGATGATCCCGTGCTTGAACACGAGTTCAACAACCCCGTTGACTTCCACCATCAGGCTGTAAGTGCCGAAGTCCCGCACGATCGCCGTGGGAATCTCATAGCCGTCCCGACACCGGATGTGGACGGGCACGCCGGCTGAGACCAGCCGGCGGTAGAAGGCGTCTTCCATGGAATAGCGCGGGCCCGACTTGACCCCGGCGGCGCCCTCGCTTCGGATGTCCTCGCGCATCGCGGTTGGCGCACCTCCCTCAGGTTCGGGACGAATCTCGGTCATGGCCTGGAGCACATCCGCAGGCTGCGGGGCCTCCCCCGCGGCCCGCACCTCTCCGGTGCCGCCCGCCTCCGGCGTGGGCGGAGCCGACTCCAGCGGGGCCGGGGGCGGTACCGGGGCTTCCATCCGGATCAGCCGCTCGTAGTGCCGGCGCAGCCCCTCGAACTGACGCCGCCGGTCGGTCCGGATCCCATCCGGCTGGGCCGCCGGCCGGATCGGCTTCCGCATCGCATCGAGCACGGCCCCGACGACGGCTTCCCCCTCGCTGGCGGAGACCGTCTCGGCCCCGACCCGCATGAGGGTCCCGCGCGCACCGACCAGGGAGACCGCCGCCAGCACCACCGTGGCGCCCGCAAACGGCATCACGGTCAGCCCCTCCAACTGCGGTCGCCCCCCCGCCCGATCCGCCAGCGGGCGCAGGGCATCCACCGTGGCCAGCGCCACCGTGCGCAGCCGGTGCGCCTGACCCGCCGGAGCCTGCGCCGACCCGGAGACCGTCTTCTGCACTCCCTCTCGCTCGTAGCGCAGCTCCACGACCACCCGGGTCATCGTCTCGGTGATCGTCTCTTCCAGCCGGACCAGGTGGCACTCCGGCACCGGCTCGGGCCGGGGGGTCGGCTCCAGGTGGGCGATCTGCACCCGCCAGCCGTCGACTGGGAGGCTGTACTGGCTCATCAGCGCCGACGTGATGGCGCGGCGGATGGCGAGGTCGTCGCGGGTGGACTCGGTGGTGATGTAGATCCGGTCGATCTCGCCGGCGTCGGTGGCGACGACCCGGGCCGCGGCGACGGCGTCGAGCCGCTCGAGGAACTCCTCGATCTCCTCGGCAAAGACCTCTTTGGGCAACGGCGGGCTCCGTCCTCCGCGTGGTGGCCGTGCACGTTGTTCTGCGGGTGCACAGACCTCTCCTGCCCGGGATGTCAGAACCGCGGGAACACCGCAGGACGGCTGAGGGGCCGGTCGATCAGCACCCCTTCCCCGCCCAGACCTGGACGCTCGGCGCCCTCGATGAGGATCCGCACCTGCGCGATCCCCGGCACGTCCGTGCCTGTGTAGACGATCTGCCACAGGCGGCCCAGCATGCTCGACGAGCCCCCGCCCGAGGCGACTGCCTCCGTCAGGTCGATCACGGCCACGCCGTCCTGCACCGTGACGCCCCGCAGCCGTGTCCCGGCGGGAATTTCGGTGACCAGACCCCGGGCGCGCTCGGCCGCCGACGGCCCGGCCAGCAGCGCCTCCAGGGCGGCGCGGAGGATCTCGGGGGTGCGCCGGCCCACGACGGTGCGCTCCACCGGGGCGACCGTCGCGGCGCCGTCGGCGGAGGTCACGAAGTAGATCCGCACCGCGACCGGCTGCGGCCGCACCTGCGTCCACCAGACCAGGACGGCGGCGAGGCCCACCACCGCCAGCCAGAGCAGCGTCCGCCGCATCAGCGCGCCCTCACGCGCCCACCAGCCTGCCGAACTCGTCCTCGGTCAGCACGGTCACGCCGAGCCGGCGCGCCTTCTCCAGCTTGGACCCGGCGGCCGCACCCGCCACCACATACGTGGTCTTCTTCGTGACGCTGTCCGCGGGGGATCCTCCGGCGCGGCGGACCAGCTCTTCGGCCTGGCTGCGGGTCCACCGGCCCAGCGCGCCGGTGAACACCACCTGGGCGCCGGCCAGCGGGCCGTCGCGCGCGGCGACCGCCGGCGCGCCGGCCGATGGCCTGATGCCGGCGTCCAGCAGGCGCGCCACCAGGCGGCGGTTGGGGGCCTGCGTGAAGAAGGCGGCGATGCTCTCGGCGATGGTGGGCCCGATGCCCGGGACGTCGCGCACCTCCTCGAACGAGGCGTCCATCAGGGCCTCGAGACTCGGGAAGTGGCCGGCCAGGACCTCGGCCACATGGGCCCCGACATGCCTGATCCCCAGGGCGTAGAGGAACCGCGCCAGCGTCGGCTGCCGGCTGCGGTCGATGGCGTCCAGGAGGTTCTGTGCCAGCCTCTCGCCCATCCGCTCGAGGGTCAAAAGGTGCGCTTTGGTCAGATGATAGAGGTCCGCCGGATCGCGGACCAGCCCGCGCTCGAGGAGTTGCGCGAGGAGCCTGTGGCCCAGCCCCTCGATGTCCATCGCGTTCCGCGACGCGAAGTGGACGAGGCGCTCCTGGATCTGGGCGGGGCAGGCGAGGTTCGGACAGCGCGCGACCGCCTCGCCCTCGGGACGCTCCACCGGCGTGGAGCAGGCCGGGCACTGCCAGGGCATCTCGAAGGGACGCTCCTGACCCGTCCGCCGCTCGGGCAGCGGCGCGACGACCTCGGGGATCACCTCGCCCGCGCGCTGCACGATGACCCAGTCGCCAATGCGGACGTCCTTGCGGCGGATCTCGTCCTCGTTGTGCAGGGTGGCGCTGGTGACGGTCACGCCCGAGACGCGCACCGGCTCCAGGACCGCCGTCGGCGTCAGAGCGCCGGTACGGCCCACGTTGATCGTGATGTCCACGAGCCGGGTGATCGCCTGCTCGGCGGGGAACTTGTACGCCAGCGCCCAGCGCGGCGCCTGGGTGGTGGCGCCCAGCTCGGCCTGCTGGGCCAGGTCGTCGACCTTGATGACGACGCCGTCGGTGTCGTAGTCGAGGGTGGCGCGCCGCTCGGTCCAGGTCCTGATGTAGTCCCCCACCTCCTGGAGGGACTCGCAGCGCGCCGTGTGGGGGTTGGTCCGGAACCCGGCATCGCGCAGCCAGCGCAGCGTCTCCCAGTGGGACCGGACGGTGAGCCCCTCGCTGTGTCCGATCCCGTAGGCGAAGATGTCCAGGGGACGGCCGGCCGTGACCTGGGGGTCGAGTTGCCGCAGCGACCCGGCGGCCGCGTTGCGCGGGTTGGCGAAGAGCGCCTCGCCGCGCGAGGCGCGGTCGACGTTGAGGGCCTCGAAAGCCCGGCGCGACAGGTAGACCTCGCCGCGGACTTCCACCAGCCGCGGGGGCCGGTCCCCCCGCAAGCGCAGCGGGACGCTGCGGACCGTCCGCAGGTTCGGGGTGACGTCCTCCCCTCGTTCGCCGTCGCCCCGGGTCGCGCCGCGGACGAGCCGCCCGTCTTCGTAGGTCAGGGAGACCGCGGCGCCGTCGATCTTCAACTCGCAGACGTACCCCACAGGCGCCTCCCCCAGGGCTGCGCGGACCCGCCTCCCCCAGGCCTCCAGGTCGGCGTCCCCGAACGCGTTGGCCAGGCTCAGCATCGGGAGGCGGTGCTGCACCGCCCCAAAGGCCGCCGACGGTGGCGCGCCCACCCGCTGGGTCGGCGAGTCGGGGGTGATCAGGTCGGGGTAGCGGTCCTCCAGGTCGCGGAGGTCACGGAGGAGCCGGTCGTACTCCGCGTCGGAGATGGCAGGGGCGTCCAGGACGTAGTAACGGTAGTTGTGTTCGTTGATCTCCGCGCGCACCTGCTCGGCGCGCCGGCGCACGGCGGCAGGAACGCTCATGGACGTTGAGGGTCCGGCAGGAGCCTTGTGGCCTGCACTCCACCCTAACCATAGCACGATCGGAGGCGGATCATCCGCCGGCCATGGCGGGGATGATGGAGACCTCTGCCTGCTCGTCCAGCGGCGTAGCGAGGCCGGCCAGGAGCCGGACGTCCTGCTCTCCCACGAAAATGGTGACGAAGCGGTGGATCTGCCCGTCGGCATCCAGCAGGCGCGAGCGCACCCCCGGGAACCGCCGGTCGAGCTCGGCGATCGCTGATGCCACCGTGTCCGCGGTGACCGTGATCTGCCGCTCGCCGTTGGTGTAGCGCCGCAGCGGGGTGGGAATCCTGATGGTCGCCATCGTGCCTCTCCCTCTCTGGTCCTGTGGGGTCCTCAGACGGGCGCGCCGGCCAGGGCGGCCTGCTCGAAGGCGCGCAGGGTGGGCCTGATGCGCACGGAGGCGGCGACCGCCCCGGCTGCCGCCTCCTGGGTTTTCAGGCCCATGCCGGTAATGCAGGCGACGGTGACGCCGTCGGGATCGACCGCGCCGGAGGCCGCCAGTTTCTTCAGGGTGGCGACGGTCACCCCGCCGGCCGTCTCGGTGAAGATCCCCTCGGTCCGCGCCAGCAACGTCATCCCCTCCAGGATTTCGTCGTCGGTGACCGCCTCGATCTGCCCGCCGCTGCCGCGCACGGCGGCGATGGCGTAGCGGCCGTCGGCGGGAGTCCCGATCGCCAGGGAATGAGCGATGGTCTGCGGGCGCACCGGCCGGATCTCCCCGCCGTCTTTGAAGGCGGCCGCCACCGGCGCGCATCCGTCGGCCTGGGCGCCGTGGATCCGCGTGGACGCGCCCGGGATCAGCCCGAGGGCGGCCAGTTCGTGGAAGCCCTTGTGGATCTTGACCAGCAGGTTGCCCGATGCGATGGGGACGACGATGTCATCCGGCGCCTGCCAGCCCAGTTGCTCCGCGACCTCAAAGGCCAGCGTCTTGCCGCCCTCGCTGTAGAACGGCCGCAGGTTCACGTTGAGAAACGCCCAGTGGTGCTCTTCCCCGATCTCCGCGCACAGCCGGTTGACCTCGTCGTAGCCGCCCTCGACCTCGACGACCGTGGGGCCGTAGATGGCCGACTGCACCACCTTGCCGCGCTCGATGCCGGCGGGCACGAAGACGAACGCGCGCATGCCCGCTCGCGCCGCATGCGCCGCGACGGAATTGGCCAGGTTGCCGGTGGAGGCGCAGGCCAGGACGCTGAACCCGAACCGTCGGGCCGCGGCGGTTCCGATCTCGACCGCGCGGTCCTTGAACGACCAGGTCGGGTTGGTGGAGTCGTTCTTGAGGAAGAGCCGGCGCAGGCCCAGGGCCGCCCCCAGGCGCGGCGCGGGCAACAGCGGCGTGAACCCGGCGGCGAGGTCCACGGCGGGATCGTAGGGCACCGGCAACAGGTCGGCGTAGCGCCAGATGGAGCGCGGACCGGCCTCGATGCGCTCGCGCAGCGGCAGGCGGCGCATCGCCTCCACGTCGTAGACGACGTCCAGCGGGCCGAAGCACTGCTCGCACACGTAGTGGGGCCCGACCGGGACCTCGGTCCCGCACTCCCGACACCGCAACCGCTCCACCGGCATCGCGTCATCCCTCCCTCTGCCCGGCACCGTGTCAGTGCCCGAGCGCGGTCCCCCGCGTCAGCCGTCGAGCGCCCCGCGCGGGTCGATCTCCGTCACCACCACGCGGCTCTCCACCCCGGCCTGCTCGAACGCCCTTTGCATCGCCTCGCCGACCGACGACGCCGCTTCCGGCGGAGTCAGCGCGGCCACCGTCGGACCCGATCCGCTGAGCACGGCTCCGTAGGCACCGGCCCGTTGCGCGGCGTCCACGACCGCCCCGAAGCCCGGGACCAGCGGCGCGCGGTAGGGCTGGTGCAGGCGGTCGTGCAGAGCGACCCGCAGCAGGTCCGCCCGCCCCTGCGCCAGCGCGGCCACCAGCAGGGCGGTGTGGCCCAGGTTGAAGACCGCATCCTCCCGGCTCACCCGGTCGGGCAGCACCTGACGCGCCTTCGCCGTCTCGACCTCCAGCGCGGGGATGGCGAGGACCACCGCCGGCGATCCGGCGGGCACGATCCGGGTCCACCGGATGGCCGCGCTGTTCTGTGCCACGATCACCACGCCGCCCAGCAGGGCCGCCGCGACGTTGTCGGGGTGGCCCTCGAACGAGGTCGCCAGGCCCAGCAGCGCGTCGGCATCCAGCGGCGCCTCCAGCAGCCGGGTCGCGGCCACCGCCCCACCGACGATCGCGGCGGCGCTGCTGCCCAGCCCGCCCCGGAGCGGAATGGGGAAGTAGGCCCGCAGTTCGAAGGCGCCGGCATACCCGACGCGCTCCGCCACCGCGGCCGCACTCCGGTAGATCAGGTTGGTCTCATCCTGGGGGACGGCCACGCCCGTGACGGCGACCACCGGGGATGGGGCCCGCGCCAGCGTGATCTCGGCGCGGACGCTGACGGCGGCCGCCAGGCAGTCGAATCCCGCGCCCAGGTTGGCGACCGACGCCGGGACGCTGACGCGCACGCGCTCGGATGGGATGGCCACACGCGCCTCCGCAGGATACAAAAATCCCCTCCACTTCCTGCCTCTGGAGGGGATCCCACCCTCTTATCCGCCGGAACTGGATCCGCGGGGGTTGGCACCTTACCACACTGGCAGGTTGCCGGGGGTCATCGGGCCCGTCCCTCACCCACTCTTGATAAGAGAAGCTATTCGGTTGATGCTAAGACTAACACACGGGCCTGCGTCCGTCAACACGCGCCGGCCAGCACCGGCCAGCACGGCCAGCACGCCAGCCCAGGCCCACCACCGGCCCGTGGGCCCGCGCCCCGCCGGCCGGGCTCCTCCCCGGCGTGCCTACGCCGCCAGACGCCCCGCCTCCGGAGTTCCCCGGTGGTCGTTGCCCATGAACACCGAGGTCTTGAACTCGATGTGCACGCCGAGTTTGTGCAGCAGGTAGCCCAGGAGCACGGTCCCCGGGTTGATGTTGAGCACCTGCGGGACGCCGCAGGTCGTGTAGTCGTAGAGGAACTCGTCCAGCCAGGCCAGGGCGTGGTCGTTGGGCTGGCCGATGCCGCCGAAGTACCCGGTAATGGTGTCCGGGCCGCCCAGGTGGATGTTGGATCCGTCGGTCCCCCTGGTGTCGAGGGTCTCGACGTAGAACGCGCCCATGATCTGCATGGCCGCGGCCACGGCCACCAGGTCGTCGGCCTCGGACTCCTTCATCCTCCGAACCCGGATGACCCGGCCCGGCATGACGTCCCCGTTGGCGATGGCCTGCCTCGCCTCCGCGACCAGCCACAGGAAGTACTGCATGGCGCTGATCTCCAGGGTCACGGCGAACGCCTCGTCGAACGCCATCTCATCGGCCCGCGGACCCACCACCCTCCGGCGGTATTCCGGGATGCTGATGAAGGCGCCGCGGTCCCGCTGCTCGATGAGCCAGCGCAGGTCGGCCAGATAGGGTGACCGCTGCGCCTCCAGTCGGGCCAGCAGCGCGGGGAGGGACCGGGCGGCAGCGGCCTTGCGGTTGATCACGTCCGGGCCTCCATGCTTGGTCACCAGGTCGAGGACCGCGCCCACGACCAGGCTCTTGGGATCCAGGAGCAGCGCATTGATCGCGGCCAGTGCGCTTTCTGCGATGCGCAGCCTCTCCTGCAGGACTTCTCTCATGGGGTTCCTCCCCTTGTTGGTGCAGCCCCGGCAGACCGGGGTGGGATCACCGTCCCAGTACGTCATGCCGTATCCTCGCCGCAACCCCGGCCAGCAACTCCAGCGCCCGCACCGCCGCCGGCTCCGACAGGGTCCCCATCCCGCAGGACGGGGTGACCAACGAGGCGGCGAGCAGATTGTCCAGCGGGACGCCCTTGGAGGCGACGAGCCTCAGCGCGCTCCAGAGGCGGTCGGTCAGGCTCTCGGCCGATTCCGCCATCACCGCGGCATCGTCCGACGTCGGGACGATGCCCCAGGCGATGATGCCACCGCGGTCCAGGAACGCCCGCAGGGCCCGGGGATAGAGCGAGAGCGGTTCGGCGAAGCTGTAGGCGTCGAAGCTGAGGACGTCAGCCGAGGTCTCGAGGACCAGCGACCAGTCGGTGTTGCCGCAGCAGTGGACGCCTTTGAGGCCCTGCAGGCCGGCGAAGACCTCTTCGAGCAGCGCGACAACCTCGTGTCGCTCGACGGCCACGAACGCCGAGCCGACCGAGGCCAGGTAGGGCTCGTCCACGACGATGATGGTCTGCGAGGCCAGCCGGCGGAGTTCGCGCTCCTGCCAGACCGCGGCCAGCCGCAGGTGTTTCGCCGCGGCGTCGGCCAGCACGTCGTCGTAGAGGATGGCCCGCCGATCCTGATCGGTGACGGTCAGCCCCCAGCTCACCGGCCCCACGATCTGGCCTTTGACGGCCGCGATCGACTCCCAGGGCCGGATCAGGAACTGCGCCAGCCCCGCCGCGTGGTCGGGGCTGGTGGCCGACGCGCCCACGTCGGCATTCAGGTAGCGCAGGTACAGATGCTCCAGGCCGGCCTCCAGATCGCGCCGGCGGTCCACATAGATCCGCCCGGGCTCGAAGACGATCCCGGGGAATCCCTGGCTGTACTGCACGTACATGCTCTCGCGGGGGTCGCGCCTGGGCAACTGCGGCCAGGCCGGGATATCCGGGAGATACTGGGCGACCAGGTCGCAGGCGACCACCGGGTCGGTGTGGGGCAGGCTCCCCACCGCGGTCGCCCGGCACTCGGGCCGGAAGGCTGACCTCACGTGGTCGGGGACCACGACCGTGTGCCGCGTCGTGCGTCAGGCGATCTGCTTCAGTTCCGCCAGTTGCTCGTCGTCGATCCCAAACCAGTGCTCGGGCTGCAGGAACTGCCGGGTGGTCACCTCGGCCACGTACTGGCGCAGGCCGTTGAGGATGACCTCCCCGGCATTGGCGTAGACCTTCGCCATCTTGGGTTTGAACCGCGGATAGAGGCCGAACATGTCGTGGAAGATCAGCAACTGTCCGTGGGCGTGCGGCCCCGAGCCCAGGCTGATGATCGGGATGCCGGCGCGCTCGGTGACGATCTGGCAGACGCGGTCGGGCACCAGTTCCAGCAGGATGCTAGAGGCGCCCGCGTCTTCCAGGGCCCTGGCGTCGTCGATGATCGTCCTGGCGCGGGCGGCGCCCCGGCCCTGGACGCGGAACCCGCCCAAGGCGGAGACGCTCTGCGGGGTGAGACCCAGATGCCCCATGACCGGGATGCCGGCCTAGCAGGTGATCATCGTGATGGGGATGCCCTCGGCCATCTTCTTGAGCAGCATGGGCAGGGTGACTTTCTTGCGATCGCTCATCAGGAAGGCCTCCTTCGGCCCCAGTGTGCACCGGGCGAGGTGTGGTGGGAATCGGCTCAGGACTGTATCAGACTCGCGGTTGGAGAACCTGGCGCCTCGGGCCTGGTCCTGCCAGGGGCCCTGCCGAGGACGAACCCCAGCAGGAGCAGCACGCCGATGGAGGTGAGGGCGTACCGGCGATCCCGGGCCCACCCCCATGACGGCCACGGCGGCGACGAAGACGAGCGGGTTCCCAGCACGTCCTCTGGTGGATGGAAAGTGTCACTCAGTGGATTTCGCATCGATCACGTAGTCCACCTGGGAGCGGAACCTCCCGGGGTCCGCTTCGAAGACCGCGCGACTGATGATGGCCTCGCGGTCCAGCGCCCGGTCGATGGCCAGGATGCCGTCCAGGTGGTCGAGTTCGTGCTGGAGCAACTCCGAGGTGGCCGGGTCGAGCCGCGGCCACTCCTGGGCCCGACCCTCCCCATCGGTGAACCGCACCGAGATGGAGCGGTGCCGGCGGACGCGGACCAGCACCCACGGGAAGCACATGCAATCGTCCCACATGGTGAAGGTCTCCTCGCTGGTCCAGGTGATCTCGGGATTGACGAGGAGCAGGGGGCCGGAGCCCAGGTCCATGGTCACGAAGCGACTCGGAATGCCGATCTGGGGGGCGGCGATGGCACGGCCGAAGCCGTGCTCGGCACGGAACCGCGCCAGCGCTGCCTGGAGCCGGGCGGCCCGGTTCCGGAAGACGGGATCGCGGAGGTCGGCCACCGGCGCGCAGACGATCCGCAGTCGCGGGTCGCCCAGGAGCAGGATCGGATCCGACGGCGGCGCGCTCACCACAGTCCCCCTTCCTTCTGGAGGCCAGCTTCCCCTTGACCTGGCCGCCACCCCGCAGACCTCTGGCACCTTGAGCGGCCGGGACGCCGATGCTAGACTGACCCCGGCCATGGACCCTGTGATCATCCAGATCGGCCCGCTGGCCGTCCGGTGGTACGGCCTCCTGCTGGCGACCACCATGGCGCTGAGCATGGTGGTCGCCTACCGCTACGGACCCCGGATCGGGATTCCCGCGGCGGTCCTCGATGGCACCACCGTCGGGTTCACGCTCGCAGCCCTGGTCGGCGCCCGGCTGGGCTATGTCCTCTCCCACCCGGGCGAGTTCCGCAACCTGATCGACATCGTCCGGGTGGACCAGGGCGGGCTGACCTCCCACGGCGCCATCGGCGCCGGCCTGCTCTACGTGGCCTGGGCCTCTCGGCGCAGCGGCATCTCCATGTGGACCTTCGCGGACGCGTTCGGCTGGGCGATCCCCATCGGTAACATCTTCGTCCGCCTCGGCAACTTCATCAACGGGGAGCTCTACGGCGACCCGACCACGCTGCCGTGGGGCGTCCGGTTCGCGACGGCGCCCGATGCGCCACGCCATCCCTTGCAGATCTACGAGATGCTCTTCGCCGCAGGCATCCTGCTCTACGCGCGGAAGGTGGCGGCGACCCGGAGGTTTGACGGCCAAGTCTTCTGGGCCATCGTGGTGCCCACCTCGATCGGCCGCCTGTTCCTGGACATGCTGCGCAGCGACCTGCGCGCGCTGGGCCCCCTGACGCTGGGACAGATTCCGGCGATGGTCCTGATCATCTGGGGGGTATGGGCGCTCCGCCGAGGGACGCGCGCGCGGGCACGCCCTGGAGGGTGACGGCCGGCCCTCCCGAGGGGCAGGCGGACGCCCTCCTGCCTCCGGCGGCTGTTGACGTCAGCCGGGAACATCTGGTCGGGGCCGTCTCCCCACGCGTCCCGCAAGGAATGCACCGATCCGCCAGGCGCCCAGGAAGATGAGCGTCATGGCCAGCGCCACCCCCAGGAAGACCAGGAACCCCTGGCCCAACGGCCTCCCCAGCCAGAGTTGCCGGGCAAGGAGCGCCAGCGGCACCGCCACCATCCAGTTTGTGAGGAACAGCACAGCGCCGGGACGGCGGTAGGTCTTCAGCAGGGCCGCCACGGCGAACCACGCCGCCCACAGCGGCACGGCGGTCTGCAGCACTTCGTCGCGGGTCACCGCGACCTTGTGGAACCGCAGGCCCAGCACGGTGAAGAGGAGCAGGGCCGCCGCATCGCCCCAGGCCAGCCAGGGTTTCGCTGTGGCCCCGCGTAGCCTGCGGCTCACCGCAGCAGCGCGCCCACCTGTTGCGCGAACGCGATGATCGTCCGTGGCAGGAACCCCATCTGCAGCACCACGGCCGCCGTTAGCAGCAGCACCAGGTTCACCATCGGGCTGGGATGCAGGCGCACCGCGCCGCCTGGCCCGCCGACGCCGGAGGAGATCCCGCCGGAGGAGATCCCGCCGGATGCGACCGCGGGTCCGGGCTGGCCCGCGTACATGACGTATGGGACGCGCAGATAGTAGTACACGGAGGTGACGCTGGTCAGCACCCCGATCAGTGCCAGCACGAGGCCGCCCCGCCCTCCCCCCTCGACCGCCGCGGCGAAGATCCCCAACTTGGCGATGAACCCACCGGTGGGCGGCAGGCCGGCCAGCGAGATCATGAACAGCGCGGTGGCGGCGGCCAGCAGCGGCGCGCGCTCGGCCAGCCCGGCGTAGTCCTCGATCCGGTCGGCCTCCTGCCCGCCCCGCTCCAGGGCCACCGCTACCGCGAAGGCCCCGGTGCCCATCGCCGCGTAGACCGCCAGGTAGGTCATGACCGCCGAGGCCGCGTCCGGCGTCGCCGTTGCCACCCCGACCAGGAGGTAGCCGGCGTGCGCGATGCTGGAGTAGGCGAGCAGGCGCTTGTAGTTCGTCTGGGCCAGGGCGGCCAGGTTGCCGACGATCATGGTGACCGCCGCCAGCACGCCGAGCAGCACCGTCCACTGCCCGGCCAGCGCGCCCAACGTCAGGGGAAAGACCCGGACCAGCGCCGCGAACACGGCGATCTTCGCCACCACCGACATGAACGCGGCCGCGGGAAATGGCGCGCCCTCGTAGACGTCGGGTGCCCAGGTGTGGAACGGGACGAGTGCCGCCTTGAAGCCCAGGCCGATCACCAGCAGGCCGACCCCGGCGGCTGCCGCCAGGCTCGACGGCCCGCGCGCGAGGAAGTCAGCCAGCCCCGCGAGCCGGGTCGTGCCTGCGGCGCCGTAGAGCAGCGCGATGCCGTAGAGGAAGAAGGCGCTGGCGAAGGTGCCGAGCAGGAAGTACTTCATGCCGGCTTCCTGGCTCCGGACGCTGCCGCGGCGGGACGCCGCCAGCACGTAGAGCGGAATCGAGAGGGTCTCCAGGGCGAGAAAGAGCAGCAGCAGGTCGCCGCTGGCCGCCATGAGCATGGCGCCGGCGCCAGCGATCAGCACCAGGGCATAGTACTCGCCGCGCTCCATCCTGAGGCGGCGCAGGTACTCCGGGGCCACCAGGATGCCCAGGGCGATGGCGGCCAGGGCCAGGGTCTGGCCCACCCGGGTGAGCCCATCGCGCACGTACCTGTCGGCGAACCCGACCCCATCGGGGAGGGTCACCCCCAGCAGGGCGGCCAGCACCACGCCGAGCACGCTCCCGCCGACCAGCAGGTCGCGGCGCTCGGGCCGCAACCAGAGGTCGGCCACGAGCACGACCATGGCCGTGGCCAGGACGGCGACCTCAGGGGCGATCAGCAGGATCGGAACCGGCGGGGGCGCGATCACCGGGGCCTCCTGAGGGGCTCCGCCATCGCCGGGCGGTCCAGCCGGTTCAGCACCGCCTGGACCGCGGCCTCGGAGCGGTCCAGCAGCGGCTTCGGGTAGACCCCGATGAGGAAGATCAGCGCCACCAGCGGCGCGAACACCAGGACCTCACGGCGGGTGACCTCGACCAGCCGCTCAGGATGCCGTGCGGCCTGCGGTCCGTGCATCACCTGCTGATAGGCCCAGAGGAGGTAGACGGCGGAGAGGATCACGCCCCCCACCCCCAGGACCGCCCACCACGTCGAGGTCTGGAAGGCGCCGAGCAGGATCAAGAACTCGCCGACGAACCCGTTGGTGCCAGGCAGCGCCACCGACGACAGCATGACGATGGTGAAGATCACGGCGAACCGCGGCATGAGCGCCGCCACCCCGCCGTAGTCGGCGATCTGGCGCGAGTGGGTCCGATCGTAGAGCACCCCCACGATCAAGAAGAGCGCGCCGGTGCTGATCCCGTGGTTGACCATCTGGATCAGGCTGCCCTGCAGCCCCTGCTCGGTGAGCGACGCGATCCCCAGCATGACGAACCCCAGGTGGCTGACGCTGCTGAACGCGATGAGACGTTTGAGATCGGTCTGCGCCCAGGACACCACCGCACCGTAGAGGATGCCGACGATCGCCAGCGCGGCCAGCAGCGGCGCCGACGCCGGGAGCGCCTCGGGGAACAGCATGGGCCCGAAGCGCACGAAGCCGTAGGTGCCCATCTTCAACAGCAACGCGGCCAGGATCACGCTGCCGGCGGTGGGCGCTTCGGTGTGGGCGTCGGGCAGCCAGGTGTGCAGCGGCCACACCGGCACTTTGACCGCAAAGGCCAGGGCGAACGCCGCGAACAGCCACGCCTGCACACCGGGGGGCAGCACCATGGTCGCGAGCACCTCCAGGTCGAACGTCCGCTCCCCCAGGAGGCGCCTGCCCAGCACGTGGAGGGCCAGGATCGCCACCAGCATCACCACGCTCGCCGCCATCGTATACAGGAAGAACTTGATGGCCGCGTAACGCCTGGCCGGCCCGCCCCACAGCGCGATGAGAAAGGCCATAGGGATCAGGACCGCTTCCCAGAACACGTAGAAGAGAATCAGGTCGAGGGCCAGAAACGTCCCGAACACTGCGCCCTCCAGGCTCAGCATCGCCACGGTGAACCACTTGACCTGCTCGGTGATCGAGCCCCACGACCCCAGCAACGCCAGGGGGAAGATGACGGCGGTCAGGCCCACCAGCAGCAGCGAGATGCCGTCCACGCCGACGGCGTACCCGATGCCCAGGGCGGGGATCCACGGCACCCGCACGGCAAACTGCATCTCGCCGGAGGCGGGGTCGAAGGCCCGGAAGAGCCAGGCGGCGACCACCAGCGCGCCCAGGCTGACGGCCAACCCCACCCGCCGGATCGTCTCTTCGCGCTCCCGCGGGATCAGCGCCACGAGCAGGGCGCCGGCCAGCGGAAGCGCGATGAGCACCGAGAGCATCCTGCTACCTCCGCTCCCTGGACGCCGGCACCGTCACCACCTCAGCATCCAGTAGCCCAGGATGAGCACGGTCCCGATCAGCACGCCCAGGGCGTACTGGCGGGCATAGCCGGTCTGCAACCGCCGCGCCTGCCCGCCGAGCGCCCCCAGCCCCCGGCCCACCAGGTTCACGGCGCCGTCGATGACGCCCAGATCGAACGGCCCGGCGAGCCAGCGCGCCAGCGTGTGGCCGGGGGCCACGATGGCGCGGTCGTACAGCGCGTCGATGTACCAGCGCTGTTCCAGGAAGACGCCCACCCGCCCCAGCACCGGATCGCGGCGTCCGCGGTGGGCGCGCCAGCCGACCAGCATCCCGGCCAGGGCGGCCGCCACCGAGAGCCCAAGCAGCAGGCCGGCCGGCGGGTGCGGCGCGGCCTCGGCGCCGGACTCCACCAGGCCGAGCAGCCCGTCCAGGAACCGCAGCAGCGGCGCGCCGGCGACGGAGGCGCCCAGCAGGCCGCCGGTGACCGAGAGGACGGCCAGGGCGGCCATCGGCCACAGCATGACCGGCGGCGCCTCGTGAGGGCGCGCGCCGGGCTCGGCGGGCGGCCCGGAGAAGGTGAGCAAGACGGCGCGCGTGATGTAGACGGCCGTCACGGCGGCCGTCACCAGGCCCAGCGCGTAGGGGAGGTAGTTGCCGGTGCGGAGCCCGAACGCGAAGGCGTGCTCGAGGATCAGGTCCTTGCTGAAGAAGCCCGCAAAGGGCGGCACGCCAGCCAGGGCCAGCGCGCCGATGACGAACCCGCCGGCGGTCTGACGCAGCGGCCGGGCCAACCCGCCCAGGCGGCGCATGTCGATGACCTCGTGCATCGCATGCATGACGCTGCCCGCGGCCAGGAACAGCAGCGCCTTGAAGAAGGCGTGGCTGACCAGGTGGAAGATCGCGGCGGAGGGGGCCGCGACGCCCATCCCCACGAACATGTACCCGAGCTGGCTGATGGTGGAGTAGGCCAGCACGCGCTTCAGATCGTGCTGACGGAGCGCCACCGTCGCGGCGAAGAATGCGGTCAGCGCGCCGACCATCGCCACCACCACCAGAGCCTCAGGCGCGGTGAGGAACAGCCGGTCCAGCCGCGCGATGACAAAGACGCCGGCGGTGACCATGGTGGCGGCATGAATCAGCGCCGAGACCGGCGTCGGACCCTCCATGGCGTCCGGCAGCCAGATGTGCAGCGGCAGTTGCGCGGACTTGCCGGTGGCGCCGGCGAACAGGAGCAGCGCGGCCAGCCGGCGCTCCGCGCCCGAGAGGGTCGCCACGCCCTCGCGGATCTCCAGGATGTCCAGCGTCCCCAGGGCCACGAAGAGGAGGAACACCCCCAGCAGGAACGCCGCATCCCCGATGCGGTTCACGACAAAGGCCTTGCGGCCGGCGGCCGCGGCGGCCGGGCGGTCGAACCAGTACCCGATCAGCAGGTAGGAGCAGAGGCCGACGAGTTCCCAGCCGACGAAGAGGAGCAGGAGGTTGCCGGCGGAGACCAGCAGGAGCATGGCAAAGACAAAGAGGTTGAGGTAGGCGAAGTAGCGCGACGGGTGGGGATCGTCGGCCATGTACCCGATCGAGTACACGTGGATGAGGAACCCGACGCCGCCGACCACCAGCGCCATGACCAGCGCCAGCGGGTCGACCAGCAGGCTCGCCTCCACCGTCAGGCGCCCGGCGCCCAGCCAGTCAAACAGTGGGATCGGAAACGAGACCGCCGCGTCCGCCGCGGCGACCCCGCGGTAGGCCGAGGCGACCAGCAGCGCGGTGGCGAAACTGGCGCCGGCGACCCCGCTGGCGATGATCCCCGAGGCCGTCCGGGGCAGCCGACCGCCCAGCAGGCCGTTAGCCAGCCAGCCCACAAGCGGCCAGACCAGCATCAACGGCCAGCCGACTCTGATGACCACGTCGTTCATCGTCTAGCCTCGCAAGAGGTCCACGTCGTCGACGTCCACGCTCTCGCGGGAGCGGAAGATGTCCACGATCAGGGCCAGGCCGACGACCACCTCGACCGCGGTCACCACCAGGACGAAGAAGACCACCACCTGGCCCTCGATGGACTGGTGCATCCGGGCAAAGGTCACAAACGCCAGGTTCACGGAGTTGAGCATCAACTCCACGGACATGAAGATGATGAGCGCGCTGCGGCGGACCAGGACGCCCATGGCGCCGAGGGTGAACAGCGCCGCGCTCAGGGCCAGGTAGGCGAACGAGGGGACCACGGTCTAGCGCTCCTCCTCGCCCTCGGGGCGGCGGCCCAGGATCACGGCGGTCACGATCCCGACCAGCAGGATGATCGCCGCCAGCTGGAAGGGCAGCAGGAACCCTGCGAACAGCGCCGCGCCGATCTGCCGGGCCTCACCGAAGCCCTCGGGGGGCGGGGGGAATGGCGCGGATGCGTCCAGCACGGCCACCAGCAGCACGGCCAGGTAGAGGGCCGCCACAATGGCCGCGGCCACCGGTTGTCGGGGGAGCTTGGGGACCGGCCCTTCGCCCGAGCGCGCGTGCAACAGCATGATGACGAAGAGGAACAAGACGACGATGGCGCCGGCGTAGATGATCACCTGGAGGGCGGCGATGAACTGCGCGGCCAGCAGCAGGTAGGTCACCGCCAGCGCGACCAGCACCACCAGCAGCGCGATGGCGCTGTGGACGGGCTGCCGGGCGACGACGACGCCCACGCCGCCGGCGAGGGCCAGTGCGGCGGCTGGGATGAAGACGACCCACTCCACCGCCTACACCTCCCGCCGCGGGTCGCGGCCCGACGCTCCCGGGTAGGGTTCGGTCAACATCGGCTTCGTGTAGATGAGCGACTCGCGGGTGTACCCGGAGAGCTCGTAGTCGCGCCCCAGCACGATGGCCCCGGTAGGACAGGCTTCCTCGCAGAACCCGCAGAAGATGCACCGGAGCATGTTGATCTGGAAGTCCTCGGCGTACCGCTCGCCCTTGCTCACCTGGCGTTCCGGCGTGTTCTCGGCCGCCTTGACGTAGATCGCCTGGGACGGGCAGACGATGACGCACAACTCGCACCCCACGCACCGCTCCATCCCGTCCTCGTAGCGGGTCAGCCAGTGGCGCCCCTTGAACCGCGCCTCGACCCGGGTCTTGACGTCTGGATAGGCGGTGGTGACCCGCGGGCGGAAGAGATACCGCCCGACGATGAGCAGGCCGCGCAGCAGCGCCAGCGATTGCCTCACCAGCGACGCCATGGCTATCTCCCCACCAGTGCCAGGACCGCCGCCGTCACCACGACGTTGGCGAATCCGATCTCGATCAGCACCTTCCAGCTCAGCCCCATCAACTGGTCGTGGCGCACCCGCGGGAACGTGGCGCGGAGCCAGATGAACAGGAAGACGAAGGCGAACGTCTTCAGCGCGACCCAGACCACCCCGGGCAGGACCGGCCCGTGCCAGCCGCCCAGGAAGAGCGTGGCGGTCAGCAGGCTCATGGTCACAATGCCCAGGTACTCCCCGGCGTAGAACATGGCGAACTTGAACCCGCCGTACTCGGTGTGGAAGCCGGCGATCAGCTCCTGCTCGGCCTCGGGGAGGTCGAAGGGGGCGCGGTTGGTCTCGGCGATGCCCCCGATGAGGAACAGGAGAAACGCCACCGGCTGGGTGACCACGAACCAGAGCCGCTGCTGCGCGTTCACGATGTCCACCAGGCTCAACGACCCCGCGCTGAGCACCACCGAGGCCACCGCCAGCCCGATGACGAGTTCATAGCTGATGACCTGGGCCGAGGAGCGCAGGCTGCCCAGCAGCGCGTACTTGTTGTTGGCCGACCAGCCGCCGAGGATGATGCCGTAGACGCCGATCGACGAGGCCCCGAGCACCAGCAGGATCCCGATGTTGACATCGGCCAGGTACAGGGAGATCCTGCGGCCGAAGATCTGGACCTCCGGCCCAATGGGGATCACGGCGTAGACGAACAGGGCCGCGATCATCGAGATGGCCGGCGCGATCCAGTACACCAGCACGTCGGCGCGGGCGGGGATGAAGCTCTCCTTGAAGATGAGTTTGATCCCGTCGGCCAGCGGCTGGAGCAGGCCGAAGGGGCCGACCCGGTTCGGTCCATACCGCAGTTGGAAACGGGCGATCAGCCGGCGTTCGAGCAGGGTCATGTAGGCGAAGGCCGTCAGCAGCAGGGCCAGAAGGACGGCGCTCTTGACCGCGGCCTCGACCAGCACGGCGCTCACGGGGCCCCCCTGATGCACCGGACCGCGGGGATCACGGGGCCCACCTGATGCACCGGACCGCGGGGATCACGGGGCCCCTCCGGCCGCCGCGGGCAGGATCGGCCGCACCGAGACCGCGGCGGCGGGGTGGGGCCAGCGGACCAGCGCGTGCACCGGGACGGCGTCGTAGCCGCGGGGCACCAGGACCTGCCCGGGCACCGTGACGTCGCTGGTGCGCGCCTGCAGCACGACGGCGCCGTGCGCGGTCGCCAGTTCGACCAACGACCGATCCCGGACGCCGAGCCGTGCGGCATCGGAGGGATGGATCAGGCAGTGCGGGGCGCCAGCCAGGTCCGTGATGCCCCGGCACCGTCCTGTCATGACCCCCTGCGAGAAGAGCTGCTCGGTGAGCGCCAGCCACAGGCCGGACGCCTCCGCCCGCCCCGGATCCTCATCAGGGAGCGCCTCGGGCCGCCGGGCGGCGCCAGCCGGGACGCTGACCGGCGGAATCGGCGAGACGGCCCCCGGGCAGAAGTCGGGGACGGCTGCGCGCATCTCCTCCAGGAGCTCTTCGCTGGTGCCGTACGAGAACGTCACGCCCAGGGCCGCGGCCAGGGAGGCGAAGATCGCATCGTCGGACCGTGCCTGGCCCGGGCCCACCACCGCCGCGGCCAGCGGGAGGGTGCGGCCCTCCAGGTTGGTCACGGTACCGGGCTTCTCGGGCAGCACCAGCGCCGGCAGCACCACATCGGCCGACCGGGCCGTCGACGAGAGGAACGCCTCGTGCACCACCAGGAAGCCCACACCGCGCCGGGCGGCCTCCCAGGCGGCGCGATCGGTGACCGCCGTCGCCGGATCGCCGCCGGCCACGTAGAGCACGTCAAGCCTCCCGCCGGCCGCCGCCTCCAGGATCTCGGGCGCGTTCCAGCCGCCATCCGATGGGATCAGGCCAAAGCGCTGGGCGCCGATCTCATTCCCCTTGCCGCGGGCGATGTGGAGCGTGCCCTTCGCCCGCGCTGCCAGGCGCGCCGCCGCCCGCAGCAGGGCCGGGCCGCCCGGGGCATCGAGGGCTCCCCGCCCGACCAGGATGTGGACCCGGGCCCCTGCCGCGATCGACGCGGCCGTGCGGACCACCGCCGGGTCGGCGGCCTCCGCACCCCGGGCCAAGTCCTCCACTGTGGCGGCCAGCCGGTCATGGCGGACCAGGTGCTCGTGCCGGACGAACCGGTGGATCTCCAGGCGCTTGGCGTGGACGACGACGAGGGTTGCGCCCCGGTCGACCGCCTGCTTCATCCGCAGCCACAGCACCGGGTACTCTTCGGTGACGTCGCAGCCGATGAGCACCAGCACGTCGGCGCGGCCGATCTCCTCGATGGGCGCGCGCAGGCCCCACGGGACGCGCAGGCTGGCGCCGACCGGCGAGGCGTCCACCCGGTGGTCCAGGTGCGGCGTGCCCACCACCTGGCGGAAGAACCGCGAGGCCACCCACGCCTCCTCGTTGGACAGGCGCGCGCCCCCCAGGAACGCCACCCGCCCGGGCCCTCGCGCCATCGAGGCGCGCAGGTGGGCGGCCACCAGGTCCAGGGCCTCACCCCAGGACGTCTCTTCGAGCCGGCCGTGGCGCCGCACCAGGGGCGTGGTCAGGCGATCCTTCGCGCTCACGTAGTCGTGCCCGAAGAAGCCGCGGTCGCACAGCCAGATGTCGTTGACCGCCGGTTCCTCCCGCGCGCGTGTGCGGAGGATCTGGTTGTCCCGCACGTCCAGCCAGACCGCGCAGCCCAGGCCGCAGTGGGTACAGGTGGACGGCACCGGCCGGTTGTCCCATGGCCGGGCGCGGAACCGGTAGGGCCGGCTGGTGAGCGCCCCCACCGGGCAGATCGCGATGGTGTTGCCGATGAACTTGGATGCCACCGGCTGCGTGAACGCGGTGTTGATCTCGCTGGCAAATCCCCGCTGAAAGCCCTTGAGGGCATCGTCGCCCGCGATGATCTCGCCGAAGCGCACGCAGCGCCAGCAGAGGATGCACCGCTCGCGGTCGAGGGCCAGCACCGGACCCAGCGAGACGGGCTTGGCGAAGTCGCGCTTCGGCTCGGTGAACCGGCTGCGGCCGGGACCCCACCGAAAGGTCTGGTCCTGCAGCGGGCACTCGCCGCCCTTGTCGCAGATCGGGCAGTCCAGGGGGTGGTTGATCAGCAGGAACTCGAGGATGGCCTCCTGTCCGGCCCGGACCTCGGGGCCGTGCGTGTCGACGACCATGCCGTCGGCGGCCGGCAGGGTGCAGGAGGCCTGCAGCTTCGGCATCTTCTCCACCTTGACCAGGCACATGCGGCAGGCGCCCAGCGGCGGCATGCGGTCGTGGTAGCAGAAGATGGGAATCTCGACGCCGACGGCCCGGGCGGCCTGGTAGACGGTCGTGCCCTCCGGCACGGTCACCCGCCGGCCGTCGATGGTCAGCGTGACCGTCCGGGCTCCGGGCTCAGCGGCCATGGACCACCGCCTGGGCGATGTGCCGCTCATAGGCGCCGCGGAAGTGGCGGAGCGAGGCGACCAGGCTGGGCGGGACGCTCTCGCCCAGCGGGCAGAAGCATGTCCCGGTCATGCCCTGGGCGATGCTCTCCAAGAGGTGCAGGTCCTCCACCCGGCCGCGGCCCCCCAGGATGCGCTCGAAGATCTGGCTGAGCCAGACCGTGCCCTCCCGGCAGGGCGTGCACTTGCCGCAGGACTCGTCGCGGTAGAACTCCACGGCGCGGGCGATGACCTCCACGAGATCCGCGGCATCGTCGAGGACGATCACGGCCGCCGACCCCAGCATGGAGCCCACCTGCCGCAGGCTGTCGTAGTCCATCGGGACATCCAGCTGGTCTGCGGTCAGGAGCATCGACGAGGACCCGCCGGGAAAGGCCGCCACAAACCGCCGGCCCGGCCGCAGCCCCCCGGCATAGTCGAAGACCAGCGCGCGCAGCGTCACCCCCAGCGGCGCCTCGTAGACCCCCGGCCGCACCACACAGCCGCTGACGGAGAACAGGGCCGGCGGCCCGTAGCTCCGGTACCGCTCCGGCCCCAGGGTGAGGATCACCGGCACGTGGCACAGCGTCTCGACGTTGTTGACCAGCGTCGGCTGCCCGTACAGCCCGGCCTGCGCCGGGAACGGCGGCCGCAGCCGCGGCAGCGCCCGCCGGCCCTCCAGCGACTCCAGCAGCGCCGACTCCTCCCCGGCGATGTACGCCCCCGCCCCCGTGTGCACCACGATCTCCACCGCCTGCCCGGTCCCGAAGACGCGCTCGCCCACCACCCCCGCCGCCCGGGCCTGCGCCAGCGCCGCCTCCAGCACCCGCCGCGCCCGGTGGAACTCCCGCCGCAGGTAGATGTAGGCCTTCGTCGCGCCCACGGTCATCGCCGCGATCAGGATCCCCTCGATCAACAGGTGCGGGCAGCCCTCCAGCAGCGTCCGGTCCTTGAAGGTCCCCGGTTCCCCTTCGTCCGCGTTCACCACCACGTACGTGGTCGGCGCCTGGCGGGGGATGAACTTCCACTTCTGCCCGGTGGGGAAGCCGGCCCCGCCCTTGCCCCGCAGCCCCGACGCGATCAGCAGCTCGATGACCTGGTCCGGCGTCCACGCCCCCACCGCCACCCGGCGCGCCGCCTCGTACCCGCCTGCCCGGCGGTACTCCTCCAGGTGCTCCATCCCCGGCGTCCGCGCCCACTTCAGGATGATCGACTCCCGCATCAGCAGCCCCTCACGGATAGCGCGCCAGGATCCCCTCGACGTCGTCGGGGGCGACCCGTGGCCACCGGTCCTCGTCCACGAGCAGCACCGGCGCCTCCTCGCACGCCGCCAGGCACTCCACCACCCGCCAGGTGAACCGGCCATCCGCCGTGGTCTGGCCCGCCGCCACCCCCAGATGCTCCTCCAGCCGCCGCACCACCTGACGGCACCCGTTCAGGAGGCACGAGAGGTTGGTGCAGACCTGCACCAGGTGCCGCCCGATCGGCTCCAGGTGGAACAGGTGGTAGAACGACGCCACCGACGTCACCTCCGAGAGCGGGAGGTCCAGCGTCTCCGCCACCGCCGCGAGGGCCGCCGGCGGCAGGTACCCCACCTCCTCCTGCGCCACGAACAGCGCCGGCAGCAGCGCCGACTGCCGGTGCTCGTAGCGCGCCGCCAGCCGGCGGATCTCCGCCCGCGCGGCCTCGCTGAGGGCATGGACGCGGGGGACGGCCATCAGCGGTCCACGTCTCCCAGAACGATGTCGATGCTGGCGATGGCCACCACGCAGTCGGCCACGTAGCCGTGGTAGAGCATCACCGGCAGCGCCTGCAGGTTGTTGAACGACGGGGCGCGGACGCGGACCCGCGCAGGCCGGTTGCTCCCGTCGCTGACGATGTAGTAGCCTTTCTCGCCCCGGGGGGACTCCACGGCCGCATAGACCTCGCCAACCGGAGGGTGGAGGCCTTCGCTCACCAGCTTGAACTGGTGGATGACCGCCTCCATGCTGCGCACCAGCTCGGCTCGAGGCGGCAGCGCCACCTTGCGGTCGTCCGTGATCCAGGGACCGTCGGGCAGACGGTCGAGCGCCTGGAGGATGATGCGCCGGCTCTGGCGCATCTCCTCGAGCCGGATCAGGTACCGGTCGAAGGCGTCCCCGTGCTTCCCCAGCGGCACGTCGAACTCGTACTGCTCGTACCCGCTGTACGGAAAGGCCTTGCGGACGTCGTAGGGGACGCCCGACCCCCGCAGGATCGGACCGGTGCAGCCGTAGCGCAGGGCGTCATCAGGGGACAGGACCGCAATCCCCTCCGTGCGCTTCCGCCAGATGAGGTTGTCGGTCAGCAACCGATCGTACTCGTCGATCCGGGAAGGCAGGCGGTCCATCAGCCGGCGCACGCGCGCCTCGAATCCCTCGGGCAGGTCCCACTGCATGCCGCCGATCCGCAGGAAGCCGTGCATCATGCGCTGGCCGGACACCATCTCCAGGATGTCGAGGATCTCCTCGCGGTCCTGCATGCAGTAGATGAAGACGCTGGTGACCTGGAGATCGATGGCGCTGGTGCCCAGCCACACCAGGTGGCTGGCGATGCGGGAGAGCTCCGAGAGGATGACCCGGGCGGCCTGGGCCCGCGGCGGCGGGGCGATGCCCAGGAGTTTCTCCACCGCCAGCACGTAGGCGGTCTCCTCGATGAAGGTCGCCAGGTACTCGATCCGCGCCGGGAAGACGATGTTCTGGTGGTAGGTCCGGTGCTCCATTTCCTTCTCGAACCCGGTGTGCAGGTAGCCGATCACCGGCGTGGCGCCCAGGATGACCTCGCCCTCCAGTTCGAGGATCAACCGCAGCACCCCGTGGGTGGAAGGGTGCTGCGGGCCCATGTTGAGGGTCAGGGTCTCGGTCCGGCTACCCACGCGGCGGCGCCTTGGGAATGATCGTGCTGGGCGTCTTCGGCACGTGGCCGATGAACTGCACCGGTTCTTCCGTCAACGGGAAGTCTTTGCGGAGCGGATGCCCTTCCCAGTCGTCGGGCATCAGGATCCGCGTCAGGTTCGGGTGTCCCTCGAACCGGATGCCGAACATGTCGTACACTTCGCGCTCCAACCAGTTGGCCGCCGGCCAGAGGGAGGTGGCGCTGGCGATCGTGGGCGCGCCGCCTGAAAGCCGGGCCTTCACCCGGAGGCGGGCCGGCGGCGCATACCAGGTGAGGAGGTAGACGACCTCGAAGCGCGGCTCGGCCGGATAGCGGTCGAGGGCGGTCAGGTCGGTGAGCACCGGCGTCCCCTCAGGCGCGTCGCGCAACACGCGCAGCGCCTCCAGGATGCGCTCCGCGGGCACCACCGCCGTGACCTCACCGCGGAACTCCTCGATCATCACGTCCGCCTCGCCCAGGCGGCGGGCGACCAGGGAGGCCCGGTCAGCGGCCCGGCTCACGGCGGCCTCCGGTCCTGGCGATCTTCGCCTGGAGCTTCATGAACCCGTCCAGCAGCGCCTCCGGGCGCGGCGGGCAGCCGGCGACGTAGACGTCCACCGGGACCACCTTGTCTACCCCCTGGACCAGCGCGTAGTTGTTGAAGACGCCGCCGCACGAGGCGCAGTCGCCCATGGCGATCACCCACTTGGGCTCCAGCATCTGGTCGTAGATGTGGCGCAGCACCGGCGCCATCTTCTGGGAGACGCGGCCCGAGACGATGAGCAGGTCGGCCTGCCGGGGCGACGCGCGGAACAGTTCGCTCCCGAAGCGCCCCAGGTCGAAGCGGGCCGCCGCGGTGCTCATCATCTCGATGGCGCAGCAGGCCAGGCCGAACTGGGCGGGCCACACGCTGCTCTTGCGGGCCCAGGCCACCATGCGGTCGATGGTGGTCAACAGCACCCGCTTCTCGAAGGTTGCCGCCTCGCGTTCGGCCGCGGCGTCGGTCACTGCCATTCCAGCACTCCCCGCTTCCAGGCGTAGATCAGGCCGACGCCGAGCACGCCCAGGAAGACCAGCATGGCGCCCAGGCCATAGGCGCCCAGCTGCCGGAACACGACCGCCCAGGGGAACAGGAAGACGACCTCGAGATCGAAGAGAATGAAGAGCATGGCAATGAGGTAGTAGCGGATCGGCACGCGCTCGCGCGCCGACCCCACGGACCACACGCCGGACTCGTAGGGTTCCTGCTTCGGCGGCAGCGGCCGGCTCCCACCCAGCAGCGCATGGGCACCCAGCAGGGTGACCGTGAGCCCGACGACCAGCACGAAGTGAATGAGGACCGGGAGATA
Organism: Candidatus Fervidifonticultor octavus; assembly: GCA_031459655.1. Lineage (GTDB taxonomy): Bacteria > Sysuimicrobiota > Sysuimicrobiia > Sysuimicrobiales > Humicultoraceae > Fervidifonticultor_A > Fervidifonticultor_A octavus_A. The sequence continues at coordinate 9,387 of JAVKID010000010.1, read as the reverse complement.
GTCGACCACGGCGAGTCAACAGGAAGGTTCAACCGGAGGCGCCTTCACACCTTCCGCACCGCCGCCCGGCGAACCGACGCCAGGATGCCCGGCAGCACTGCCAGCGTGCGGTCGATCTCCTCGGCCGTGGTCCAGCGGCCCAGCGAGAAGCGCACCGTCCCGGCGGCGATCCGCTCCGGGAGGCCGAGCGCCGCAATCACGTGGGAGGGCTCCAGGCTCCCGGACGTGCAGGCCGACCCGCTGGAGGCGGCGATCCCCTCCAGGTCGAGGGCCAGCAACAGCGACTCGCTGTCGGCGTCTTCGAAGGAGACATTCACGATCCCCGGCAGACGTTCGCGGGGGTGGCCGTTGAGGTGCGCGCCCTCCAGCGCCGCCAGCCCGGCGGCCAGGCGGTCGCGCAGCGAGGCTACCCGGGCGGCCTCCTCGGCCATGCCCTCGCGCGCCAGGCGCGCAGCCGCCCCGAAGCCCACGATGGCCGGCACGTTCTCGGTCCCGCC
>JAVKID010000010.1:0-8880 GCA_031459655.1 Candidatus Fervidifonticultor octavus | reverse complement strand
AGGGTTCGATGGCCACGCCGGTGCGGATGTAGAGTGCGCCGATCCCCTTGGGCCCGTAGCGCTTGTGCGCCGACAGTGAGAGCAGGTCGGCGCCCAGCGCCCTGACGTCGATCGGGACGATCCCGGCGCTCTGCGTGGCATCGGTGTGGAACAGGATCCCATGCTCGCGGGCGATGGCCGCGACCTCGGCGACGGGGCCCAGCGTGCCGATCTCGTTGTTGCCGTGCATGATCGAGATCAGCACGGTCTCCGGCCGGATCGCCCGCCGCACCGCGTCGGGGTCCACGCGGCCCCATCGGTCCACCGGGAGCACGGTGACGGCCACGCCGCGCGTCTCCAGCCACCGGCACGGTTCCAGCACGGCGTGGTGCTCCGTCGCCGCGGTGATGATGTGCCGGTCGGGGAGGCCGCGGGTGAAGACGGCCCCGAAGATCGCCATGTTGTTGGCTTCGGTGGCGCCGGAGGTGAAGACGATCTCCCGCGGCTCGGCCCCGATCAGGCGCGCCACCTCGGCCCGCGCCTCGTCCACGGCTGCACGGGCGGCCTGACCGAACTGGTGGACGCTGCCGGCGTTGCCGAACCGCTCGGTGAAATACGGCTGCATGGCATCCCGCACGCGCGGATCCACCGGCGTGGTGGCTGCGTAGTCGAGATAGATCGGGGAGCGGCCTGCCCCGGCGGATGTCGGCTGAGCCATACCGAATGCCATTATACGCCACGGAGGGCTCCGCCGTTTGGCGGGCCTGACGGTCGATCGGCGAGCGGGTAAGATAGATGCAAGGGGCGTCTTCCTGGTGAGGTGGTGCGCATGAGGGCGATGGTCCTGCTGGTCGTCGGCGGTGCGGTCCTCGCGTGGCTTGCCGCCGTGGGGCCCGGCCTGGCGGCCCAGGCGGGCACGCCCACGGCCGAGACCATCATCCGCGGGCTGGAGGCGCCCTGGGCCATCGACTTCGCGCCGGACGGCCGCCTCTTCCTCACCGAGCGGCCGGGCCGGATCCGCGTCGTCAGGGACGGTCAGCTGCAGGCCGCCCCCTGGATGACCATCGACGTCGCAGATGTGAGCGAGGCCGGCCTGCTGGGCCTGGCGCTCGACCCCCAGTTCACGCAGAATCGCTTCGTCTACGTCGCCTACACCTACCGGGGGCCAGGCGGCCGGCTGGTCAACCGCCTGGTGCGGCTGCGGGACGATCCGGCCGGCGGCCGGGGTGCGCTGGACCGGGTCCTGGTCGACGACGTTGCCGGCGCGCCGAACCACGACGGCGGGCGCGTCAAGGTCGGGCCGGACGGGAAGCTCTACTGGACCATGGGCGACGCGCAAGTGCCCGACCTGGCCCAGGACCGCTCGTCGCTCAATGGCAAGGTCCTGCGGTTCAACCTCGACGGGACTGCCCCTGCCGACAACCCCTTTCCCAACTCGCCTGTGTACTCGTACGGACATCGCAACCCCCAGGGGCTGGCCTGGCAGCCGCGGACGCGACGGCTCTACGCCACCGAGCACGGTCCCAGCGGACCCCAGGGGTGCTGCCGTGACGAGGTCAACTACATCGAGCCGGGGAAGAACTACGGCTGGCCGGCCGTCAGCGGGGACCAGCAGCGCGACGGGATGGTCCCGCCGGTCCTCCACAGCGGCGATACCGCGACCTGGGCCCCGGCGGGTGCGACCTTCGTGACCCGTGGGCCGTGGGCGGGGTCGATGCTCTTTGCGGGCCTGCGCGGCCAGGCGCTCTACCGCCTCGTCGTCGATGCCGCTGACCCTCGCCGCGTCCTCCACTTCGAGGCGTTGTTCGAGCGGCAGTTCGGCCGGTTGCGCGATGTGGCCGAGGGGCCCGATGGGGCCCTCTACATCCTGACCAGCAACCGGGACCGGCGGGGGAACCCGGCGCCGGACGACGACCGCGTCATCCGCGTGACGGTCCGATGAACGACCGGCGGCCATGCGCCATCTGATCCGGTTCCGGACCACGGCGGCGGTCTGTGCCCTGCTGCTCGTCGCGCACGCATCGCCGGGCGTCGGCGCGCCGCCTGCGGCCCCACCGCAGCCGTCCATCCTGGCCCCCTCCCGCCCTCCGGCCCCGGCCGGGCGGCCAGGCCCGGTCCGCCAGGCGGTCCTGAGGCCGGTGGTGAGCGGGCTGAACCAACCCGTCTACGTCACGCACGCCGGGGACGGGTCCGGCCGCCTGTTCATCGTCGAGCAGGCCGGGCTGGTCCGCATCTTCCGCAACGGCGCGCTGCTCCCCACGCCCTACCTGGACATCCGCAGCCGGGTCTCCTGCTGCGGAGAGATGGGCCTGCTCAGCGTGGCATTTCACCCCCGCTACGCAGCCAACGGCCGGTTCTTCGTGAACTACACGACGGAGACCGGCGGCCGACGCTCGGTGATCGCCGAGTACCGGGTCTCTTCCACCAATCCCGATGTGGCCGATCCCGCCGAGCGGGTGCTGCTGGAGGTCCCCCAGCCGTTTCCCAACCACAACGGCGGCCTCAACCTGTTCGGCCCCGACGGCACGCTCTTCATCGGCCTGGGCGACGGCGGCGGCTCCGGCGATCCCCAGGGCAACGGACAACGGTTGGACACGCTGCTCGGCAAGGTGCTGCGCATCGACGTGGACCGGGGAACGCCCTACGGCATCCCCCGGGACAACCCGTTCATCCGCATCGCCGGCGTGCGCCGCGAGATCTACGCGTACGGCCTGCGCAACCCGTGGCGGTTCTCCTTCGATCGCGCCACCCAGCGGCTGTTCCTGGCTGACGTGGGCCAGAACACCTGGGAGGAGGTCGACATCGTCGAGCAGGGCAACAACTACGGGTGGAACATCATGGAAGGCGCGCATTGCTACCCGCCCGGGAGCCCGTGCAGCGTCGGGGACCTCGTGCTCCCCATCGCCGAATACGACCACACCCAGGGCTGCTCGGTGACCGGAGGGTATGTCTACCGGGGTTCCGCGGTGCCCGCCCTGGCGGGGAAGTACGTCTTCGGAGACTACTGCAGCGGGCGGATCTGGACCCTCACCGAGACGTCGCCGGGGCGGTGGGTCATGGCGCTGCTGGTGCCTTCAGGGCTCAACATCAGCTCGTTCGGAGAGGACCAGGACGGCGAACTCTACGTCGTCCACCACGGCGGCACCGTCTACGTGTTCGCCCCGTAGGGCTAAGCTCCGAGAGGTCCCAGCCCTCTCCCCTTAGGGCGACGCCAGCAGTTCGGTCAGGCTCCTCACGATGCGGGCCGTCACGCCCCAGATGACGTGCGGCGGGTAGTCGTAGAAGAGGAGTGGGCGCCGGCGGCCGTCGCGCTCCACCTCTTCCGTGCGCAGGTTGGCGGGGTCCAGGAAGACCGCCAGCGGCACCGTGACCACCTCGGCGATCTCGTTGGGGTTCGGCCGCAGGTCGATCGGCCAGGGAATCCGCCCGACGTACGGGGTGATGGCGAACCCCGACACCACGGCCTCGGCCTCGTCGAGGCGGCCCCACACCTCCACCGCAGACGGGGGGATCCCGAGTTCTTCGTAGGTCTCGCGCAACGCGGTGTCCAGGAGGCTGCCGTCCCCGGGTTCCTCACCGCCGCCGGGGAAGGAGATCTGGCCCTTGTGGTGTTCGACGGTCTCCGTCCGCCGGGTGAACAGGAGGTGGGGGACCCCGTCCGGCGCGAGGACGGGCACCAGGACCGCCGCGCGCCGGTGCTGGTGGGGAGGGAGGTCCCGGGCCCGGGTTGCCGCCAGCCGGCTCTTCAGGCTCTGCAGGAGGTCCTCAGCCACGTCCCTGGCACAACATCTAGGAGGTCCTCGCCCGGAAGGCCACAAGATCCTGTGCCGGAAAGCAGGAGTTTGCCCCAGGACGGTGAATCATACGCTGACCCCGGGAGGAAGGCCATGTACCCACAGTTCGCCTCCGTAGACGGCACTCCATCGCAGCGCCAACGCGATATCTACCTCCTCAGCCCCAGGCTCCTTCCTCCTGAGGTCATTGCCGTCGCGTTTGCGAAGACTTCGCGCAGCCCCAAGCCCTTCCGCGAAATTGCCGCCGAACTCACCGAGGAGTCCTCCGGCGCGTTCCACGAGAAGTGGGTGGTCGGCTACGGCCATGCCTCGGTCGCCGAGCATGCCGTGCTGCACCTGGCCCTGGAGAACCTCTCGCGGCTGGCGATCGAGTGCCTGGAGTCGAACCGTCTCTGCTCGTACACCGAGAAGTCCACGCGCTACCAGATCTTCGACACGTTCTACGTCCCGCCTGCGATCGCGGCCTCGCCCCACGCCGACCGCTACGTGGCCACCTGCCGGGATCTCTTCGAGACCTATCAGGCGAGCCTCGAACCCGTACGCCGGGTCATCGAGGCCTGGTATCCCCGGCGGGACGACGAAACCGACCGGGCCTACCATGCCCGGATCCGATCCAGGTACGTGGACGTCTGCCGGTTCCTGCTGCCGTGCGCGACGGTGGCCAACGTCGGGATGACGGCCAACGCCCGGGCCCTCGAGCACGCCATCACCAAGATGCTGTCGTCTCCTCTTGAGGAGGTCCGCGCCATCGGCGCGGAGATCCGGCGCGTCGCCCAGGCCGAGGTGCCGACCCTGCTCAAGTACGCCGGGCCCAACCGGTATCTTATGGAAACCGCCGGGGCCCTGGAAGCGGCCGCCCGGGACGTGATGGCGGTGCCGGATGCGTCCTGGCCGTGGGGCTCCGACCCCGGCGGGGACGAGAGCGCCGGCGTCCGTCTGGCCCACTACGACCGCGACGCCGAGATCCGCCTGGTGGCCGCCTGCCTCTACCGGCACGGCCGCGAGCCGTATGCGCGCGCGTGGGCGCGGGCGCAGGCGATGAGCCCGTCCGAGCGGCTGGGTATCATTGAGGGGGCCCTGGCGCGCCTGGAGCGCCACGACAGCCCGATCCGGGAGTTGGAGCACATCGCCTACACCTTCGACATCGTCTGCGACCAGGGCGCCTACTTCGACCTCAAGCGCCACCGGATGATGACCCAGAGCCCGCAGGCGCCCACGGTCGACCTGGGCTACGCCGTCCCGCGCGCCGTCGACGAGGCCGGTTTCGGGTCCCGCTACCGTGATGCCATCGAGCGGGCCACTGCCGCCTACCACACCATCGCCCGCGACTTCCCTCGCGAGGCCGCCTACCTGGTCACCAACGCCCACAACCGCCGCTTCCTGGCCACGATGAATCTTCGTGAACTCTACACCGTGGTGCCCCTGCGGGCGCGCGAGAGCGGCCACTTCTCGTACCGACGCATCGCGCTCCTGCTCTATGAAGCCGTGCGGGCGGTGCATCCCGCCCTGGTGGCCCACATCCGCTTTGGCGACGAGCCACCCTCGGCCGCCGACCTCCAGGCCCGGTTCTTCAGCGCGGTGGCCGCCCGGCCCGAGAAGGTCCCGGGCAGAGCCGGGCGCTAGCAGACGCGGCGGCTGGCCCACACCCGGCGGCCGTGGATCAATGGCTGGTTCGACTGCGGCGAGACCCCAGATGGCCACGTCCTCACCGTCCATGGCATGGACGTCGCCCAGACGGCTCCACGGGCGGCGGGACTCCTCGCGCATGTGCATAAGGATCGCAGGAGATCTCATTCGGGGAGCCTCGGGTAGCATCGTCAGGCGACGACAGGAGACTGCGGGTGGACCGTGAACCGTGTCTACGAGATCCACACGTGTCGGAGGTGTCCTCATGCGGTTTGTCACCGTCGAGGCTGGCGGCCGCCAGCGCCTGGGAGTGCTGGAGGACGGGCACATCTTCCTCCTGGCGCCCCTGGCCCGGCTAGCGGCCAGGGAGCGGGCCCGGGGGAGGGCCCACCGCCGCGGGCGGGCCTCGGGAGAGATGCCCGACGACATGCTGTCGTTCATCGAGCGCGGCACCCTGTCGCAGGCGCGCACGGCGCTCGCCCATGGCCGCCGCCTGCTGCGCGACGGCCGCGCACGGGATCTCGTCGTCCCCCTCTCGAAGGTCCGGCTGCTGGCCCCGATCCCCCGGCCCCGGAAGAACATCGTCTGCGTCGGCCGCAACTATGCGGAGCACGCGAGGGAGAGCGGCAGCGCGGTACCGGCGGTGCCGGTGTTCTTCACCAAGCCCCCCACGTGCGTGGTCGGCCCCGAGGCGGCCGTGGTGCACCACGCGGTCACCCAGGCCCTGGATTACGAGGTGGAACTGGCGGTGGTCATCGGCCGGCGGGGGCGGGACATCCCGGTGGACCGGGCGCTGGACTACGTCTTCGGATACACCGTCATGAACGACATCACCGCCCGCGACCTGCAGCGCCGGCACGAGCAGTGGTTCAAGGGTAAGTCGCTGGATACCTTCGGCCCGATGGGACCGGCGATCGTCCACCGGTCGGCCATCCCCGATCCTCAGGATCTGCGGCTGCAGCTGCGTGTGAACGGCGAGGGCCGGCAGGACGCTTCAACGCGGGCCATGATCTTCCCCGTCGCCCAGTTGATCGCGACCCTGTCGGCTGGCATGACCCTTGAACCCGGCGACATCCTGGCGACGGGGACCCCCGAGGGCGTCGCGATGGGGCGGACGCCGCCCCCCTGGCTCGTACCGGGGGATGTGGTCGAGGCCGAGATCGACCGGATCGGGGTCCTGCGGAATCGCATCGTGGCGCCGCAGCGGCAGTCGCCCGGGCCATCCTCTGCGCCAGGGATGTCCCTCGAACCCTCGGTGACACAGTCTTTACATTTCCCTGGTACCTAGAGGGCATCCCGGGACGTCGGATTCGCCACGACCCCTGCAGAGGAGGGACAGATAATAATATGAGAGCCCAGCACCTGTTGGCAGCACTCCTGATCGCGGGGATCCTCATCGGACTCTCCACGTCCGCACCCGCCCAGACGTCCACGCGGAAGGTCTTCGAGGTCGCGATGACCTCGTTCAAGTACGAGCCGAATCAACTGCGCTTCAACGAAGGCGACACCGTGGTGATCAGGCTCAGGAACATCGACCCGTTCGGGCGTCCGCACCAGGTCGCCTCGACCTACCTGCTCAACATTCCACTGATCGTCAGGGGCGACGCTCAGCAGGGGATCAATGAGGGCAGGAAGTTCGTCACCGTCGAAGCCGGAAAGCAGGCTGAATTCGAGTTCGTCGCCCAGGGGCGGGGCTCGTACGCCTTCATCTGCGCCCTGTTCAACCACGCGATCAACGGGCAGACCGGCATGCTCTTCGTCCAGCCGGCCGGATCGCCCTAAGTTGACCGACGGGGGATGAGGGACCGGTGGGCGGCCACGACGGGCCGCCCTCCGCGTCGTGTACAGGCGGAGGGCGGCGATGGGGGATCGGTCCGCTAGCCTCCCAGGTCTCTGGTGTAGGTGATCTCGATCGGCCGGTCGCGGCTGGCCCGGCCGGAGCACAGGGAGCGCTTGCCCAGGACGATCTGGAACTGGAGGGCCCGCACATCGTGCAGCACGCGGAAGATGGCCTCCGAGGCGAACTGCGCCTCCACCTGGAGCAGTTCGCGGGTGAACGCCGTGGAGTTGGACGGCCTGTAGGTGGCCGACTCCCACACCATGTCCACCGTCCGCCCGCCCTCGATCAGGCGGCTGGACCGCACCAGCCCCTTCCCCAGGATGTTCTCCGCCAGATTCCGGGCGAGGCCGGCGGGATCGTCGGCCCCGACTGGGAGGACCAACAGCAGAACGGCCAGCACCGTGGCGGCGAGGGTCCGCGTCATATCCGCTCGTTCGCGGGCGCCCCCCGCCGTCCCTGCCGTCCCCGGCAGGGAACCGGGGCATGACGCCGTAGTGTTCCCGCAGCCGCCGTGGGCGGGAGGGAGATGGAAGGGGGGAGGGCGTTGGGCAGAAACCTCAAGCGACTCTGGATCGTCGCGGCGCTGGCGGCCGTGCTGTTCTCCTGGCAGGGCGGGCCGGCCGGCGCGCAGGCGGTGCCCAGGCAGTTGCGCATCGCCATCGGCATCGACGCCGACCGGCTCGATCCGGCCGAGCAGACCACCACGACCATCGCCAACATCGTCGACTACATGTTCGAGACCCTGGTGGACCTGCACCCGGTGAAGAACGAGGTCGTGCCTCGGCTGGCCACGCGCTGGCAGATCTCGCGCGACGGCCTGACCTATACCTTCACCCTGCGCCGGGGGGTGACCTTCCACGATGGAACCCCCTTCAACGCCCAGGCTGTGAAGTTCACCCTGGAGCGGCTCCAGGACCCGCGGATCGCGGTCGCGCTGCGGTTCCTGGTGACTCCCATCAAGAGCGTGGAGGCCGTCGGGGACGATACGGTCCGGGTCACGCTCAGCAAGGTCACCCCCACGTTCCTGGCCGACCTCACCACCACCCAGTTCGCCATCGTCTCGCCGGCGGCGGTGGAGCGGGCCGGCGACCGGTGGCGGGCGGCGCCGGTGGGCGGCGGAACCGGGCCCTATGTGTTCAAGGAGTGGCGGCGAGGCGACGCCATCCTGCTGGAACGCAACCCCGCCTACTGGGGCAAGAAGGGCCCGTTCGAGGAACTCCTCTTCCGGGTGGTCCCCGATGCTGGCACGCGCCTGACGCAGGTCCTGGCGGGCGACGTCCACCAGGCCATGCTGCCTCCGGCCCCGGACGTCAAGGGCCTGCGGCGCAACCCCCGGGTGACGGTGGTGGAGGCGCCCAGCGACCGGGTCATCTTCATCGTCCTGAACACCCAGTGGGGCCCGCTGCGGGACGTGCGGGTCCGCCAGGCGCTCAACTACGCCGTCAACAAGAAGGCCATTCTGGCCAGCGTGCTGTTCGACCTGGGGACGGCCGTGGACGCCCCCTGCCCGTCCATGATGTTCGGGTATTCTCCGGTGCAGGAAGGGGGGTGGCCCTTCAACCCGGTCAAGGCCAAGCAACTGCTGGCCGAGGCCGGCTACATGCACTTGGTCTAGGTGAACTTCTTCTCGCCGACCGGCCG
>JAVKID010000001.1:0-65538 GCA_031459655.1 Candidatus Fervidifonticultor octavus | reverse complement strand
GGCCGGCTCTCCGATCGCCTGGGCCGCGCCCGTGCAGCCACGGCGATGCTGGCCGCGAGCCTGCTCTGCTCGCTCGGCTTCGGATGGCTGGTCGGCGCCCCGACCGCGCTCGTGGCCGCCGTCGCCCTCGTCTATAGCACCGTCAGCCTGGCGGACTCCCCCTCCTACACCGCCACGCTGATGGAGGTCGTGCCCGGCCGCTCCCTGGGCGGGGCCTTTGCGATCCAGATGCTCTTCGGCTGGGCGGCCACCGCGGCGTCGCCGGCGGCCTTCGGCCTGGTGCTGGACCTCGGCGGCGCGCTGGGCTTCAGCCCCACGGCGCAGTGGGGCTCGGCGTTCGGCCTGCTGGCCCTCGGCCCGCTCGCCGGCATCGCCGCGCTGGGACCGTGGCGCGACGCCAGGAGGGAGAGACCCGATGCCGTGGTTGAAGGGTAACACGCACACGCACACCGACCGCTCCGACGGCGATGCGCCGCTGGATGCGGTTGCGGGGTGGTACGCGTCGCACGGCTACGACTTCCTGGTGATCACCGATCACAACGGCGTGACCGATGTCAGCGGGTGGAACCGCGCCGGCAGCGCCCTGCTGCTGATCCCCGGTTGCGAGGTCAGCGCCTTCGGCGAGGGCAAGCCCGTCCACGTGAATTCGCTGGGCAGCGCCGTCCTCCCCGACCGCCCGCAGGCTGAGACGATCGCCGCCCTGCTGCAGCGCGAGGTCGATGCCGTCCGCGCGGCCCGAGGCGTCCCCCAGGTCAACCACCCGAACTACCGGTGGGCGTTCACCGATGTCCAGTTGTCCTCCGTGGAGCACTACCGCCTGCTGGAGGTGTTCAACGCCAGCGCCGAGTGCAACAACTTCGGCGGGGGCGGACGGCCGGGCGTCGAGGAGATCTGGGATCGGCTCCTGACCGCCGGCCGACGCGTCTGGGCGGTCGCCAGCGACGACGCGCACCACTTCCGCGGCGAGTGGTGGGGCCACCGGTCTCCCCCTGGCCGGGCCTGGGTCGTGGTGCGGGCGACCGAACGGTCGGCAAGCGCCATCCTGGAAGCGATGGAGCGCGGCGACTTCTACGCCTCGACCGAGGTGACCCTGGAGGAGATCTACGTCACCGGCGAGGCGATCGCCCTGCGGGTCGCCGCGGAACGGGACTTCCGCTATACGACGCACTTCATCGGCGCAAGCGGGAGGTTGCTGGCGGTCGTGCACGGCGACGAGGCGGTCTACCGGCTGCGGGGCGATGAGGGCTACGTCCGAGCCAAGGTCTTCTCGTCCAACGGCGGCGTGGCGTGGACACAGCCAGCGTTCGTCGGGTAGCGACCGAACCTCCAGCCTCGCTACACGCGCTCCATGCGCCGCGCCGAGGGGATAACGACCTTCTCCAACCAGTTCCGCAGTTCGACCCAGCGCAGGCGCTCGTCCAGCAGGTCGTCGCCGATGGCCAGGTCCCAGCGCAGGTCCTTGCGCGACGGATCCCGCGCCAGCGCCTCCATCCGGGCGACCCGGTGCTCCAGCGCGGCTCGATCGGCGAAGAAGCCCTCCTTGATCAGGGCCTCCCCCCGGGCCACGATCAGGCGCGTCATCTGGTGCAGATCGTACTCGGGATGGTACTGGGTGGCCCAGTAGACGCCGTTCCCGTACCTGACCTCAAGAGCCTGAACCCGGGTGTGGTCGTTGGTGGCCAGCAGGGTGCCACCTGAGGGGATGCGCGTGACCTCGTCCAGGTGGGAGATGAACCCGTCGAAGACCTCGGGTTTGCCCTCGTACATGGGGTGGGCGCGCCCTTCGGGGGTCAGGCGGATCCGGCGGGCAAAGGCCATCTCGCGGCCGCGGGGGTTCTTGCGCACCTCCCCGCCGGCCGCCACCGCCGCCATCTGCACGCCCCAGCAGCTCCCCCACTGCGGCCGGCCGATCTCGAAGATCCGCCGGCAGAACTCGATCTGACGGGTCACGCGGGGGTCGTCCTCGTAGATCGTCAGGTTGGAGCCCGTCCACAGGAAGGCGTCGTAGCCCTCAATCCACCGATCATCGGGAACGGGCACGTCCAGGTCGGCCAGGTAGAGCACGTCCAGGCGGGCCTCTGGCCGCAGTTTCCTGAACACCCAGACGTACATCTCGTCGGCGCTGCAGTGGCCGGCCTGGAGCAGCACCTGGCGGTTGGGCTCCGGGTAGCCGTTGATGACACAGAATCGCAGCGGCATCGCGTCCTCCACGGCCCTGCGCCCGAGGGGCGCCCGACTGGCAGAGGGTGTTCGGCGCATCGCGGGGAAATCCTGTGGTCGAGCACACCGGAGGGGGCCCCATGAATCCGAAGCCCACGCAGCAGCGCCTGCGCATGCTCATGCGAATCGGCGGCGAGGAGGTTGCCGCCGCCAGCGGCGAGACCTTCGAGGTCGTCAATCCCGCGACCGGCGAGGTGGTGGCCGATGTCCCGAAGGGCGGTCCGGAGGATGTGGACCGGGCCGCGCGGGCAGCCCAGACCGCCTTCGAGGAAGGTCCCTGGCCGGCGATGAGCGCCACCGAGCGGGGCCGGCTGCTCCTGCGCCTGGCGAATCGGATCCGCGAGCACGCAGAGGAACTGGTCACCCTGGAAGTCCGCTCCGGCGGCAAGACCATCACCGACGCGCGCGGGGAGATCGAGGCGGCCGCCGGATGTTTCGAGTACTACGCCGGCGCCGCGAACAAGTTTTTCGGCGAGACCATCCCGGTGGCCGACCGTGGGCTCGACTTCACGCTGCGCGATCCGATCGGGGTCGTGGGCCTCATCGTGCCCTGGAACTTCCCCTTCCTCATCACGTCCTGGAAGGTGGCGCCGGCGCTGGCCGCAGGCAACACCGTCATCCTCAAACCGGCGTCGTACACGCCGCTCACCGCGCTGCTCCTCGGCGCGCTGGCGCTGGAGGCCGGGGTGCCGCCGGGCGTGCTCAACGTCGTCACGGGGCCGGGCGCCCAGGTGGGCGCGGCGATCGTGACCCATCGGGCCGTCGGGAAGGTGTCGCTCACGGGCGAGACCGCCACCGGCATCCAGATCATGAAGCTGGCCGCCGACCGGATGACGCGGGTGTCGCTGGAGCTGGGCGGTAAGTCCCCCAACGTGATCTTCGCCGACGCCGACCTGGAGCGGGCCGCCGCCGGCGGGGCCGCCGCCGTCTACGGCAACGCGGGACAGGACTGCTGCGCGCGCAGCCGGGTCTTCATCCAGCGGTCGGTCTACGATAGGTTCGCCGGCCTCTTCATCGAGGCGGCCAGACGGCTGCGCGTCGGCGACCCGATGGACCCGGCTACGGAGATGGGGCCGGTGGTCTCGACGCGCCAGCGGGACCACGTCCTGCGCTACGTCGCCGTCGGCCGGGACGAGGGCGCGGAGGTCGTCTGCGGAGGGGCGCCGCCAGATGACCCCCATCTGGCGGCCGGCGCCTTCCTGCTGCCCACGGTGCTGACAGGCGTGCGCAACGAGATGCGGGTGGCGCAGGAGGAGATTTTCGGGCCGGTGGCCTGTCTCATCCCCTTCGACGACGAAGCGGACGCGATCCGCATGGTCAACGACTCGCCCTACGGGCTCTCGGGGTCGGTGTGGACCCGCGACCTGGGGCGTGCCCTGCGCATGGCGCGGGCCATCCGCAGCGGGGTGCTCAGCATCAACAGCAACCACAGCGTCCACCAGGAAGCGCCGTTCGGCGGTGTCAAGATGAGCGGGTTCGGCCGCGAGCTGGGGATGCATGCCCTCGACCTGTACACGGAGGTCAAGAACGTCTTTATCGCCTTCTAGCGCGCGGCGCGTTGCATCGCCCGCAGCATCCGGTCCTCCAGCCCGCGCACCAGGGCACCGACACCCAGCGCCAGCCCTGAGGCCGTCAGGGCGCCGGCGACGATCTTGTCGGGATGGCTCTGGGCCACGCCCGCAAACAGCAGCACGCCCAGTCCGCCGGCATTGATGAACGCCGCAATCGTGCCGATCCCGATAATGGCCAACACCGCGACGCGCACCCCGGCCAAGATGACAGGCAGCGCCAGGAGAAACTCCACGCGCCAGAAGCGCTGCCAGCGCGTCATGCCCATCCCTCTGGCGGCCTCGGTCACCGCGGGGTCCACACCCAGCAGCCCCACGGTGACGTTGCGGACCAGGATGACCTGCGCGTAGGCGACCAGCGCCGTCACCGCCGGGAGGCGCCCCAGGCCCAACAGCGGAATCAGGAGCACGAACAGCGCCAGGCTGGGAATGGAGTAGACGACCCCGAGCACCCCCAAAAGCAGGCCGCGCGCCCGGGCCGACCGCGCCGCCAGCACGCCCAGCGGCAGGGCGACCAGCAGGGCCAGCGCCAGGGAGACGACGGTCAACCACAGGTGCTGGCCGAGCAGGCGCAGGACGAGGGCGGGGTTCTCCAGCAGGTAGCGCATCAGGACGACGCCTCCGCGCGGCCGGCCAGGACCACCCCGCGGATGTCCTCGAAGGTGAGCCGGCCGACCGGCACCCCACCGTCGCCGACCACGGTGAGCGCCGCCTCACCGATCTGCAGCAGCAGGGAAAGCGCGGTGCGCAGCGAGTCTGTGGCCCGCACGGAGACGCCGCCGCTTCGGGCCCCGGCCGCAGGGTGGGCCGGCGGCCGGTCCGGCGCCCCGAGGGCGGCCTGGACCGGAATCAGGCTCAGGTGGCGCAGCACGTCGTCGCTGGTCAGCAACTGCCGGACGAACTGGTCCCGCGGGCGGCTGATGATGGCCAGCGGGGTGTCGAACTGCACGATGCGGCCCTGGCGCATGATGGCGATCCGGTCGGCCAGGCGCAGCGCTTCATCCACATCGTGGGTCACGAAGAGGATCGTCTTGTGGAGCCGCTGTTGGATGACCCGGAATTCGTCCTGCAGGCGCGCGCGGGTGATGGCGTCCAGCGCGCCGAAGGGCTCGTCCATCAGCATGATCTTCGGGTCGGCGGCCAGCGCCCGCGCCAGCCCCACCCGCTGCTGCTCGCCTCCCGAGAGCTGCCGGGGGTAGCGCCGGCGGTAGTCGCGCGGCAGGCCCATCAGGTCCAGCAGGTCGTCGATGCGGGCCTCGATGCGCTCCCGCGGCCAGCCCAGCAACTGCGGCACCGTGGCGATGTTCTGCTCGACGCGCAGGTGGGGGAAGAGCCCCACCTGCTGGATCACGTAACCGATCCCCCGCCGCAGTTCTGACGCCCGCAGGGTGCGCACGTCGACCCCGTCGATGAGGATCCGGCCGGCGTCTGGCTCGTAGAGCCGGTTGATGAGCTTCAGCAGGGTGGTCTTGCCCGATCCGGAAGGCCCGAGCAACACCGTCAGGTCTCCGCTGGATACGCGCAGGCTGCAGTTATCCACAGCCGGCCGGGCCGAGCCCGGAAAGCGCTTGCTGACGCCCTCGACCTCGATGACGCTCACCGCCGCTTGATCAGCCCCTTCTCCTGCAAAAACGCCCTGGCCACGGCCGCAAACTCCTTCTTCTCAGGGCCATCCACCTGCCAGTTGAGGCCGGCCATCACGTCCTCGGTCAGCAGCGCGGCCAGCCTGTTGAGCGTCTCGGCAATCTTGGGGTGCCTGGCCAGCACGTCGGCGCGGACGACCGGCGCCGCCTGATAGGCGGGGTAGAAGTTCCTGTCGTCCTTGAGGAGGACGAGTCCCAGGCCGCTGATCTGACCGTCGGTGCTGAACGCCACGATGACGTCCACCTGGCCGTTGCGCAGCGCCTCGTAGCGCAGGCTGCCGGTCCCCAGTTGCCTGAACTCCTGGAACTGGAATCCCCCGTAGGCCCGCTGCAGCCCCTTGATGCCGTCCTCCCGCTCGGCGAACTCCGCCGGGCCCCCCAGGCGCAGCGCCGGCGCCTTCACCGACAGGTCGGAGAACGTCCTGATGCCGTACCGCGCCGAGACTTCCTTGGTCGTGGCCAGAGCCTGCGTGTTGTTGAACGCGGCAGGCTCGAGCCACTCGAGGTTGAACTTCTCCTTGTATCCTTTGCGGACGGCCTCGAGCACCGCGTTGGGATCCTGAATCGCAGGCTGCTTGAGCACGGTCAGCAGCCCGGTGCTGGTGTACTCCGGGTAGAGGTCGATGTCGCCCTTCAGCAGGGCTTCGTGGGCCACCGGCGTCCCACCCAGGTTGAACTTGCGCTCAACCGCAAAGCCGGCGTCCTCCAGCAGCAGGGCGTACATCTCGCCGAGGATGAACTCCTCGGTGAAATCCTTGGAGCCCACCTTCAGGGTGACCTGGGGAGCCGTCCTGGGCGCACAGGCAGCGGCCAGCGCCGCGACGGCGAGCAGCGACACCACGGCGCGGAACGGAGACCTCATCGTCTACCCCCCTCTCTCACGTTGAGGCGGCACGGACGAGATTCTCGAACACCCGCTGGGCGCCCGCCAGCACGGCCTCAGCACCCAGGGTCAACAGGGCCACAGGGATGGCGCCCACGAGCATCACCGAGGGGTCGAACAGTGCGAACCCCCTGGCGATGAAGTCACCCAGCCCGCCCCCGCCGATGAACGCGGCGAGCGTCGCACTGGCAAAGACGTCGACGGCGGCCGTGCGCACTCCGGCCACGACCACCGGGGTCGCCAGCGGCACCTCGACCCGCCACAGGACCGCTCGCGCGTTCATCCCCATCCCCCGGGCGGCCTCGATCACCGCCGCGTCCACGCCGCGGAATCCCGCCTCGGTGTTGATGAGGATGGGCGGGCAGGCCAGGACGGTCAACGCCACCAGCGCGGGGAAAAATCCCAGCCCCAGGTAGGGGACGGCCAGGAACAGAATCGCCAGGCTCGGGACGACCCGCAGCCCGCTGAAGAGTCCCAGCACCTGCGGGGCCAGCAGGCGCCGGCGTGCGACGTAGACGCCGAGGGGGACCGACAGCACCCCGGCGATGCCCAGGGCCGAAATCGAGAGGCGCACGTGAGTCCGCACGGCCTGCCAGAAGAAGGCCTGATTGTCCAGCGCGTAGCGGTAGGCGGCATCCAGCATCGAGGTCAGCCCAAAGCCGCCTGATAGGCGATCGGGAGCATGCAGGCGTCCAGCGGGCCGCGGCTGTCCAGCACCAGCACCGTGTGCAGCAGCACCGCGGCGCCCAGCGCCGCATCCTCCCACTCCGTCCACTCGCGGGGGGAATGGCTGATGCCATCCCGACTCGGGACAAAGATCATCCCGGCGGGGACGTGGGGCGCCAGGATCATCGCGTCGTGCCCGGCCCCGCTGGGCATCGCCAGCGGCTCGTGCCCCAGGTCCCGGGCAGCTTGGGCGATGGCCTGCTGCACCGAGACGTCCAGGGGCCTCGGGGTTCTACGGTCCCACGCCGCGATGTGGGGCGTCAGGCCGTGGCGCTGTCCGACCCTTCCGATCTCGCGGTCAATCCGCGCACACAGGTCGGAGAGCCGTGACGCATCCGGCGTGCGGACGTCGACGCTGAACTCCACGCGGCCGGGGACGATGTTGGTCGCCCCGGGTTCCACCCACAGCCTTCCCACGGTGGCCACGGTGGGCGGCCCCACGACCTCGGCCAGCGACTTGATGGCCAGCACGATCTCCGCGGCGCCCACCAGGGCGTCGCGGCGGGAGAGCATCGGGGTGGTGCCGGCGTGAGTGGCTTCGCCCTCCAGCACCACCGTGGTGCGGGCGATGCCGGTGATGGCGGTGACGACGGCGATGCGGCGCCCCGCCTGGACCAGGACCGGCCCCTGCTCGATGTGGAGTTCCAGGTACGCCCCCGCGCGTGACGGCACGGCTGCCCGCGGCAGGCCCGGGGTGAACCCGGCCATGGCCTCAGCCAGCGTCCGCCCGTTGCGCCCGCGGATGGCCCCGAAGCGGCCCGTCGGGATCTCGCCCACCAGGCACCGTGATGCCAGCATCCCCAGGTCAAAGGCGTGGCCTTCTTCGTCGGCGAAGCCCACAACCGCCAGTGCGTGTCGTGGCCGATGTCCGGCCTCCCGCAGGGCCTGCGCGACCTCGACCCCCGCCACGACCCCCAGCGCGCCGTCGAACATCCCGCCGTGGGGGACCGTGTCGAGGTGCGATCCCAGCAGGATGGCAGGCCAATCCTCCCGGCCCCGGAGGAAGCCGACCAGATTGCCGAGGGGATCGCATCCGGCCGCCAGTCCGGCTTCTTCCATCCATCTGCCGACGGTCCGCACCGCCTCCAGGTGGGACGGCGAATACGGGAATCGGTTGGTGCCGCGACCTGAGGGGTCGGCGCCGATGGCCGCCAGCGCCTCCAGGCGCATCCGCAGCCGTTCGGGGGAAACGGCGGGCATCGTCATCGTCGAAGCAGGGAGAAAGGATCCCTGGGCGTAATATACTGCATTCCGGACCGTGGAGCAGCACCCGCAAGCATCCCCCTGGCGTCTACGCTGCGGCCCGCGCCTGACGCACGGTCTCGCCGCGCCCGGGCAATGCAGACCCCCAGCACCCCTCCCCGCGTCCTGATCTCGGCGCCGGACTTCGGGCGGGCCGGCGACGCGGCCTTCCGCCTCCTGGAAGACGCCGGCTGCGAGATCATCGCCAATCCGAGGAACGCCACCCTCACCGAAGAGGAACTCCTGGCGCTGGTCGCAGACGCAGACGCCATCATCGCCGGGACCGAGCCGATGACCGCGCGCGTCCTGGCGGCGGCGCCGCGGCTCAAGATCATCGCGCGCCGTGGCGTCGGGCTGGATTCCGTCGACGTCGAGGCGGCCACGGCCCGCGGGGTGATCGTGACGGCTACTGCCGGCGCGCTCACCGACGCCGTGGCGGACCACACCCTGGGCCTGATCCTGGCGGTGGCCAGGAAGATCCCCTCCTTCGACCGGATGGTGAAGGCAGGTCGGTGGGAGCGGGCGCTCGGGGTCGATGTGGGCGGCAAGACCCTGGGGATCGTGGGGTTTGGCGCCATCGGCCGGGCCGTCGCCAGGCGCGCAGCCGGATTCGGCATGGGGCTGCTGGCCTGCGACGTCGCCCCGGATCCCTCCGCCGCGGCTGCACTGGGGGTCACGTTCTGCGACCTCCCGACGCTGCTGGCGTCCAGCGACATCGTGACCCTGCACGTCCCGCTGACCCCCACCACCAGGCACCTGATCGACGACGCGGCCCTGGGCCGGATGAAACCCACGGCGATCCTGATCAACGCCAGCCGGGGAGACGTCGTGGACGAAGCGGCCCTGACCCGCGCCCTGCGCGAGGGCCGGCTGGCCGGCGCCGGCCTCGACGTGTTCCACGATGAGCCGGTGCGCGACGTCACCCTGGTGGGATTGGAGAACGTGGTCGCCACGCCGCACGTGGCCTCCTTCACCCGCGAGACGGTCGCGCGGATGGAGCGTGCCTGCGCGGAGGCGGTGCTCGCCGTGCTGCGCGGGGAGCGTCCGAGCCACGCGGTGAACCCCGAGGTCTACGAGCGGCGATCTCCGGCACCATGAGTATCGGGGGGCGCCCCTGGGCACTTGCATAGTGGGATGGAGCGCGTCGAGCCGGAGGGCGCTTCCCGAGGTCCGGCCAGTCCGACGCACGGCACCTTGACTCCCCGGCGGTTCTACATCCCGGTACGGGTGAAGTTTGCACTGGCGACAGGACTGGCCTCCGCCTGGTTTGGCGTCTCGCTGGACATCGCCCGGCCCTGGGTTGCGGACCTGGGGGGCGTCGTGGGCGAGGTGCCCGCATGGCTCATCGTCCTGTTCGTCGCCCTGATCCCGGGATTCCTCAACGCCCACCTCGCCATCAGCATCCTCCTTGATCGCCCGCCGCCGCTGCGCCTGGACGTTCCCTATCCGCCGGTCACGGTCATCATCGCGGCCTATAACGAGGAGGACTCCCTGGAGGAGACCCTACTGAGCCTGGCCGGTCAGGACTACCCCTCCCGCGTGGACATCATCGTGGTGGACGACGGGTCGCACGACGAGACCCTGGGCACCCTCGCCCGCCTCGCCGGCACGTATCCCAACCTCACGGTGATTCCCGCCCCCCATGGGGGGAAGGCCTTCGCCCTCAACTACGGGCTGGCCGCAGCCGCCACCGACCTGGTGGTCACCATCGACGCCGACACCTTCCTGCACCACCAGGCGCTGCGCCGCATCGTGGCCCGCATGGTCACCGACCCGCCCCACACGGCCGCTGTGGCCGGAGCCGTCCTGGTCAGGAATTCCCGGGACAACCTCCTCACCCGGCTCCAGGAGTGGGACTACTTCCTGGCCATCGCGTCGGTCAAGCGCCAGCAGTCGCTGTATCAGGGGACGCTGGTGGCCCAGGGCGCCTTCAGCATCTTCAAGAAGGCCGCGCTGTTCGAGATCACGGGCTGGTCCCCGGTGGTCGGCGAGGACATCTTCGCGACGTGGGCCCTCCAGAAGCGCGGCTACCGCATCGGGTTCGAGGCGACGGCCTGCGCCTTCACCCGGGTGCCGGCGACCTGGCGCGGGTTCAACCGCCAGCGCCAGCGCTGGGCCAGAGGGATGATCGAGAGCCTGAAGGCCCACCTCGACCTGGTCTGGAAGCGCCCCCGCCTCTCGGCGTTCTTCGTCGTGGTGGATCTCCTCTTTCCGCTCCTGGACGGGACCTACTCGCTGGTCTTCATCCCCGGCATCGTTCTGGCGCTGTTCGGATACTACTGGATTGCCGGACTGATGACGCTTTTGGTCATCCCGCTGATCGCGCTGGTGGCGCTGGCCATGTACTGGAAGCAGGTGAAGGTCTTCGAGGAACTGGGACTGCGCATCCGGCGCAATCGCGTGGGGTTCGTCGCCTGGTTGCTCTGCTACCAGTTCTTGATGTCGCCGGTCGCGACGCTGGGGTACGCCCGGGAGATCCTGGGCAACGCCAAGCGCTGGTAGTCACAGTCCTCTGCACTGCTCCGCCATCGGAGGGGACGGCGGCGCGTCCGACGAAGGCTCCGGGCGGCATGACGGCACCGTCCCACGCGATGCTGTCCGAGATCCGCGAGCAGCCCCAGGTCCTGGCGCGCATGCTCGCCGAACACGCCGCCGGTGTGGGGGACGCCGTCGCGGCGCTGCGCCGGCGGAAACCCACGCTGGTCGTCTTCGTCGCGCGCGGGACCTCCCACAACGCGGCGGTCTACGGCCAGTACCTGATCGAGACCCTCCTGCGCATCCCCACCGCCACCGCCATGCCGTCGGTGACGACGCTCTATGGCCGCACCCCGGACTGGACCGCCGCCGCCGTCATCGGCATCTCCCAATCCGGCCGGTCCGTCGACGTCAGCGAGGTCGTGGCCGAGGCGCGGAAACAGGGGGCGCTGACGGTGGCCATCACCAACGATGTCGCCTCCCCGCTGGCGCAGACCAGCGCCCACGTCCTGCCGCTGTCGGCCGGTCCGGAGCTCAGCGTGACCGCCACGAAGACCTTCACCGCCTCGCTGGCGATGCTGGCCGCCCTGGTCGTCGGCTGGGGGCAGCACCGGGATCTGGCCAGGGGGCTCTCACGCCTCCCCGACGCGGTCACCGCGGCGCTGCGCCACGAGGAGACCGTCGCGGCGCTGGCCAAGCGGTACGCCCGGCGCGATCCCTGGATCGTGACCACGCGAGGCTACATGCTCGGGGTGGCCGACGAGACGGCGCTCAAACTCAAGGAAACGGCCTATGCCGCGGCCGAATCCCTCTCCGCCGCGGAGTTGCTGCACGGGCCCATCGCCGCCCTGGACAGGAAGAGCACCGTGATCCTCCTGCTCCCGCCCGGCCGGACCCGCGCCAGCCTCATCGACCTCCGCGTGCAACTCCGGGTCCGACCGGTCCCCACGCTCACCTTCGCCTTCGGAGACGACCCCGGGGATGTGGCCGTCAACGCGGGGCTGCCTGAGGCCCTGGCGCCGGTCGCGGCCGCCCCGGTCGTGCACCTCTTCGCCTACTACGTCTCGGTGGCGAGGGGGCTGAATCCCGATCGGCCGCGAGGCCTGCGGAAGGTCACGTTGACCCGATAGCCGAAGTAGCGCGGTCGTGTTGCGATCTGCCTCAATGTCCCCCTCACAGGAGGCGGCACCCGTCATCGAGGCCCGGGCGCTTTGCAAGCGGTACGGCGCGCTGGTGGCGGTGGATGGCATCTCCTTCGCGGTCCGTTCCGGCGAGTGCTTCGGTTTCCTCGGCCCCAACGGCGCGGGCAAAACGACGACCATGAAGATGATCTACTGCGTGCTCCCGCCCACCGCCGGCGACCTCCGGGTCCTCGGCATGG
This sequence comes from Candidatus Fervidifonticultor octavus, assembly GCA_031459655.1. Taxonomy (GTDB): domain Bacteria; phylum Sysuimicrobiota; class Sysuimicrobiia; order Sysuimicrobiales; family Humicultoraceae; genus Fervidifonticultor_A; species Fervidifonticultor_A octavus_A. The sequence continues at coordinate 53,400 of JAVKID010000001.1, read as the reverse complement.
ACGTGCGTACGCAACCCCGCGCCATCAAGGCCCGCCTGGGCGTCGTGACGCAGGAGAACACCCTGGATACGGCGCTCTCGGTGCGCGAGAACCTGTTGATCTTCGCCCGGTACTTTGACATCCCGTGGCCTGAGGGCCGCCGCCGTGCCGACGACCTGTTGGAGTTCGTGGGCCTCGCCGATCGGGCACACAGCAGGGTGGAGCAGCTCAGCGGCGGGATGCGCCGCCGACTGATGGTCGCCCGCGCCCTGATCCCGCAACCGGACCTGTTGATCCTGGACGAGCCCACCACCGGGCTCGACCCGCAGGCCCGCCAGCTCACCTGGCAGAAACTCCGGCACCTCAAGCGGATGGGCGTGACCCAGGTCCTCACGACCCACTACATGGAGGAGGCGGCGGCGCTGTGCGACCGGCTGGTGATCATGGACTCCGGCCGCATCGTAGCCGAAGGCGCGCCGGCCGACCTCGTGCGCGCCCATGTGGGCCGCGAGGTGGTCGAGCTGCGGGGTCTGGGTGAGGGGGACGCGGCCCGCCGGACCCTGGCGCAGGTCCTCCAGGCGGCCGACGGGTTAGCCGAGACCCATGAGGTCGCGGGCGACCTGCTGCTCCTCTACACGGGCGACGGGGACGCCCTGCTGCACCGCCTCCGGGAGCAGGCGGTGGCGGTCGAGTCGGCCACGCTGCGCCACGCCACCCTGGAAGATGTCTTCCTGCGGCTGACCGGGAGGATGCTGCGCGACTGATGCGGCTGTTCTCGCCGAAGGGGGCCTACCGGTTCTGGCAGCGCAACGCCTTCATCTTTCGGCGGATCTTCCCGGAATCCGTCGCCGTGAACTTCCTGGAACCGGTGATCTATCTGCTGGCCATGGGCTTCGGGATCGGCGCCTACCTCAGCACCGTCGCCGGCCTGCCCTACCTGACCTTCGTGGCCACCGGGCTCGTGGCAGCCTCGGCGATGTTCGGCGCCACCTTCGAGTGCACGTACAACGCCTACGTCCAGATGTACTACGAGAAGGCCTACGACGGGGCCATCACCACGCCGCTGGGGATCGAGGACGTGGTCGTGGGGGAGATCCTGTGGGGGGCCACGCGCAGCGTGCTCTACGGCACGGTGTTCCTGGTCGTCATCGCCCTGTTCGGCGTGGTCCGCTCGATCCTGGCGCTGTTGATCCCGCCGCTGTTCTTCCTGTCGGGCCTGATGTTCTCGGTCATCGCCATGACCTTCACGGCCATCAACCCCAGCATCGACTACTTCACCTTCTACTTCGCGCTGTTCATCACGCCCATGTTCATGTTCAGCGGCGTGTTCTTCCCCCTGGATGCCCTGCCGGGGTGGGTGAGCGTCGCGGCGTGGCTGACGCCGCTCTCCCATGTTGTCCACCTCACCCGGGCCCTGGCGCTGGGGACACCGGGACCGCGCCACGTCGCGGACCTGACCTGGCTGTCTGTCGTGACGGTGGCGCTGTTCCCGCTGCCGGTGGTGCTGATGCGCCGCCGGCTCATCAAATAGGCGGCCGGCCTAGTGGAACAGCCGCGAGAGCCTGTACAGCTCCAGATCCAGCGGCTTGGACCCGCCCAGCGCCTCCTCCAGGCCAACGGTGACGATCCTCGTCCCCTGCACGGCCACCATCATGCCGAACGTCCCCGCCTCGACGGCCTCCACCGCCGCCACTCCCAGGCGCGTGGCGAGCACCCGGTCGAAGACCGTGGGCGAGCCGCCGCGCTGGAGGTGGCCCAGCACCGTCACGCGCGTCTCATAGCCAGTCCGAGCCTCGACCTCGCGGGCCAGCAGTGCGCCCACCCCGCCGAGCCGCACATGCCCGAACTCGTCGACGCGCGCGTCCTGGGTGATCTGCCCCCCGAAGTCGCTGGGCTTCGCGCCCTCGGCCACCACGACGATGCTGAACGTCCGGCCCCGCTCGTGGCGCCGTCGAATGGTCTCGCACACCTCGTCGATCGTAAACGGCACCTCGGGGACCAGGATGACGTCGGCCCCGCCGGCCAGCCCGCCGACGCCGGCCACCCAGCCGGCGTCCCGCCCCATGACCTCGATGATCATGACCCGGTGATGGGCCTCCGCGGTGGTGTGCAGCCGGTCGCAGGCCTCCATCACCACATTGACGGCGGTGTCGAACCCGATGGTGTAGTCGGTGCCCGGCACGTCGTTGTCCATCGTCTTGGGCACCCCCACCACGCGGACGTCCATCCGGTGCAATTTCAACGCCACGCTCAGGGTATCGTCGCCGCCGATGGCGATGATGGCGTCGATGCCCAGCCGCCGAATCGTGTCCAGCACGCGCCGGCCACCCTCATCGTCTTTGAAGGGATTCGTACGCGAGGTCCCCAGGATGGTGCCGCCGCGGGGCAGGATGCCCGAGACGCTGTCGCGGGTCAGCGAGACCACGTCGCCCTCCAGCAGGCCCAGCCAGCCCTTGCGGACTCCGACGACCTCGTGACCGCCCTCGAGGGCCCGGCGGACGACGGCCCGGATCGCGGCGTTCAGCCCCGGCGCGTCCCCGCCGCCTGTCAACACGGCAATGCGCACTCACATCACCTCCAAGGGAGCGTCCCCGATCCATCATACCCGACATGGCGGCGAGCCCGGCAGGCTCTCCGCCCCCGGTGAGGACGCCGCTGTGCCTGCGTCGGGACACGAGGCCGGTCAGTCGGCCCGGGGCGCGGCCACGCGCACGGACGCGGACACATGGGGAGCGAACTCCTCAAACGCGTCGGCAAACATCCGGGCGAGGCGCCTGGCGGTGGCGTCGTACTTCGCGGGATCACGCCAGGTGGCGCGGGGCTGTAGGATCTCCGGGGGGACGTCGGGCACGTGGGTGGGCACCTGCACGCCGAAGATCGGATCGCGGACGGTGGGCACGCCGTCCAGGGCTCCCGACAGCGCCGCGCGGACCATGGCGCGCGTATCGGACAGCCTGATCCGCTGCCCCTCGCCGTACGGCCCGCCGGTCCACCCGGTGTTGATCAACCAGACCGAGGTCCCGTGCCGCGCGATCCGCTCGCCCAGCATGCCCGCATAGACGCTGGGCCGCTGGGCCATGAACGGCGCTCCGAAGCAGGGGCTGAAGGTGGCCTGCGGCTCGGTGACGCCCTTCTCGGTGCCGGCGACCTTGGCGGTGTAGCCGGCCAGGAAGTGGTACATGGCCTGATCGGCTGACAGGCGCGCGATCGGCGGCATGACACCGAAGGCGTCGGCCGTCAGGAAGACGACCGCGCGCGGGTGTCCGGCCAGACCGGTGGGGGAGGCGTTGGGGATGAAGGACAGGGGGTAGGCCGCGCGGGTATTCTCAGTGAGCGAGTCGTCGTCCAGGTCGAGCCGGCGGGTCACCGGGTCGATGGCCACGTTCTCCAGCACGGTGCCGAACATGCGCGTCGTCTGGTAGATCTCGGGTTCCCCCTCACGCGAGAGCCGGATCGTCTTCGCGTAGCACCCGCCCTCGAAGTTGAAGATGCCGGTATCCGACCACCCGTGCTCGTCGTCCCCGATCAGCGTCCGCTCCGGGTCGGACGACAGGGTCGTCTTCCCGGTGCCCGAAAGGCCGAAGAACAGCGCCACCTCCCCCGAAGGGCCCACGTTGGCCGAACAGTGCATCGGCAGGACGTCCTGCAGTGGGAGCAGGTAGTTCATGAGCGTGAACACCGACTTCTTGATCTCGCCGGCATACGACGTGCCGCCGATGAGGACCAGTTTCCGGGCCAGGTGCATCAGGATGAAGACCTCGCTGCGGGTCCCGTCGGTCTCGGGGTCGGCGTGGAACCGCGGCGCATCGATGATGGTGAACTCCGGGGTGTGCTGGGCCAGCGCCTCGCCGTCGGGCACGATGAACATGGTGCGGGCGAACAGGCTGTGCCACGCGTACTCGGTGATGACCCGGACGCGCTGGCGGTAGCGCGGATCGGCGCCGACGAAGACGTCCTGCACGAAGAGTTCCTTCCCCTGGAGGTAGGCCAGCAGCCGGCGGTGCAGAGTCTCGAAGGCCTCGGGGGTCGTCGGCCGGTTGTGCTTCCCCCACCAGATCCGCTCCTCGCTGGAGGGTTCGCGGACGATGAACTTGTCCTGGGGGGACCGGCCGGTGTGGTGCCCGGTCCGGACCACCAGCGGTCCCCCTTCGGCGATCAGCCCCTCGCGGCGGCGCACGGCGTGCTCGTACAGCGCCGGCGTGGTCAGGTTCCACCCCACCATCTCCGGGTGGATGCCGTGGACCTCGAGCCCGGTGCGGCTGCGGATGCCTTCCTCAATGACCACCGTCGCCCACCTCCCGCCACAGGGCCGGTACCCCAGAGTTCGTGCCTGCGGGACGGGTTCCCCCCTTGGAGGCTCCCCAAGCGGGGCGGCCGGGCTGCGGGTCAGGCCGCCCCCACCTGCTGGCGGCACCAGGCATACAGCGCGTCGTAGACGCGAAACTCCTCGGCCAGGATGCGGTGGTCGTCGTCCGGATAGAGCAGGCTGAACCCCAAGGCGACCGCCTTCAATCCGGCGGCTTCGGGGACGATGTCGGTGTCCTTCGTGTCGGCCCCGTGGACGATCTTGGCCAGGTAGTCCAGCGCCGGATCCGTCAACCCGTATTTCAGGATGAGGGATTCAAAGGAGCAGCGGCCCTCGACGTGCCCGAGTTCCGCGCCCTCGACATCGTAGGGGATGGCGCCCGTCCGACGGGCGACGTCTGTCACCTGGTCTGACGGCACGAACAGGAACTCGGCGTCGGGATCGATGAAGTGCTTGATCAGCCAGGGGCAGGCGACGCGATCGACCTTGACGCGCTCCCGCGTGACCCACTTCATGACCCCACCCCCTCGGGACAGGATCCAGCGAAAGGATACCACGACCCCCCTCCGCGGGCGTGGAGTCCTGGCGGGCGGTCCGCCATAGGGCAGGGCGGGCCGCCCGCCAAACGTAAGGACGTGCTGGCTGCAGCGCCTGCGTCGCCGTGCTGGATCTCGATGGACGGCCGCCTGATCCTGGCCGCGCGCGGCATCCGCACGTTCGCCTACGGCTTCCAGTCCGTCCTGCTGGGCGTCTACCTGACCGAGGTGGGGTTCGCGCCGTGGCAGGTCGGCGGCGTGCTCACCGCAACGCTCGTGGGATCGGCCGCGCTCACCGCCCTGTTCGCCGCCACCGCCGACCGCTACGGCCGGCGCAGGATGTTGCGGATCTCCGCCCTGTGCATGGCCGCCAGCGGCGCGGCCTTTGCCTCCAGCACGTCCTACCCCCTCCTCATCCTGGTCTCGCTGACCGGCACGGTCGGGGCGACGTCGGGCGAAGTCGGCCCGTTCCTCTCCCTCGAGCAGGCGATGCTGCCCCAGACCGCTTCGGAGGCGCGCCGCACGCGCCTGTTCTCGCTCTACAACCTGGTCGGCGCCCTGGCCGGTTCGGCCGGGGCGCTGTCTGCCGGCCTCCCCGCGCTGCTGGAGCGGTGGCTGGGCCTGGGCGGCCCGGCGGCGTACCGGGTGATGTTCCTGGTCTACGCCGGCTGCGCCGCCATCGTCCTGAGGCTGTTCGGGCGCCTCAGCGGCCGTGTCGAGGTCGGCACCGAGGGGACGGCACCGGGAGGCGCCGGCGGCCTGCGCCGGTCCCGCAGGGTGGTCCTCCGGCTCGCCGCGCTCTTTGGCCTGGACTCGCTCGCCGGCGGCTTCGTGGTGCAGGGCCTGATCGCGTTCTACTTCCACCTGCGGTGGGGCGCCGGGCCGGAACTGTTGGGCCCCATCTTCCTGGGGGTCGGCCTGCTCCAGGCCGCCTCCTTCCTGGCCGCCGCCCGCGTCGCGGAGCGGATCGGCCTGATCAACACCATGGTGTTCACCCACCTGCCGTCCAACGTCCTGCTGATGGCGATCCCTCTGGCGCCGTCGCTGGCGTGGGCGGTGGGCCTGCTGCTGGCACGCCACGCGCTCTCGCAGATGGACGTGCCTGCCCGGCAGTCGTACGTGGTGGCGGTCGTGGACCCCAACGAGCGGGTGGCCGCGGCGGGCGTGACGAATATCGCCCGCAACGTGGCCCAGGCCGTCACCCCGGTGATCGCCGGCGCCGCCATGCAGGTCGCGGGACTCGGCGTCCCGTTCCTCCTCGGCGGCGGCCTGAAGATCGTCTACGACCTGGTGCTCTTCGCCATGTTCCGACACGTACGGCCACCGGAGGAACGCCGGTGAGGATCGTCTCGCTCCTTCCCAGCGCCACCGAGATCGTCTGCGCCCTGGACCTGGGCGAATCCCTGGTGGGCGTCTCCCACGACTGCGACTACCCGCCGGAGGTCCGAACCAGGCGCGTGTTGAGCGACGCCATCGTCTCCAACGCGATGGGCAGCGCCGACATCGACGCCGCCATCCGCCGGCAGGTCCACCGCGGCAAGAGCGTCTACCACCTGGATGCCCAGCTCCTGGCCGGGCTCGAGCCCGATCTGATCCTGACCCAGGAATTGTGTCAGGTGTGCGCGCCGTCCTTCAGCGAGGTCCGGGGCGCCACCAAGGTCCTGGAGGGACGGACGAAGATCGTCTCGCTGGATCCCCACAGCCTGGAGGACATCCTGGAAACGATCCTGGTGGTGGGCGGCCTGACCGGCGCGGCCCGCGCGGCCGCCGACCTGGTGGCGCGGCTGCGGGGCCGGATCGAGGAGGTCCGCCGCCGGCCTCCCCCGCGCCCTCGCCCGAGGGTGCTCTGCCTCGAGTGGCTGGATCCGCTCTTCGTCGCCGGCCACTGGGTGCCCGAGATGGTCCAGATCGCCGGCGGCTGGGATGGCCTGGGGACCCCGGGCGGGGCCTCGACCGTGATCGAGTGGGACCAGGTGGTGGCCTACGCCCCGGAGGTCATCGTGGTCGCCCCGTGCGGCTTCGACCTCGCCCGGGCCCGGGCCGAGGGCTCCCTGCTGGCCGGGCGTCCCGGGTGGGATGACCTGCCGGCGGTCCGCACCGGCCGGGTCTTCCTCGCCGACGGGAGCGCCTACTTTAGCCGACCGGGCCCGCGCATCGTCCGCGGGCTGGAGATCCTGGCCGACCTCTTCCGGGCGCCTGCCGGACCGCTGGACGTGGAGGGCACCCAGCGCCTGGAGCCCCCGTAGTGCTGCGGACCAGCTACCACACCCACAACCGCTTCTGCGACGGCAAAGGCGAGATCGCGGAGTACGTGGAGGCCGCGGTCGCCGCCGGCCTGGAGGCCCTGGGCATCACCAGCCACTGCCCGCTCCCCTTCCCCGACCCCTCCGCCATGCGCCAGGATGCCCTGCCGGCCTACTGCGCGGAGATCGCGCGCCTCCAGGACGCCCACCGCGACCGGCTCCGGATCCACCTCGGGCTGGAGTTCGACTACCTGCCCGAATACGTCGAGCGGATGTGGCGGGAGTTCTCGGCCTACCGCTTCGACTACATGATCGGATCGGTGCACTTCCTCGGCCCCGGTCCCACCGGCGTGCCTGCGGCCTACGACCTCTCGCGCCGCGAGTTCGAGCGTGTGTTGCGCGACGTCTTCGGCGGCCAGGTGCGGCGTCTGGTCGGAGAGTACTACGCGCGGGTGCGCGGGATGGTGGCGTGGGGTCGCGCCGACATCGTCGGCCACCTGGACCGCATCAAGATATGGAACCGGGGGGCCAGGTACTTCCGGGAGGACGAGCCCTGGTACCGGCGCGAGGTGGAGGCGACGGTCCAGGCGTGCGCGCGCGCCGGCGTCGTCGTGGAGGTCAACACCAACGGCTGGCGACAGGCGGCGCGGCAGCCGTATCCGAGCCCGTGGATCGTGCGCCGGTGCCTGGACCTGGGCATCCCGCTGGTGGTCACCAGCGACGCGCACGCCCCATCGCGCGTGACGGACTTCTACTCCCGGGCGGAGGCGCTGCTGCGGGAGGTGGAGTGCGGGGAACTGGCGGCGCGCACAGACGACGGCTGGCGCATGGAGCCACTGGATGGAACCGTCCCGCCGCGGCCTGCGTCTAACCAATAGAGATCCGGGAAACCGCAGCGATCTCTCCCCGATGGAGGCGACGGCAATATGGTCCGCGGGCCCACGGCAGGACTGACGGGGATGGCACTTCTGGCGGGGTTCCTCGTCGTGACGCTCACCGCCCCAGTTCCGCTGGCGCGAGCCAAAGGCAACTCCACCATCCCGTTCGTGACCGTCGCCAGGCCGCGGAGCCCAGCAAGCCACCTGCGACCATGAAGCCTGCTGCGGCGAAGCCCGACGACATGCCCGCAAGGCCCAGCCCGGCGAAGATCGCTGCAGACGACAGGATCGTCATGGGATTGGTCAGCGTCAGGAGGAACGTGGAGGCGCAGGCACCGATCAGCCGCAACCAGACCTGCTGGCCGATGAGGAATCCCGAGACAACCGTCAGCCCGCAGGCCGCGATGCTGCCGTAGACGGCGTCGGCGCTGGCGGTGCCCAATCCCGACACACAGCCGGCGGCGCGGCCGTCGGTGCTGGTCCGACGGATGCACAGTACGCCGATCGGCCCCACCAGTGCTGCGATCGAGAAACCGATGACAAACCGGCGGAGGAAGACGCCGGCGTCCACGGGCCGAGGAGCCCCTACGCCGGATCGCCAACGACGGCGTCGGCCTCGATCTCCACCATCATGTCGGGATCGATGAGCCGACTGACCTCCACCATGCTGGTGGCCGGCCGGATTGCGCCGAAGACCTCCCCGTGGGCCTTTCCGACCTTCTCCCAGGCGTCAATGTTGGTAACATAGATGCGGCGTGCGCACCACGTCCTCCAGGCGAGCCGCCACGGCGTCCAGCGCCTTCCCGATGTTCCTGAGCGCCTGGACGGTCTGCAGGTAGGGATCGCCCCGGCCGACGATGTTGCCTTCCTCGTCAGTGGCGGTCGTCCCCGACACGTGAACGGTGATTCCGACGCGAATGGCGCGGGAGTAGCCGACGATGGGTTCCCAGGGCGTGCCGCTGGCAACGCGGGGCCTCTTCATGTCCTCGTACTTCGCACCCCGGCGGCCCGGCCCTCCTGGGTGACCCTGCGATCCCGGCCGCGACTCTCAGCCAACCCGATTCTCCAGTCCGGACCCGATGAAGTCGGGCGCAACCTGTGGTATGCTTTTGGATGCACCCGTGCATTATCCCTGGTGGTACGTTCCATTCCTGACCGCGCCGATGCTCATCGCCATCGTCGCGGTCCTGCACGTGCTGGTGGCGCACTATGCCGTCGGCGGCGGGCTGTTCCTGGCCCTGGAGACGGCGCACGCCTACCGCACCGGCCACCGCGCCTACCTGGCCTACCTCAGGGACCACGCCTGGTTCTTCATCCTGGTGACGGTCGTCTACGGCGCCATCACCGGTGTGGGCATCTGGTGGACCATCGGGCTGGCTTCGCCGCTGGCCACCTCGATGCTCATCCAGATCTTCGTCTTCGGCTGGGCTATGGAGTACGTCTTCTTCGTCCTGGAGATCGTCTCGGCGTTCATCTTCTACTACTTCTGGGGACGCCTGGACGCCAGGACGCACCAGACCGTGGGGTGGATCTACGCGGGCTCGGCCTGGATGAGCCTGGTGCTCATCACCGGCATCACCGCCTTCATGCTGCACCCCGGCGCCTGGCCTGAGCGGCGAACCTTCTGGGTGGCGTTCTTCAACCCGCAGTTCGTCCCCCAGGTCCTGGCCCGCACCGGCGGTGCCTTCCTGCTGGCGTCGCTCTATGTCTACCTGCACGCGGCCTTCAGGGTCAGGGATCCCGCGCTGCGCGACCTCATCGCCGCCCGCTCGGCGCGGCCGGCGCTGCTGGGCGCGATCCTCGTCGTCGCCGGAGGGGCGGGGTGGTACGTCTTCCTGCCGGAATCGGCCAGGGCCGCGTTGAGTGCGGCCGCCTCGCTCAACATCATGATGGTGCTCATCTTCGCCATCACCATCGCGGTCTTCATCATGCTCTACCTGGGCCCGTACCGGCACCCGGGCTGGCTGTCGCCCGGCTTCGCCATCCTGTTCTTCGCGCTGGGGCTGGCGGCGTTTGCGACCGGCGAGTTCATCCGCGAGGCGGTCCGCAAGCCGTACATCATCTACAACGTCGTCATGGGGAACCAGCTATTGGTGGAGCAGGTGCCCGCAGCCCGGCGGCAGGGCTACCTGGAGACCGGCACTTGGACCAGAGTGCTGGTGGCGTCGCAGTATCCCCAGGTGATGGACGGTGGCGCGATCGACGAGCGCCGGCTGCTCGACCTGCCCGAGGCCGATCAGGTCTCCCTCGGCCGGGTGATCTTCCAGTACCAGTGCAACAACTGCCACGCCGCGACCGTCGGCTACTCCGCCGTCAGCCATCTGACGCGGGGGTGGACGCCCGAGATGATCCGCCATCTCCTCGACCACCTCAGTGAGACCAACTTCTTCATGCCGCCCTGGGCGGGGACGGCGGAAGAGGCCGAGGTGCTGACCAAGTACCTGTCGTCCATCCGCTGGCCGCGGCCAGGCGGCATGGAGCCCGCGACCGGTCCGTAAGGGTAGTCAAGCCGGGCGAAGCAGGAACCTGAGATGGACCCGAACCAGTTGATCGGACCGCCCGCGCCGCTGGGGTACCCTGCGCCCTACTGGGTACTGGCCTTCTTCAAGGTCCTGGGCTTTACGCTCCACCTGATCCCGATGACCCTGTGGCTGGCCGGGACGCTGCTGGCCATGCTGGGCCGCTGGCGAGGGGGCGAGCACGCCCGCACCTGGTCGGGCCGGGTGATGGTCCAGATGCCGATCATCCTGGCACTGGGGATCAACTTCGGGATCGTGCCCCTCCTGTTCACGCAGGTGGCGTACGCCAGAGTGTTCTATCCCGCGACGATCCTGATGGCCTGGCCCTGGCTGGGGGTCATCGCGGCCCTCATGGTGGCCTACTACGGCGTGTACCTCTATGCGGTCGGACTTCGGACCGGGCGGCTGGGGCCGTGGCGGCAGGCCGCCGGGTGGGTGGCCGCGCTCCTCTTCGTGGCCATCAGCTTTGTGTTTTCCAACGCCCTCAGCCTGATGACCCGCGTGGAGGCCTGGCCGGCGCTCTGGCAGCGGACGAGCGTCGCCGGCGCACCGCTCGGGGTGGCCCTCAACACCGGCGATCCCACGTGGCTGCCCCGCTGGCTGATGGTCCTGGGGCTGGCGCTGACGACCACCGCGGCCTATGCCGTGGTGGACGCCGGCCTCTTCGCGGTGCGCGAGACCAGCGCGTACCGACGCTGGGCAGCCGGGTTCGGGTGGCGGCTGTACACGCTGGGCCTGGCGTGGGTTGGGGTGGCGGGATCGTGGTACGTGTTTTGGACCTGGCCGGCAGCGATCCGCCAGATGATGCTCGCCCGGCCGCTGGTGGTCCTGACGGCCGCGACCGCGCTCTCGCCCGGGCTCCCCTGGCTGCTGCTTTGGGTCGGGCGCGGGGGGATCACGCCAGCCCTCGCCCTGCTGGTAGCCGCCTCGCAGATCGGGGTGCTGGCCGCCAACGCCTTAAGCCGTCAGATCGTGCAGAACGCGGAACTCCGCCGGTTCCTGGACGTGACGGCCGAGCGCGTAGACCCGCAGTGGGGCCCACTGGTCCTCTTCCTCGTCCTGTTCGTGGCGGGCCTGGCTGTCGTGGCGTGGATGGTGGGCCAAGCGATCGCCGCGACCCGGCGATCGGTCGTCCCGACGGCCCGCTAGCCGTCCAGGGCCCGGGCGATCCGCTCACAGATCTGCGACAGGATTGCCGGCGTGGTCGCGAAGTTGAGCCGGGCACAGTGACCGCCCCCTCCGAAGTCGCTGCCGTCGCTGAGGGCCACGCGGGCCCGGTCGAGGAGGAAGGCGGCCGCCGGGCGGTCCAGGCGCAGCGCCGAGAAGTCCAGCCAGGCGAGATACGTCCCCTCAGGGCTCCGGTGGCGGACGCCGGGCAGGCGCTCCCGGACGAACTGCGCCAGAGCCCGCCGGTTGGCGTCCAGCTGCCGGAGGACGACATCGAGCCAGGGCCCGCCGTCCGTCCACGCCGCCGCCGTCGCCCGGATGCCCAGCACGCCGGGTGTCCCCCACATCTTGGGCGGCAGCACCGAGAACCGTTCCCGGAGCGCGGGGCTGCCGAAGATGGCCACGGCGCAGCGCAATCCCGCGATGTTGAAGGCCTTGGTGGCCGAGGTCAGGGTGACGGTGCGCGCGGCCGCCTCGGGACTGATCGTGGCAAAGGGAATGTGACGGCGACCCGGATAGACGACGTCCATCCAGATCTCATCAGAGACGACCACCAGATCGCAGTCCAGGGCGATGGCCGCGATGGCCTCGAGTTCGTCGCGGCGCAGCACACGGCCCGTGGGGTTGTGCGGGTTGCACAGCAGCAACAGCCTGGTGTGGGGATCAGCCGCGAGACGGCGCAGGCCGTCGAGGTCGAGGGAGGCCGACCCGCAGGCGTCCACGAGCCGGTTCTCCACCACCCGCCGGCCCAGCGCGGCGACGCCGGTGAGGAAGGGCGGGTAGATCGGCGTCTGGACGACGACTCCCTCGCCGGGTTCGGTGAAGGCCCAGACGGCCAGGTACAGACCCTGCACCAGATTCCCCAGCGAGGCAAACGACTCGGGGTCAGGCTCCCAGCCGTGGCGCGTCGCAAGCCACCGCGACCCGGCCTCGAACATCTCCCTCTCGTCCTCCGGCCGCCCGTAGCCCAGGGCGGAGTGTTCGGCAGACCAGACCAGGACCTCGCGCACGGAATCGGGCACCGGAAAATCCATATCGGCGACCCATGCGGGGAGAACGTCTGCGCCGTACCTACTCCATTTGTCGCCCTTCCGGGCGCGGAGGGCCGCCTCCGTGACGTCGGCCGTGGAGTCAGTGATCATCGTCGGTGACCCATTCGACACGACCTCCTCGACCATCCTGGCATGGTAGAATTCCAGCCGATGCCCGTCGAGACACCTTCCACACCATCACCGCCGTGGTGGACAGGCGCGCGGGGGGAGTGGTGGGTCGTCGGGCAGGGCGTGCTGCTGGCCGTATTGGTCGTGGTACCGGCCGCGTGGAGATGGAAAGGGCCCTGGCGTCCGCTCTGGAGAGGAGCGGGCGGGCTGCTCATGCTGCTCGGCCTGGGTCTGGCGGCCCTTGCTGTACGGGAGTTGGGCCCAAACCTGTCGGCGTTGCCCAAGCCTCGGGAGCGGGCCGTCCTGGTCCAGACCGGCCTCTACGCGCATGCGCGGCATCCCATCTACGGCGGGCTCATCCTGGCGGCGGTGGGATGGGCCCTGGTGAGGGAGAGCGGGCTGCACCTGCTCCTGGCAGGAGGCTTTGCCGGCTACCTGTATGCCAAGGCCGTCCGGGAGGAAAGCTTCCTGCAGGACCGCTTCCCCGAGTATGCAGACTACCGCGTGCGTGCGAGACGCCTGATTCCGTGGGTCTTCTAGTCCGGCCTGCGATGCCCGATGGCGCCTTCGCCCAGCGGCCCGACCACGTGTGGGTCCCAAAGGCCCGCGCGGCACGCGGAAGAGCCTGGCCACCATCGGGGCGGGGATGGCGGCGCCTGTGGCTCCTCCAGGCGCTATAATAAGAGGTGGCGCCGCACCGGACGATGGCGGAGGACTCCAGGCAGTACGGAGGTGAATGCGGATGGTGTGGGCCAACGTCGTCAATGCCCTTGTGGGCGTCTGGTTCATCATCGCGCCGTTCGTGTTGAATTTCCAGGACGTTCCCAACGCGATGTGGACCAGCATTGTCGGCGGGCTCATCCTGCTGATCCTCGCAGGGTGGGCAGTCTTCAGCGAACCAGCCCGCAAGCAGAAGTGGATTCAGTACGTGAACGGCTTGGTCGGGATTTGGTTCGTCCTCTTTCCGTTCATCTTCACCATGTCCGACCGGGTGGGCGTCCTCTGGACCTCGATCATCGGTGGGCTCCTGGCGCTGGTACTGAGTGCCTGGATGGCCTTCGGTGTTCTGGCCAAGGAGGAGCCTGCCCGCTGACGGTTCCGTCTCCGCCATCCCGGCGCGGCGCCGCCCTGTAGCGGCGCCGCCTGGTTTCGTGGTATACTGCGCGCCAACGATTCCTGCCATGGAGGGATCGCGCGTGGCGGTCTGGCACCTGGCATCCCTGATCATCGTCAGCGTCATCGTCATCGTGCCGCTCACGCGGTTCAGCGTGACGCTGTTCGGCGTCCCCGAGGAACAGGAGTTGATCGCGGGCATCTTCATCGCCCTGACCTACGGGCTGCTGGGTTCCCCCATCCTGGCCGCCCTGGCGCGCTGATCCCGCGGGGACCCCTGTTCAGGGACGCTCCCAGCCGTCCACCGGCGCCAGCGCCGCGACCTCCTCGACCTCCGATGGCGTCAGCTCCCAGGCGGTCGCCCGGACATTGGCCTCCACCTGCTCGGGCCTCGTCGTGCCGGTGATCACCGTGGAGACCGCAGGCCGCGCCAGGAGCCAGGCGATGGCCAGTTCGGCGACGGAGTGCCCGCGCTCGCGCGCCCACGCCTCCAGGCGCCCCACGATGGCGAAGTTGCGCGGGGTGGCAAACCGCTGCTGGAACCGCGGGTTCTCGTAGCCGCGGGTGCCGGGCGGCGCCGGCTCGCCTGCACGATACTTCCCCGTGAGCATCCCGGCGGCCAGCGGGAAGTAGGGGATCACGCCGACCCCGAAGGTCACGCACGCCGGCAGCAGGTCGGCCTCCACCCCGCGCGCCAGCAGGCTGTACTCGGGCTGCACGGAGACGAAGGAGGCCCAACCGCGCCGGTCGCTGATCCACAGCGACCAGACCAGTTGCCAGGCCGTGTAGTTGGAGCACCCGATGTAGCGGACCTTGCCGGCCCGGACCAGATCGTTGAGGGCTTCAAGGGATTCCTCGAGGGGCGTCTCAGGATCCCAGTTGTGCAGTTGGAGCAGGTCGATGTGGTCGGTCCCGAGGCGGCGCAGGCTGGCGTGGACGCCGTCTGTGATGTGGGCGCGCGAGGCCCCGCGGTCGTTGGGGCCGTCTCCCATGGCCCCGACCACCTTCGTGGCCACCACGGCCCGACCGCGGCGGCTGCCCAGCGCGCGGCCGAGGAATTCCTCCGAGACCCCCTGGCTGTAGACGTCGGCCGTATCGAAAAAGTTCACACCGAGGTCGAGGGCCGCATGCACGATGCGGGCGGTCTGATCGGCATCCGCAAACCGCCCGAACGTGTTGCAGCCCAACCCCAGGACCGACACCTTGAGCCCCGATCTCCCCAGCCGACGATAACGCATAGGCACCCTCCCGCAGCGGACTCCAGCCCATCCTTGGCTTCGTGGGGGCACAGGTCCTGCGTGGATGCCGCCGGCAGGAACTGTCGCGCCGACGCGTAACCCCACCCTCTGGTTGGCTGGACGGCTCCGGGCGCCGGCCCGGGGTCATGCCCGGAGGGGAGGGTGCCATGAGCGAGGTACAGCACCGGGTGCTGGCGTCGATGCCGGCCGAGGCCGTCAACCCCAAGATGACGCGGCGGATGCTGTGGGGGGAGCGGCTGATGGCGG
Source organism: Candidatus Fervidifonticultor octavus (assembly GCA_031459655.1). Taxonomy (GTDB): domain Bacteria; phylum Sysuimicrobiota; class Sysuimicrobiia; order Sysuimicrobiales; family Humicultoraceae; genus Fervidifonticultor_A; species Fervidifonticultor_A octavus_A. Next base: position 37,994 of record JAVKID010000001.1, on the reverse strand, counting down.
CGTTGCTCGAGTTCAAGGCGGGCGCCGTGGTGCCCGTCCACCAGCACGAGCATGAACAGCTCACCTACTGCATTTCCGGCACCATGCGCTTTACCATCGACGGTCGTGACCTCGTCGTCCGCGGCGGCGAGGTGGTGCTCATCCCGGGCCACGTGCCGCACGGCGCGGAGATGCTGGACGACGTGGTGGAGATGGACGTCTTCAGCCCGCCGCGGCAGGACTGGATCTCCGGCGCCGACGCCTACCTCAGGAAGTAGCGTCGAGTTCGCGCAGCAGCGACTCCAGGTCCAGCGGCTGCGTGGTCATGGCCAGGGTCCCGTCGGGCCGCCGCGGCCACCGGGCGGGATCCCGGTCGGCGTAGATCTCGATCCCGTTGCCGTCGGGGTCGTGGAAGTAGATCGCCTCGCTCACCCCGTGATCGGACGCGCCCTCGATGGGCACGCCGTGATCCAGCAGCCGCTTGAAGGTCCGGGCCAGCTCGCGCCGGTCGGGCAGCAGGATGGCGAAGTGATAGAGCCCGGTGGAGCGCCGCGGCGGCGGACCCGCGCCCTCGCTCTCCCAGGTGTTCAGGCCGATGTGGTGGTGGTACCCGCCGGCCGACAGGAAGGCGGCCTGCGCGCCGTAGTAGGTCGTCACCTCGAAGCCCAGCGCGTCGCGGTAGAAAGCCACCGCCCGTTCGAGGTTCGAGACCTTGAGGTGGACGTGCCCGATGCGCGTCTGGGGATGGATCACGGCTGGACCCGCAGCGTCCCGGTCATGCCGGCTTCCTTGTGGCCGGGCAGCGAGCAAACAATGGGGTAGGTCCCCGGCCGGATCGTGACCTTCACGTCCTCGGTCTTGCCCGGCTCGATGATGGGGATCTGGGCCAGCGTGCGGCGGTTGACATCCTCGATGAGGAAGTTGTGTTCGATCGAGCCCTCGTTCTTCACCTCGAAGGTCACCTCGCCGGCGCGCACCGTCACCTCCTTGGGATCGAAGACGAACTCTCGGGCCTTCATCAGCACCGGCCGCGGTGACGGTGCCGGCGCGGCCAGCACCGACCGACCCCGGGCCCTCTGCCCCGCGGGCAGCGCGACCGACACTGCCAGCAGGATCCCCGCGGTCACGGCACCGACCGCCATGCGCGCGGGCCCCGCGCCGAGACGCGGCGCCCGCCACATCCGGCTGCCCGGCCTCACGTTACGGTCACCGGGTGGCCGACCACCGCATTGTAGAGGTACCCCTGCTCGTTCCACGGGACTCCGGCCGGCTGGGTGTTCCCCTGGGCGTCGGTGGCCCGCACGCGCAGGCTGTAGTCGCCCGGCCGCGCGTCCCACTCGAACTCCCAGCGCACCCAGGCCCGCGGCGCGGCCGCATCGCGGATGCGGGCGGTCTGCCACGTAATGCCGCGGTCGAGACTGTACTCGACCTTCGTGATGGCGTAGGGGCCCCAGGACCGACCGCGGACGACGCGTCGGCCGGCCCGCACCTCGGCCGGCCAGGCGAGTTCGAAGGCGCTCTTGACGTTCTGCGCCGACAGGACCGGCCCCAGTGCCGGGCCGTCGGGCTTCTTGTAGTCGGGCCCGATCATGACATAGCTCTCGGTGTTCCACGGGGTGTAGAGCGGGGTCTCCGAAACCTCGAGCCGGCCTACCCACTTGATGTTGGCGATACCGATCCACCCCGGCACGAGGATCCGCGCGGGGAACCCGTGGTCGGGGGGCAGGGGATGGCCGTTCATCGCGTAGACCAGCAATGTGTCGGGCTCCAGCGCCTTGGCCACGGACATCGGCCTGCGCACCTTCAGGTCGTCGAGGCCCTCCGGCAGCACGTCCACGGCCGTCGTCTTCAGCCCCGCCCGGTCCAGGATCTCGCGCAAGGGCACCCCGGTCCACTCGGCCACGCCCACCGCGCCGAGCCGCCACTGGGTCCCCTGGGCGCGCCTGCCATACTGCAGTTCGAAGAAACTGCGGCCGTTGCCGGCGCACTCCACGTAGCGGCGCACCGAGACGTCCGGCAGCGAGAGGATGTCGTCGTAGGTCAACTCCAGGGGACGCCGGACGCCGGAGCCCTCGACCCTCAGGCGCCAGGTAGACGGGTCGATGCGCGGGGTGCGGGTGTGGTTGCGGATGAAGAACAGCTCGTTGGGCACCAGGTAGCCGCGGCCGGTCATGTGCTCCCAGCGCATCTCGTGGTTGCTGCCGAAGTTGTAGAACAGGTCCGGCGGCACCGGTTTGACGACCAGCGGCGCGGCCGGGGCGGCATGGAGGGACGCGGGGCCCGCCGGCCGCACGCCGCCCAGAGCGGCCGATGCTCCGCCGGCAGCCAGGAGGGCGAGGAAGCGGCGCCGCGAGATCCCCAGTTCCCGCGCGCGCCGCCAGACGAACTCGTCCTGCCGGGTCCGCTCGTAGATGGCTTCGTCGCGCAGATCATCCTGTCGCACGACCCACCCCCTGTATCGCGCCGGAATGTGCACAAATTATACGGAGCCCTTCAGAAAGGGGTCAAGGCGTCAGGAGGATAATCCCCTTGCGGTGGGGAGGCCAGCCCATGGACGCACTCATTCGCCGTATCGCCGCCGAGGGGAAGAACCTGGGAGGCGGCATCCTCAAGGTCGACGCCTTCCTCAACCATCAGGTGGACCCGACCCTGATGCAGGCGTGCGGGCGGGAACTCGCCCGCCGGTTCGCCGGGGTGGGGGCCACCAAGGTGCTGACGGCGGAGATCTCGGGCATCGCGCCGGCCCTGTGCGCGGCGACGGTGCTCGGCGTCCCGGTCCTCTACGCCCGCAAGCAGCGGCCCATCACGATGCCCGACCAGGTCTACCTCACCGTCGCCCCATCCCACACCAAGGGCCGGCCCGTGGAGTTGATGGTCTCGCCCGAATACCTGGGGCCCGGAGACCGCGTGGTCATCATCGACGACTTCCTGGCCAGCGGCGAAACAATCCTGGCGCTGGCACGCCTGGTCCAGGCGGCCGGGGGGACGGTCGTGGGGATCGGCGTGGTCATCGAGAAGACCTTTGAAGGGGGACGCGAGGCGGTCATGCGGCTGGGCGTGCCGGTCGAGGCGCTGGCGCGGATCAGCGACATGCGCGACGGGAGGATTGTCTTCGCCGACGTGACAGAACCGTCACACGGGCCTGATACGTAGGACATGCCGGGATCAACACCTTGCCCCGCGAGACGGGGTGGGCGAAAGCGTAGGGGGGTGCAAACCGTGAGATTCCTGGTGGCGTCTCTGGTGGTCGGACTGCTCGTGTCCGGGCTCGCAGGGCTGACCTACGGCGATTACCATAGCCAGTACCAGTACGCGCCGCCCGCGCGGGCCGGGCAGGCGGCCGACGTCAAGGGACAACTGAAGACGGCGGTCACCCATGCCGGGTTCGCCGGCGAGGGCAATGCGCTCGGCTACGTGCAGCAGCACCTGGGCCACGCGCTCAACTGCCTCGAGGGCACGAGGGGGAAGAACTTCAATCAGGCCTGGGGCCACGTGTGCCAGGGCATGGGGAACGGGATCCTCGCGGACCTGAAGGGGGCGCCGGGCGGCGGCGACTTCATGCTGCTCGCGGAGCAGGCGGACGCGCTGGCGGTGGCGGGCGTGAGGAGCAAGAACCTGACCGAGGCCCGCATGGCGGCCAAGGGCGTGGCCGCCCTGCTGAACATCATCGCCGAGAACCTCAAGTAGGTTCCGTCCAGACGACCTGGGCGGCGATCGGGGGACGCGGTGTCGCACGCGCTACGCCGTGACCTCGTCGCCGGCGGGATCGGGGGACTGGTCGGGGGCCTGGCCTCGGCCTGGGCCATGCAGGCCCAGGGCCTGCTGGCTAGTGTTGCCGGCCTGATCGGGCTCGCGTCGTTGGGGGCCGGGCTCGCCGTCCACCTGGGCTCCGCGGTGCTGATCGGCGCCGGGTTCGGGGTCATCTTCCGCTACCAGCCGCTCGGCTACGCGTCGACGATCACCGGCGGTGTCCTCTACGCGCTCCTCTGGTGGATCGCCGGCCCCCTGACCCTGATCCCGCTCCTCCGGGGCGGCGCGCCAACCTGGACGGCTGCGGCCGCGGCGGCCGCGTTGCCCAACCTGGTCGGGCACCTGCTCTACGGCGCGCTCCTCGGCGGTAGCTTCTATGGACTCGTCGCGCTCTATTTGCGCCGGCACCCCCAGACCGCGGCCCTCGGCCGTCTGCCGCTCCCGGAGGCGCCGTCCTGGCGGGTGGTCATCCTGGGAGGCGGATTCGGAGGCGTCAGTGCCGCGCAGCGCCTGGAGCACCTCTTCGCGCGCGATCCGCGGCTGGAGATCACCCTGGTCAGTCAGAGCAACTACCTACTCTTCACCCCCATGCTGGCCGAGGTGGCAAGCAGCGGCCTGGAGGCCCAGCACATCAGCGCGCCGGTGCGCGCGGCGCTGCAGCACACGCGCTTCCGGCGGGCCGAGGTGGAGGCCGTCGACGGCGCCGCCAGAACCGTCAGCATCCGGACCGACCCGACCGCCCCGACCGAGGTGCTCCCCTACGACCACCTGATCCTCGCCCTGGGTGCGGTTCCCAACTTCTACGGCCTCCCCGGCCTCGAAACCCACGCCTTCACGCTGAAGACCCTGGACGACGCCACGCGGCTGCGCAACCACGTCATCGCGCTGTTGGAGCGCGCGGACGCGGAGACCGATCCCCAGGAGCGCGTGCGCCAGTTGACCTTCGTGGTCGCCGGGGGCGGGTTCGCCGGCACCGAGATGATCGCCGAACTGTTCGACCTGGTGGGGAGCGTGCTCCGGTACTATCCCGGCATCCAGCCCCACGAACCGCGCTTCCTCCTGATCCACTCCGGCGGGCGCATCCTGCCTGAGATCAGCCGGGCGCTGGCGGACTACGCCCTGCGGAAGCTCCAGGCGCGCGGGATCGAGTTCCTGCTGAACACCCGCGTGGGCGGGGCCACATCCGACGCGGTCCTGCTGGGCGACGGCCGTGCGATCCCGACACGGACGTTGGTCTGGACCGCCGGGAACCAGCCTCATCCGCTGCTGGCGACTCTGCCATGCGAGCGCAGCCGCGCCGGCGCCGCAGTCGCCGACCAGGCCCTGCGGGTCAGGGGCCTGGAAGCCGTGTGGGCCGTCGGCGACTGCGCCCAGATCCCGGACCCCAACCGCCCGGGGACGTCCTGCCCGCCCACGGCGCAGCACGCGCTGCGCGAGGGGCAGGCCGCGGCCGAGAACATCGCGGCCGCACTGCGCGGCCAGCCGCCCAGACCATTTCGCTTCCGCACGATCGGCACCCTGGTCGCCCTGGGCCATCGCACGGCCGTGGCCGAGATCCGCGGATGGAAGTTCTCCGGCCTGCTCGCCTGGTTCCTGTGGCGGACCGTCTACCTGAGCAAACTGCCCGGCCTCGAGAAGAAGGTCCGCGTCGTGCTCGACTGGACGCTCGACCTCTTCTTCCCGCGGGACATCGTGCTGACCGGCGGCGTCCCCACGCCGACGCTGCCGCAGGTGACGGGGGCGAGTTCGCGCACCCCGGCGACGATGCCGTCGCCCCCGGGAGCCGGCGCGTGAGGACCCGCGACTGGTTCGCCCGTGGCGTTCTTCCCGGCACCCTGGCCGGCCTGGTCGGCGGCCTGATCTCCGCAGCGGCCCTGGCGCAGATCGCCGCGCTCCCCTCCACCGCGTCGCTGGTGCGCCCGGGCGCTGCCGGCGCCGGCGTGGTCGTCCACCTGGTTGTCGCGGCGATCCTCGGGGCTGGCTTCGGCGTGCTCGTCTGGCACCAGCGCCCGGGAGCCGGCGAGACGCTGTTCTGGGGCCTCACCTACGGCGCGCTCTGGTGGTTCCTCGGCCCGCTGACCCTGCTGCCGCTGTTGCAGCTCGGAGTCATCGCCTGGGACGTGCACTCGGCGCAGGAGGCCTTTGCGGGCCTGCTGGCGCATCTCGGCTACGGCGCCGCCACGGGCCTGGCCCTGGCGGCGATCCGGCGCGACCCCCTGCCTGGAGGCGCGCTACGGGGCTGGACGCTGGTCGGCGTGCTGGTCCGGGGCGCCGTCGCGGGCCTCGCCGGTGCCTGGCCGCTTCTCGCGCTGCTCGGACCGCGGGCGGACGGCCCGTCGACCCCGGTGATCGGCCTGTTGGGCGGGGTCAGCTTCGCCCTGCTCTACCCGCGGCCCCCGGACGGCACCGGACCGGCCTTGGTTCGCGGCATGGTCTTTGGCTTCTTCTGGTGGGCCCTCTGGCCCCTGACCATCGTGCCGCTGGCGCGGGGGGCCGGGCTGGCATGGTCGGTCGAGGACGCCCGCGCAGGGTTTTCCGTGCTGCCAGGCTACCTGCTCTTCGGGGCCGCGGTCGGCCTGGGCGTCCAGTGGCTGGACGGCGTGGCGCGCCTGCTGTTCTCCGACATCCGCGGCGGCGGGGACCAGGAAGGCATCGGCACCGAGGGTCTGCGCGCCATCGGCCGTGGCGTGCTGGCCGGGCTGGCCGGCGGAGCGCTCTTCACCGTGGTGGCCGTGCGCACCGGGTTCGTCCCGGCGGCGGCCGGCCTGCTCGGGTCGCGGTCGGCGCTGGCCGGCGTCACCGTACAGGTTGTCGTGGCCTGCGCCATCGGCGCGAGCTACGGGCTGTTCTTCCGCCGGCAGAGCCTCGACGTCGGCTCGGCGCTGGGCTGGGGCGTCACCTACGGCTTCCTGTGGTGGGTGCTCGGCCCGCTCACGCTCATGCCGGTCCTGCTGGGCGCGGCGCCCCAGTGGACGGCCGAGGCCGCCGCAGCACTTTTCGGCAGCCTGGTGGCGCACTTCGCCTACGGTGCCGCGATGGGCGTCGTCTTCCACCTGCTGGAGGCCCGCTTCAACCCGTGGTGGATCCCGCGGTCGCGGGTCGAGGAAGCCCGCGTGGTCCGCCGCAGGGAACACCTGCTCACCTCGGCGCCAGCGCTGTGGGCGCTGGTGGTGGTGATCGCGCTGACCCTGCCGATCCTGCTGAACCGCTAGGGCCGTCCGCCTGTCGGCTGGCGTCTTGGCATCCTGGCCCTGCTCGGCGGGAGCGAGCGGAAGAATATCAACAGGGACGCGGTCAGCGCCGCGTCCCTGTCGGCAGTGGCGTCGATTTGACCTGCTACTTGCTCAACGCGTACCCTCCTCCACCGACGCCTCCGAACAGGTTCATGCCAAAGGCCCAGACGGCGAGAGGCCAGACGGCTGCGAACCCGGCCCCCCGAATGAACCCGTTCCCGATGATGATGAGAACGCCGCACACCACGCCCACCGCCCCACCGGCGATGAGGGCGTCGACAAATCCGCCATGGAACTGGACGATCTTGTAGCCGGTCCACACACCGAATGCCAGAAGGAGAGGAGCAAGCGTCGGAGGCGTAAACAGATCGGGGACGCCTGGCACGTAGCTCAAGATGAGGAATGCGACATCAACCACGATCCATCCGATCACGGGCCACTTCAGCGCCCGTGCATAGTCCGCACTCATGGCTGTGCCACCTCTTGAGCCGCTGCATGAGGGCGGCGGGATAGCGCTCGCCGGCGGCGGCGCCCGGCGGGACGGCCTCGTCCAGCGCCGCCAGGTCCGCGGCAGTCAGGTGGACCTGGAGGGCCGCCACGTTCTCCTCGAGGTGGCTGCGGCGCTTCGAGCCCGGGATCGGCACGATCTCCGGGCCCTGCGCGAGCACCCAGGCCAGGGCGAGCTGCGGCAGCGTGCATCCCTTCGTCCGGGCCATCGCCTGGAGGCGTTCGATCAGCGCCCGGTTGCGCCGGATATTCTCCGGCAGGAACCGCGGGTGCTCCCGGCGCCGGTCTCCCGGGGCCAGGTCGTCGACTGAAGCCACCGCGCCGGTCAGGAAGCCGCGTCCCAGCGGGGTGTACGCGACGAACCCGATCCCGAGGCGGCGGCACGTCGGCAGGACTTCGGGATCGGGGTCCCTCGTCGACAGCGAGTACTCGCTCTGCACCGCGGCGATCGGATGCACCGCGTGCGCGCGCCGCAGCGTGGCGGCCGAGACCTCCGACAGGCCCAGGAACCGCACCTTGCCGGCGCGGACCAGGTCGGCCATGGCGCCGACCGTCTCCTCGATGGGCGTGCGGGGGTCCACCCGGTGCAGGAAGTAGAGGTCGATGACGTCCGTGCCCAGGCGGCGGAGGCTCGCGTCGCAGGCCTGCCGCACGTACTCGGGACGGCCGTTGACGTCCTGGGAGCGTCCGTCCGGCCCGCGCACCTGCCCGAACTTCGTCGCGACGATCACGCGGTCACGGAAGCCGCGCACCGCCTTGCCGACGAGTTCTTCATTGCGGCCGCCCCCGTAGACGTCGGCGGTGTCGAAGAGGGTGACGCCGAGCTCGAAGGCCCGGTGGATCGTCGCGATGGACTCCTGCTCGTCGGCAGGGCCGTAGACGTCGGCCATGCCCATGCGAAGATGTTACGTAATCTTGACCGAACCTTCATCGTAGTTTAGGCGCTCTCAGGTACCGATCGTGAAAGAGCACGGGCAGCACGTCCAGGTGGGTGGCAATCGCTTGTGGCGGACCACGAGCCTGCCACAGGGAGGAGGAAGTCAGCCCATGCGACGACGGATCCCGAAGTGGGCCTGGGGGATGGTCGCCGTCCTCGTCATCGTCGGCGTGCCGATCGCCTGGTATCTGGGCTCGCCGCTGTTCATCAACCGCGTGGTGGACGAGTCGTTCCCGGGCGGTGTGCCGGCCGCATCCGCGGATCCGATGCCCCCAGGCACCGCCCAGGGCACGGTCCTCGCCCGCGGCACCTTCGCCGGCGCCGACGACTTCCACAAGGGCGAAGGGACCGCGACGGTCTACCGGGTCGGCGGGGAGGTCGTGCTCCGCCTAGACCCGTTCAGGGTGACGAATGGTCCCGACCTGTACGTGATCCTCACGAGGCACGCCGCGCCCAGGACGCGCGCCGACGTGATGACGGGGTACATCGAGGTCGCCAGGCTCAAGGGTAACGTCGGCAGCCAGAACTACACGCTGCCGGCGGAAACCAACCTCGCCGACTACCGCGCGGTGGTCATCTACTGCAAGCCGTTCCACGTCGTGTTCGCGGTGGCCCCCCTCGCGCCGTAACCCGAGGAGTCCTGCCAGCCAGGGGTTTCCCGAGCCAGGCGCGAACCTCCCTGCACCAATCCAGGAGGTTCGTCGATGCCTGCTCCTCCGGCGACATCCGCGCTGCCCGTCCCCGATCCCCTCCGCGAACTCCGTATCGGACTGGTGTTGTACGGCGGGGTCTCGCTGGCGGTCTACATGTTCGGCATCGTCCGGGAGTTCTGGCACCTGCTCCGGGCCAGCCGGGGCGAGGAGTTCAACGCCTACACCGGCGCCCTGAAGCTGGCCAACGTGACCGCCACGGTTGACGTCATCTCCGGCACGTCCGCCGGCGGCATCAACGGCGTCCTGCTCGCGAAAGCCCTGGCCACCGGCGCCGACCTCACCGCGATCAGCCAGTTCTGGATCGACCGGGCCGACTTCGACAAACTCCTCCGGCCGCCCACCGAACCGGTGCCGCGGTCGCTGCTGCGGTCGGACTTCTTCGAGGAGCAGCTCGCCGAGGCGTTCCGCACCATGGACCGCACCGCGAGCGGCCGACGCCTGATCGAGGTGCTCGACCTGTTCGTCTCGGGCACGCGGCTGCGGGGCATGGTCAGGGAGTTCACCGACAGCCTGGGACAGACCGTGCAGACCCGGGACTACCGCAAGCTGTTCCAGTTGCGCTTCCGCACGAAGGGCTACAACCCGGCCGACCCCAGCCTGGGGTACGACCACAGCGACTTCGGCCCGGCGAGCAACGCGGCGCTGGTCGAGGTCGCCAGGGCCACCAGCGCCTTTCCCGCGGCCTTCGAGCCCGACCTGATCCGCAAACGTGCCGACAACGCCGCGCTCTTCCGTCCCGGCGAACCCGAGGCGGCCTATTTCTCCGACGGCGGCATCCTCCACAACAAGCCGTTTACGGAGACCCTCCAGACGATCTTCGCGCGCCAGAGCGACCGGCCGGTGCGGCGCTGGCTGTTCAGCGTCGAGCCCGACCCCGAACGCTACGCATCGCAGGACGAGCCCGGTCCGGAACCCGAGGTCCTGGAGGTCCTGTTCAAGGCCGCCTCGGGCATCCCCATGTACCAGAGCATCGCCGGAGACCTGGAACGTCTCGAGGCCCACAACGCCCGGGTGCGGGCCTTCGCCGGGCAGATGTTCAAGATCGAGCGGGTCATCACCGAGAGGTTCCAGCGGGTCGTCAATGAAGGCACCACCGAGCAGTTCCGGGCCTTCCTGGAACAGCAGGTCCTCTACTACGCCTACCAGGCCCTCAAGAAGGACGCGGTCGTCTCCGCGGTGACCGAGCGGATCGTCCGCACCGCGCCCCTGGCGGCCGACCAACGGCAGTTTGTGGAGGACGGCGTGCGGGCCTGCGCGCGCGAGGCCGGCGATGCGCAGTTCCTCCACACCTTCGACGACGGCTTCCGGCTGCGGCGGGCGTACTATTTGATTGCCACGCTCGACGAGTTTTCCGCCACCCTCATCCCGGAGCAGCGCGACCTGTTCAAGGCGGCCCGCGCCGCCCTGTGGGCGCGGCTGGAGGGGATCCGCTCCCTCAGCCGGCGCGTGTTCGAGCAAGAGGAGAACACCGCTCAGGCGATGCGCGGACTGCGAGGCCAGGGTGGGGATGCGCTCAGCGTGGCGGTTCAGCGAACGCTGGTGCTCGTCGGTGCCGCGCTGGAAGACGGCCTGGAGCGCCTGCGGAGGGACACGCTGGCCGCCTGCGAGGAGATCGAGGACGCCATCGCCCGGCTGCGAGTCCAGGGCGTGGCGTCGTCCAGGTTCCCCCCGCATCCCTTTCCGGCGATCTTCGACCGCTACGAGATCAGGGACATGTTCATTCTCCCGCTGGACCTCCTGGCCGACCTCGGCGAGCGTCAGGAAGTGCGCTTCATCCGCATCAGCCCCCAGGCCGCCCTGTACGTTCGCAAGCCACCCGAGGACAAACTCTCCGGCGACGTGCTGGGGCACTTCGGCGGGTTCCTCAGCGGGCGCTGGCGCGCCAACGACATCCTCTGGGGACGGCTGGACGCCTCCGAGGTCATCATGCGGGTCCTGCTGGAAGGCCAGGCACCCCAGGTCGTGGAGCGTCACATCCGGGCGGCCCAGGAAGCTGTCTGCCGGGAGGAACTCTCCGGGTTCTGGCAGCCTGCCACCCATCCCGACTACCGGACCTTTCTCGAGCGCGAGTACAAGATCGGCGCGGAGACGGTGGCCGACCTGCCGGCCGAGGCCAAGGTGCCGCTGGCCCTGCGGGCGGGGTGGGTCTTCCGGAACATGCTCCGGCGATTGGGGGACGTGGGCGCCCCGAAGCCCCTCCGCCCGCTGTTCGGCTACACGGGGCGGGGGTTGGGAATCGCGCTCGGTTTCATCCAGTGGCCGGCCATCGCGATCTGGGGCCGCGACAGCGCGGTCCGCAAACTGGTCACCCTGGCGCTGGTGTTCTTCTTCGGTTGGGCCGTCCTGACGGTTGTGGCGGGGTCAATCGGCATCATGACCCCCACCGGAACCCTGCTCCTGTGGGAAGGGCTGCTCGCCCTGCCCTTTGTGCTCTGGGTGCTCCTGCTCAACCGGCGGTGGGGCGTCCTGCTGATCGTCGCGCTCATCGCGGGGCTCATCGGGTTCGGGTGGGGAGCGCTCGCGGAGTGGCTGCGGAGCATTCTGACGTGAAGCCGTCCCGGGTCTTCCATGCTCCCGAGGCGCTGGGTCGCAACAGGCGAGAGCCCATTCAGGCGCCCGGACGCGGTCCGCTCGCCCCCACCGCCGATCAGGCGAACCGCCTCTCTCCCGCGCGGATGGGGACCGACAGCCAGTTCTCCGGCGGTGCCAGCGGGCAGTCCCAGCGGGGATCATAGGCGCACGAGGGATTGTAGGCGTAGTTGAAGTCCAGGATCAGCCTGCCGCCGTCCTGCCCCAGGTCGGCGCCCTTGATCGTGTCCAGCAGGTAGCGGCCGCCCTCGTAGGTCTCGTCTTTGTTGGTGGCATCGCGGAACGGCAGGAACAGCCCGCCCCCGTAGCCGAGGATCCAGAACAGCGTGAGGGTAATTTCCTGGCCGGCCACGGGGAAACGCACCCGACCGCTCCGCTGCAGCCGGACCGGCCCGTCCTCACTCAGGTGGACTTCCGCCGGCGGTGTGTCCGCCACCCGCTCCACCGGGACCACGAAGCGGAAACCCGGGTCATACGGGTAGTAGGACAACCCTGTAAAGCGTGTCTGCTGCTGGGGTGACAGCGCCGATTGCGGGTGATTCCCAAACAGCGCGTCCCGCTCCCGTCTGAACTGGAGGCAGCACGCGGGCTCCCCGAGGCGGCCGCTCCGCACCCGAGCGTACATCTCGGCGACCATGCGCCGGTAGTCCAGTAGGGCCAGTCGGTCGTTCACGCGCCCGTCCCCTGCGTCCGATCAGGTGCCGCCGGACGACGCGGCCATCGACGCCGAGTGGGCCACGTCCTCACGCGAATGCGGGTGACGTCGAACCGCTCAAGGTTCTCGGTCAGCCTCCGGCGCAGCCTCGCCACGATGTCGGAGAGCACCTCGTCGGCGGCGTAGAGCAGGCCGAGCGTGATGTTGTAGGCGATCCCGGGATCGGGGATCGCACTGGCCGGGATGAGCTCGCCCTTGGAGACGCCTGGCGTGCCCGGGGGAGAGGCGGCGCCGGAACGGCGTGGGCTCCGTCCGGCCGAGGGGCAGCAGGCAGAACAGCTGCCAGCGGTCGCCCAGCCGTTCCTGGTAGACGGCCAGCGCGTGGCCGCCGTCCTGCTCGATCTGCTCGGCGAGGGCGCGCACCTGACGCGGCGGATAGGTCACCCAGGGGCTCATGGATTGAGGAATTGCCTCCGCGGGTGGACAGTCCCTGCCGCGTCCGGCGCGGGCGCTGCTACCATAGGGGCATCCGGCGTTCAGGTAGGAGGCGGGGGGCCCGATGCCAACAGCCCAGAGGATCGCGGACCTCGTCCAGGCTTACGCCGAGGGGCCCGGGCTGCTCCAAGCGGCCGTCGCCGGCATCCCGGAGGACGAACTCCACTTCAAGCCCGGGCCCGAGCACTGGAGCATCCACGAGAACGTCGTCCACGTGGCCGACACCGACCTGGTGGCCGCAACCAGGATCCGCTACGTCCTGGCCCAGCCGGGATCCACGCTGGTGGCCTTCGACCAGAACCTCTGGGCGCGCACCCTCGACTATGCCGCGCACCCGCTCGATGAGGCGCTGGCGCTCCTGCGGGCCATCCGCGCGACGACCACCGAACTCCTCCGCCGTGCGCCGGCCTCCGCATGGGAGCAGACCGGGATGCACACGGAGGACGGCCCACAGACGCTGGAGTGGATCGTAAACCACTTCGCTGATCACATCCACTACCACCTGCGGACGATCGCCAAGCGCAGGCGGCAGTACGCCGAGCGCCGAGGGTTGCCGCAGGGCCACCGATGACCCAGAGGGTCGAGGACGTCCTTCAGGCTGGGTGTGACGCCTGCCGGCGGCACGCCTGGCGGGAGGCATTCGACCTCCTGAAGGCGGCCGATGCCTCCGGAGCCCTGGCGCCAGAGGATCTCGAACGGCTGGCGGACGCCGCCTGGTGGACCGGCCGGCTCGCGGATTGCATCGCTGCGCGGGACCGCGCGTATGCCGGATACATAGAGTCCGGGAATCCGCGCCGGGCCGCGCTCATGGCGGGCGAGCAGGCCCGGAACTACTTCCAGAAGGGCGACGCCTCGGTCGCCATGGCCTGGCTGAAGCGCGCCAACCGGCTGCTGCAGCAGGAGCCCGAGTCCCTCGAACATGGCTACCTGATGAGGATCAATGCCGTCGTCGCCATCGAGGACAAAAAGCCACGAGAAGGCGCTGATGCTGGCCCAGCGAGCCTACGACATCGGCGCGCGCTTCCGTGACCGCGACCTGATGGCGCTGGCGCTCCACGATCAGGGACGCATCCACGTCGCCAGGGGCCAGGTGAACGAAGGAATGGCCCTCATGGACGAGGCCACGGTGGCAACCGTCTCGGGCGAGCTGGGCCCGATGGCGACGGGCATCATCTACTGCAACACCATCACCGCCTGCAAGGAGCTGGCCGACCATCCCCGGGCGCGGGAATGGACCGAAGCCGCCAAGCGCTGGTGCGAGCGCCAGGCGATCGCTGGCTTCCCGGGAATGTGCCGCGTTTACTGTGCCGGCATCATGCGTCAGGCTGGCGCCTGGCCGGAGGCCGAGCAGGAGGCGCGGCGGGCCTGCGAGGAGCTGCGTGAGTGCAACCTGGGATACTGCGCAGCCGCATTCTACGAACTGGGTGAGGTCCGCCTGTACAAGGGCGACCTGGCCGCCGCCGAAGAGGCGTTCCGCCAGGCGCACGAGCTAGGCATGGACCCGGAGCCAGGTCTATCTCTTCTCCGACTGGCCGAGGGGAAGGTGAAAGCCGCCCTGACGTCAGTCAGGCGCGCCCTAGTGCATGATCCCCCGGATCGGCTGCGCAGGGCGCATCTGCTGCCGACCCTGGTCGAGATCGCGCTCGCGGCCGGGGAGACCGACGATGCGCGAGCAGCTGTCGAAGAATTGGAGGACATCGCCCGAGCCCACGGCACCCCGGCCCTTGAAGCGAGTGCGGCAGATGCCAGGGGCGCGCTCCAGCTGGCGCAGGGCGATGCGATCGGCGCCGAGCGCAGCCTGCGCCGCGCCAGGCATCTGTCGCAGGAGCTCGACTGTCCCTATGAGGTCGCGCGGACCTGCGTCCTGCTCGCAGATGCGTACCAAGCCGAGAGCGCTGAAGAAGCGGCGACGCTGGAACTCCAGGCAGCCCGAGTCGCGTTCGAGCGCCTGGGCGCCAGGCTCGATGCGCAACGGGCCGTCGAACGACTCGGCACAGAGACCGCCGTTCGGCGGACGGCTGCCGCGACGGGTCAACGGACGACGCGGACCTTCATGTTCACGGACATCGTGCGCTCGTCAAGCTTGGTCGAAGCGATCGGCGACGACGCCTGGGCCGACCTGACGCGGTGGCACGATCAGATGCTGCGGTCACTCTTCGCGCGGCACGGCGGCGAGGAGATCGACCACGCCGGCGACGGCTTCTTCGTCGCCTTCCCAGACGCGGGCTCAGCTATTGAGTGTGGGGTCGCAATCCAGCGCACACCCGCAGACCACCGCCGCACCCATGGGTTCGCGCCTCAGGTGCGGATCGGCCTGCACACCGCCACCGCCACGCGCCGGGGCGCGGGCTATCGCGGCAAGGGCGTGCACGTGGCGGCGTGCACGTGGCGGCGCGCATCGCGGCGCTGGCGGACGGCGAGCAGATCCTGGCCAGCCGCGAGACGGTCGCGTCGGAATTGACCAGGGTTGTCACGTCGAGTCCGCGTAGCGTTCACTTGAGAGGGCTGGCCGACCCTGTCGAGGTGGTCACGATCGAGTGGCGCTAACCGGCGTGATCTCGACCGGCAGGCCCTCACCCCATCCGTATTTCTCCCGGGCCAGCCGCTGCGCCAGGTGCCAGGCTTCCGGGTCACGGCCGGCGTCCAGAACCCGGGCGGTGGCGGTCTCCTCCGGCGCGTCGGGGCTTCCCACGCGGATGCGCACGCGGGGTTCGCGCAGGATGTTTTGCACCCACTGCGCTTGGTGGAAGTGCTCGGCCAGGACATAGTACCTTCCGCCCGAGGCCACGAACCAGATCTCGATCTGGCGGGGCCGGCCGGTGCAGCGGCCCGTGGTCGTCAGGTAGAGGAACTGCGCATCGGGCGCAGCAGGGTCCGACACTGCGGCACGCCCTACGTCCCCACGCGGACCGGCGAGACGAGTGTGCGCAGCATGGCGATCACCGACTGGGCGGCCAGTACCCCGGTCCGCGGGTTCTCCGACGGAGCGTTCTCGATGTGCACCGCGAACCGGCCGAAGTCGCCCGTGACCTCCACGTCGTGCACGTTGCGGTCGATCCCCGGATCGGCGATGATGCGGACCCGGGTGCGGTCCGGCCCGATCCCAGCCAGGCTGACGGCCGCCGACACGTTAACATTGGCGGGGAAGCCCCGACACGCCTCGCGCGCGGTGCCTTCGAACACCACCTGGGGCTCGCGCAGCGCCATGACGTCGATGCCGTGCTTCTCCAGGTAGGGCGCGCCGGCCAGGGCCCGGGGCGGTTTGCGCGTCACCATGGTGACCGTCTCCACCTGCCCGACCGCGGCGGCGGCGAGGGCGTCCAACCCTCCGATCGCCCCTGAAGGGATGTAGATCCGGCCGCCGCACCGGTGCGCCAGATGCGCGTACTCGCTGTAGCGGTCCAGTAGCGCCCCCACGCTCACCGCGAGCAACCGCTTGCCCGCCCGCAACGTCGCCGTGGCGATCTCCTGGAAGGCTGCAGCCGGCGCCGCCTCCACGACCAGATCAGAGCGGACGACCAGTTCAGACAGTGGTACCACAGGCGGGGCGACCTGCAGCAGCGCCTGCGCCCGGACGCGGGCTCTTTCCAGATCCCCGCTGGTGATGGCGGCAAGGCACAGTTCGGGGACCATCCGCGCTACCTCCACCGCCACCCGCTGGCCGATGGCGCCGAACCCGGCCAACCCGACCTTCACGATCCGCTCCGCTCGCATGGGCCATCACCCGTCGCCAAGGAGGAGCTCGCTGCGACGATGCGCCTCGCTGGCGAGCCGGAGGCGCTCCTGGCGGCAGACCGTGAGCGTCCCGTTCCAGACTGCCGATGGCGTGCGTACCGCCATCGTCTCCCTCCTGGACATCAATGATCGCAGACCGCTCATCCGCGGGGAAGCCGACGGGCTGACTCAGAAGCGATCCAGCCGGAACGCCTCGAGCGGCACCATCGGCGGCCGTCCCTCCGCCAGATCCGCCACCAGCCTCCCGGTGATGGGCGAGAGGGTAAACCCCAGCGTCCCGTGCCCGGCGGCCACGAGGAGGCCGTCGATGCCCGGGACGCGGCTGATGACCGGCAGGCCGTCGGGGGGCAGCGGCCGGAACCCCTCCCAGGCTTCGGCGCGGTCCAGCGGCAGGGTCTGGCCCAGCACCTCCTGGGCCGCGTCCACCACCGCGCGGTACCGGACAGGGTGGATCCCCTCCCGGTAGCCCGCCAGTTCCAGAGTGCCGCCGACGCGGAGGCGCCCGTCCAGGGGCGTGATCGCCACGCGGCGTTCCTCCACGAAGACCGGCACGGCCGGCGAGCCGGCGAACCCCGGGAGGGTGCAGCTGTATCCCTTTGCCGGCTCCATGGGAAAGCGGACACCCAGGGGCGCCAGTAGCGACGGCGTCCATGCTCCCGCGGCCACCACCACGAGGTCGGCCGGGATCACACCCTCGGGACCTCGGACCTCGACGCCCTCGACGCGCCCGCCGCGCCGGCGGATGAGGGAGGCCGGACGACCGGTCAGGACCCGTCCCCCCCTCGCTTGGACACCGACCGCCAGAGCCCGGACGTACGCGTAGCAGTCCCCATGGGCGTCGCCCTCGACGTACATCCCTCCCCGTATGCACCCGGCGAGCGTAGGCTCGAACTCCAACGTCTCGGCCCGGGTCAGGAGCCGTGCCGGGATCCCGGCCCGCTGCAGCGCCTCCAGGTCGCGGGCGGCCTTGCGGACACCCCCCTCGGTGAGGTAGACGTGCAGGAGGCCGTCGCGCCGGTAGCCGAACTCCACGCCTCCGGCGGCCACCATCTCCTCGAAGAGCCCCAGGCTGGCGCGCGCCAGTGCACCGAGGGCCGCCGTCCCCCGTTGGGCGGCCGGGGCGCGGCACGCGTGGAGGAACCGCCACCCCCACCGGAGGAAGCCGGGATCCAGGCGGGGCTTGACGTAGACCGGGCTGTCCGGGCGCAGCAGCCACCGCGCGAGCTCGCGTGGCACCTCCGGGGCCGGCAGCGGCACCGCGTGGCTCGCCGTGACCAGACAGGCGTTGGCGTAGGAGCACCCCCGGCCGACCTCTCCGCGGTCGATGAGCGTGACCTGCCACCCCGCGAGCGTGAGGGAGTGCGCAGCCGCCACCCCGATGGCCCCGCCGCCGATCACCACCGCGCGGTTCGCCACCGATCACGCTCCCTCTGGCATGCGCCCCCGCCGGACCAGCACGACCCGCAGGCGATCCGGCCGCGGAGTCTTCACCGCGTCGACGCCCAGGTCGACCAGACGCGCCATGGCCTCCTCATCGCCCCGGGTGAAGATGTGGACAGCCAGCCCGTGGGCGTGGGCCCTGGCAACGTTGGCCGCGGTCGCCGCGTACTCCTGGGGCGAGAGCACGTCGAAGCCGGCCGCGGCGGCCGCCTCGGCATCCTGCGCCAGGTCGCCGGACAGGACCGACCATTGGGTGGCGACCCCAGGCGCCGTCTTTCGAATCCACGCCAGGGCATGCATCCCGAAGGTCGAGAGGACCACGCGGTGCGCCGCGCCGGTCTGCTCGACGACCTCGAGCACGCGGCGGGCCAGGTGGACGGTCGTCTCCGCGTCTTCCCTCACGACGCCGCAAAGCCAGTCTGCGGCAATCCCGGCCTTGAGTTCCACGTCGATCAGCGCCCGGCCCGCGAATCGGTCCAGCACCTCCTGCAGCATCGGGACGCGCTCCCCGGCCCACGCCGGCCCGAACCAGCCGCCGGCGTCGAGCGAGCGGATCTCGTCCAGCGTCATGCCGCGGATCTCCCCCCGCCCGTCCGTGGTGCGGTCGACACGCTCGTCGTGCATGACGATGACCTGCTCATCCCGGGTCAGGTGCACGTCGAGTTCGAGGACGTCGACCCCCAGCTCGCAGGCCTTCGCAAACGCGGCCAGCGTGTTCTCGGGCGCGTAGGCGGACGCTCCGCGGTGGGCCACGATCAGGACGCGCCCGCTCTGCAGAGCGTCGCGGAAGCCCTCGCTCACGCGATGCGGGCGTCGGTGGCCGGGTCGAAGACGTAGAGCCGCCCGGTGGGCACCGTCAGCCAGACCGGCTGGTCATGCCGGCCCCCAAACCCGTGGTCGGCCAGGGCGACGATCATCTGCCGCCCCACCGTCACCGCGACGACCATCTCGCGGCCGAGCGGTTCGATGTCCAGGATGCGGGCCTGTGGCGCGCCTTCCGCGGGCACCGGCGAGAGGCGGATGTCTTCGGGCCGCAGGCCGACCAGCACCTCGCTCCCTCGCCGGGAGGCCAGCACAGGCACCAGGGCGTCGGGGGCGGCCAGGTGCAGGCCCTCTCCCACCAGCGTCGCGCGACCGTCGGCCATCTCGATCCGTGCTGGGATGAAGTTCATCGGCGGGCTGCCGATGAACCCGGCGACAAAGGTGTTGGCGGGACGGTAGTACAGGTCGTCGGGCGTGCCCACCTGTTGGAGCAGGCCGTCCTTGAGCAGCGCGATGCGGTCGGCCATCGTCATCGCCTCGACCTGGTCGTGGGTCACCAGGATGGTCGTGATCCCCAGCTGGCGCTGGAGCCGCTTGATTTCCGCGCGCATCAGCACCCGGAGTTTTGCATCCAGGTTGGACAGCGGTTCGTCCAGCAGCAGCAGGGTCGGCTCTTTCACCAGCGCCCGCGCCAGCGCCACTCGCTGCTGCTGGCCGCCCGAGAGCTGGGAGGGCTTGCGGTCCATCAGGCCCTCAATCTGCACCAGGGCCGCGACCTCCGCGACGCGCCGCCGGACTTCGTCGGGCGGGCGCCGCAGCAGCCGTAGCGGGAACGCGATGTTCTCGAAGACGTTCATGTGGGGATAGAGGGCGTAACTCTGGAAGACCATCCCGATATGACGGTCCTGCGGGGGGAGATCGTTGACCACGACCCCGTCAAAGAGGATCTGCCCCGACGTCGGCCTGTAGATCCCCGCCAGCAGCAGGAGGGTCGTGGTCTTGCCGCAGCCGCTGGGCCCCAGCAGGGCCATGAACTCGCCGTGGGCGACCTCCAGGTCAAGATGCCGGAGCGCGGCGACGCTGCCGAACTGCTTGCCCAGATGCTCGAGGACGATCCGCGCCAACCCCTCTACCCCTTGGTCCCGCCCAGGGTGATCTGCATCAGGTACTGCTGGGTGAACACAAAGAAGACCAGGCTGGGAATCATGTAGAAGACCCCCACCGCCGCCATGACGCCGTAGTCCACGAAGCGGTACTCCCCGATCACCGAGCTCAGGTACAGCGCCATCGTCCAGGCGCTGCGCTTCAGGATGAAGGTCAACACGAACACGTAGTCGGTCCAGCCCCACAGGAACGAGAACATGGCGATCGCCGCGATGCCGTTGCGGACCTGAGGCAGCAGGACCGCATACCATGTCCGCAGCCGGCTGGCCCCGTCAATCATCGCCGACATCTCGATGTCCCACGGGATGCCGTCGAAGAACCCCTTCATGACGAACAGGGCGAAAGGCAGGTGCAGGGAGGCGATCACCAGCACAACGCCGGTCATGGAGTTGAGCAGGTTCAGCGACCGCAGCAGGATGAACAGCGCCACCAGCAGCGTGATGCTGGGGAATGCCTGCAGCATGAGCGCTGCCTGGAGGAACGCGGTCCGGTGGGGGAAGCTGCGCCGGGAGGCGTAGTAGCCAGCCAGCGTGGCCACGACGACGATGACCAGCGTGGTCCCCACGGCCAGCGCCAGCGAGTTGCCCACCACCTGCCAGATGTTGGGGAGGCGTCCTTCCGTCCCGGTGACCAACCCCAGGTTCCGCACCCAGAGAAAGCGCCAGTTCTCCAGGGTGAACCCGCTGGGGATCAATCCGTAACTGACGTTCTTGCTGAAGGCTGCGGCCACCAGCCACATGTAGGGCAGGAGCAGCGGCAGCGAGAGCACGCCGAGGACGGCGTACAGGGACAGCCGCCCGACGGTCTCGCGCCGGCGGGCCCGCTGCGCCCGTCTTGCTACCTCCGCCGCGGTCCGCCACGGCCGCAGGGCCGCGGCCGTCTGCGCCATCAATCCACCTCGATCTTCGGTTCGGTGATCATCCGGCCAAACCGCAGCACCCGCCAGTACACCAGCGCTGCGAGGGCGCCCACGACCACCAGGACGAAGGCAAGCGCGGCGCCATACCCATAGTCGCCGTTCTGGATGGCCCGGCGGAACACGTAGAGGGCGTAGACGGTGCTGTCGTAGAACGGCCCGCCCCCGGTCACCACCAGGATGTACTCGTAGGAGGTGAGCAGTGCCAGCGTCTGGGCGACCAGGACGAACGTCAGCGGCCAGCGGATCAGCGGCAGGATGATGTGCCTGACGACGGCCAGGTTGGAGGCGCCGTCGACCCGGGCGGCCCGAATGTAGTCCTCCGGGATCGACCGGATGGCCGAAGTGAAGATCACCATGCCCAGGGACGCGCCGATCAGGCCGTTGACCAGCACGATCACCAGCCACGGCGACCACGAAATGAGGTCCAGCGGCGGCACCCCCAGCCGGGTGCGCACGGCGTTGAAGAGGCCGTAGGGGGTGGGGTCGATGAACCACAGCCACAGCAACCCGTAGACGACCACCGGGGTCAGCCGGGGCAGCAGCCAGATGGCCCGGAAGGTCGTCCCGGCGCGGTCGGGCAGGTAGGTGGTCAGCAGCGCCAGCAGCAACCCCATCCCGACGTTGAAGCCGAGGGTGAAGACGACGTAGACCAGCGTGTTCAACAGCACCCGCGGCAGGAGCGGGTCGACCAGGAAGCCCCGGAAGTTCTGCAGGCCCACGAAGGAACCCTGGAACGTCTCGTCGAGGTCGGTCAGCCCCAGCACCGCCGTGATGATCGCCGGGGCCACGAAGAACGTGACGGTGAGCAAGATGAAGGGGCCGAGAAACAGCACGAGCAGCGCGGCGCCCCGAGCGGGCCGCCGTGGCCCTCGTGCCGCCTCCCGGAGCACTGTGGCCTCCTGCATCGCGTCAGCCCCACAGCCGGGACGGCCCGACCGCTGCGATCGGGCCGTCCCGGTGCTCTCAGATCCCCACGCCTCGATCGAACAGGGCTCAGTCCTGCACGATCAGCTGGTTGCCCAACTGCGACCGCAGCTGGGTCTCGACGAACTGCAATGCGGCCTCCGGGGACAGTCGGTTGAACTCGACTGCCTGGATCGCCTCGTAGATGATCTGGTCATACTTGCCGAAGTCCTCGTGCAGCGGGAGGAAGGTCGTGTACTCCAATAGCGCCGTCGCCCGGCTCAGCCACGGGTTGTTCTTGTACTCGGGGATGTCCACCACGGCCTTCCGGATGGCCAGGTGCACGCTGTTGACGTTGTGGATCGCGTTGAGGTCGGCCGCCGACGCCTCGGTAACGATGCGGAAGGCCAGTTCCTTCTCCCGGCTGCGGGCGCTCACGACATAGATGATGGGATGGGACAGCGTGACCGGCCGGCCGCCCTTGGTCCCGGGGGGGATGAGCATCCAGTCGATCCGGGTGAAGAACTCACCGGCCGGCACGCCGTAGTCCTTGATGAACTCGCCGCTCTGCCAGATGCCGCCCAACCAGAAGAGCAGCTTGCCCTCGGCCGCAAATCCCCCGAGGATCGAGCGCCACGTCATGTTGGTCATGCTGGCGGGCGTCACCCGGTACCGGTAGACCAGGTCATGGAGGAACTTCAGGAACTCCAGTGTCGCCGACTTGGAGAGCACGAGTTTCCCGGATCGAGGGTCCTGCAGGCGGCCGCCGAACGCCATGATCAACTGGTAGTAGTCGGGCCCGCGCACCGGGCGGTGCATGAACCCCCACTCGACGATGCCACGGTCCTTGACCTGCTGCGCCAGCTCCGCCATGTCCCGCAGGGTGAACTCGCCGCGCCTGACGCGCTCGGGCAGCGCCCTGATCTGCGCGTCCGACCAGCCGAACTGCCTGAGCCGGTCCAGGCGGAAGTAGACCATGCGCGCCTCGGTGTCCTGTGGGATGGCGTAAATGCTGCCGCGGAAGCGCACCGAGTTCCACAGCGAAGGATAGAAGTCGTTGTAGGTGTCGGGGTACTGCTTGATCAGGGTATCCAGGATCAGCGCGTGTCCGGCCTTGGCGAACTGACCGAGGAATGGATGGGCGATCGTGTAGATGTCCGGGCCCTCGCCGGCGGCAAACGCGCGCATCAGCCGCGCCGTCTCGTCCGCCCAGGTCGGCGTGGGAGGTTCCTCGATCTGGAGTTGGATGGCCACGTCGGTGAGTTTGGGGTTCAGGCGGTCCACAGCCCGCTTGAGGTTGATGGCCCGGTCGGGACCGCTGGCATCCGCCCGGACAGCGGCGCGGATGACCACCACACGCTTGGCGGGCCCTCCTGTGACCAGGGGACCGGCGCCCACGATCAGGGACGCGGCGAGCGCGGCCGCACCAGCCGCCTTCCAGGACCTGCCGGATCTGTCCATGCCTCTCACCCCTCTGCAGTCGGCCAGCGTCTCGGATCCACCTGCCCCCATTCTAGCAGAGAACGCGGTCCGGCCCGCCGCGCCCGGCGGGCCGTCCGTCGGAGGATGGGGACGATCCGGAACGTAAGTACAGGGCGTGGGGTCCGCCGTCGGAAAGGGCAGGGGCACGAGGTGAACGAGCGTCCCCGGACCTCCTTGGTCCACCGCGGCCGGAAGGTCCTCCTGAAGTACCACAGGCTGCTGGGCGGTATGCACAGCCGTCCGCCCAATTCCCTCTCGGCCCTGCGCCAAGTCCTCGCCGATGGGGCGGAGGTCATCGAGTTCGACGTGGGCCTCACCGGCGACGACCACTACGTCCTCCTCCACGACGCCACCCTCGAGCGGGAGACGAACGGGGTCGGCCCGCTGCGGCAGATCACGGCCGACCAGTTCCGGGCGTTGCGCCTGCGGGGGACGGACGAGGCGCCGGCGACGCTGGCCGAGGCGGTCGACATCCTGCGGGAGGTGCGGCGCCCGTTAAAGGTTCAGGTGGACCTCAAGGAGCACGCGCCGGTGGCCCCCCAGGCGGCCGCGCGCCTGCTGGATGCGCTGGCCCCGCTTCGACGCTCCACGCCCGTGCGGGTGGTGGTCGGCTGCGAGGCCGACTGGAACCTGCGGGCCCTGCGGCGGCTGGACGCCACCCTGGCGGTGGGCGTTGACTTCGCCCTCTACCTCGACGCCCCCGACGACGGACCGATCCGCCTGCCGCTGCGCGTCAACGCCTACGGCTACCTCGACGACCACCCGCTGGGCTACCGGAGGCTGCTCCCCCCGGCGGCCTACCTGGAAGACCGCATGGAGGTGCTGCTGACCCAGGTCGGCGGGGCGAGCGAGTTCTACCTGCGCAGGGAGTTCGTGCTCCAGGCTCTGGGCGACGGGTTCAACCCCATCCGGTTCATCCACGAGCACCTGCCAGGCGCCGTCGTGGACGTGTGGACGCTGGACGCGGACGCCCCGGACGTCAGGGGCGTGCTGCTCGCGCTGCTGGAAGCCGGCGCCGATCAGCTCACCAGCCCGACGGCGGCCCTGCTCCCCGATCCCGCGGCGTAGCCGGTCTCAGCCAGAGCCCGCCCGGCGCGCGGGCGCCACCGTGCGCGGAACGCCGGCCACGACCCGCTCGACCCCTGCGTAGACGTTGAACCGGCTTCCCCGGAGGAAGCCCACGAGCGTCATCCCGAAGTCCCGTGCCAGGCCCACCGCCAGGCTGGTGGGTGCCGAGACCGCGCAGAAGACGGGAATGCCCGCGGCGAGGCTCTTCTGCACCAGTTCGAAACTGGCCCGCCCGCTGACCAGGACGAGATGATCGTCCAGCGGCACCCGGCCCTCCAGGAGGGCCCAGCCCACGAGTTTGTCCATCGCGTTGTGCCGGCCCACGTCTTCCTTCGCCATCACTAGGGTGCCCTTGGCATCGAAGAGGGCGGCGGCGTGCAGGCCGCCGGTCGCCCGGAAGCCCCTCTGGGCCGCCCGGAGTGTCTCGGGCAACCCTGCCAGCACGCGGGCCTCGACCGCCGGACCGGAGGCCACCGGCCTGCAGCCGCGCACGCGGAGCGCCTCGATGCCGGCCTTGCCGCACACCCCGCAGGCGCTGGAGGTGAAGAAGTGTCGTTCCAGCGGCGCCAGGTCCGGAAGGGCTGTACCGGCCAGTTCGACCGTCACCACGTTGTACCGCTGGTCCGGGCCGACGGCGGGATCGGTACAGTAGCTGATCCGCCGGATCTCGTCTCGCGACCGGAGGAGGCCTTCGCTGAAGAGGAATCCGGCGGCCAGTTCGAAGTCGGCGCCCGGGGTCCGCATCGTGACCGCGACCGTCCGTCGGCCGGCGTCCCCGCCCGGCCCCGCCGCGACGCGGATCTCCATGGGTTCCTCGGTGGCCACCTGGTCGGGGTGGGGCGCGAGACGCCCGTCACTTACCACCAGGACCTGCGCGCGCGTCTTGCTGCCCGGACGGGGGCGCATCTCAGCCTCCCGCGGGACCGGCGGCGGCCGGGACCTCCAGCCGCACCACGGCGTTGTAGTCCGGAATCCCCGCCTCCGGTGACCGCCGCCGGCGGTCGATGAGCACATTGCCCTCCGGCCAGTGCACCTCCAGCGTCCCGGGCTTGACCGGCGCCACGCAGGCCCGGCCGCGGAACTCGCCGGTGGCGCTGCGCAGCACCACCGGGTCGCCATCGCGCAGCCCCAGACGTTCGGCGTCCTGGCGGCTGATGAGCACCGCCTCGCGCGCCGCGCCGGTCAGCGCGTCACGCGTCTCGTGCACCATGCTGTTGAACTGCTTGCCCCGGCGCGTGGCCACCAGAAACATCCCTTCGGGCACCCCGGCGTCCGGGAGCGGCACGGCGGTGAAGTGCGCCCGGCCGTCCGGGGTCGGGAACATCCACCCCGCGCACAGGTGCGGCCCACCGTACTGGACCTGATCCCCGGCCCGCTTGAGGTACTGGATGCCGTCGTAGAACGGCACCGCGCGGGCGATCTCCTGGCGAATCGCCGCGGTGCCGTCGAACCGCAGGCGGTCGGCCCACTGCGGCCGGACCCGCCGCGCCAGATCCATGAAGACCTCCCACTCGGGCCGGGCTTCGCCGATGCGCCGTCCCGGGATCTCGGGGCTATAGATGATCCGCCGCTCGGTGCTGGTCTGGGTCACGCCGCCGGGCGTCTCGTACCGCGTGGCCGCCGGGAGCAGCACGACCAGGTCTGCGGGTTCCAGCAGCATCTGCCGGGTCAGGACGATATCCATGTGGACCCGCAGTGGGATGCGACACAGCGCCTCCCGGACGAAGGCCGCATCGGGCAGCACCTCCAGGAAGTTCCCGCCCGCCGAGAAGAGCACGTCCAGCCGGCCGTCGGCGGCCGCGTCCATCATCTCGGGCGCCGTCAGGCCGGGGCGGTCCGGGACCGGAAAGCCCCACAGGTCGGCGAACCGCCGCGCGTGCTCGGGGGTGATCGAAAGCCCGCCGGGAAAGGCGGTGGCGTAGGCGCCCATCTCGGCCCCGCCCTGCACGCCGGAGTGTCCGCGGATCGGCATCAGACCGCACCGAGCGCGCCCTATGAAGCCGCGCGCCAGCGCCAGGTTCACGATGGCGCGGACGTTGTTCTCCCCGAACGCGTGCTGCGTGATGCCCATCGACCAGACGAACACGGCGGTCCGGGCCTCGCCGACCATCCTCGCGAACTCCAGCATCTCGGCGCGGCCGACGCCGCTGTGGCGCTCCAGCGCGTCCCACGGTTGGGCCGCCAGCGCGGCCCGCAGCTCCTCGAAGCCAGCCGTGTGCGCCTCGATGAACGCGTCGTCCACCCACCCTCGTTCGATCATTGCCTTCAGCGTTCCGTTGAGGAACGCGATGTCCCCGCCGACATTGACGAGGAAGAACCGGTCGGTGATCTTCGTGCCGAACAGCGCGCTCTCGGGGATCGAGGGGACCCAGAAGCGCTCCATCCCCGGCTCGCGGTAGCTGTTGATGGTAACGACCTTCGTGCCGGCCTTCTTGGCGTAGTACAGGTACTTCACGGCGACCGGCTGGTTGCCGGCAACGTTGGACCCGATGAAAACCACCAGGTCGGAGCCGATCCAGTCCACATAGGAACACGTGCTGGCCGCCACGCCGAGGGCCTGTTTCAACGCGTACGTGCTCGGCGCGTGGCAGACGCGCGCGGCGTTGTCGATGGAGTTGGTCCCGATGGCGCGGACGGCCTTCTGCGCCGCGTAGTAGGCTTCGTTGGCCATGCCGCGGCTGGTCAGGTAGAAGCCGATGCGCCGGGACCCCTCAGGCCGCGCCAGGGCGTCGCGGATGCGGCCCGCGATGAGGTCGAGGGCGTCGTCCCACGTGATGCGGCGGAAGCCGGCCTCTCCCCGGCGGCGCACCAGGGGGTAGGGCAGCCGGCCCAGCGCGCGCAGGTCCTCGTTGCGCCTGCCGCCCTGGGCCGAGACATCCGCCAGCAGCCGGGCGTCCAGCGCGGGCATCGTGTTCAGGCGCAGCAGGCGCAGCCGGATGTTGCACAGGTGGTTGCCGTCCAGAGTCCAGTCCCGCATCCCGGCGGTCCCCAGCGCGCACCCGTCACAGACCCCCCGGGTGAGGATCCGCCAGGCGAAGGGGATCTGGTCCCGGTTCTCCCAGATGGCCCTCCAGATTTCCGCATAGTTGTTGGGCCGGCCCTCGCCGATGCCCAGCGGCCTGCGGCTGGCCCACAGCGACGGATCCCAGCCCGCAATCCTGAAGTGACGGTCCATGACAGCCCCCCGCCGGCTACCTACGAGTATAGGGCAGGAGGTGGCGAAGTCGAAGCCGGGAATCTATGGGGATCGCCCCGCGTCGGATCATCTTCGGGACGGATTCTTCGTGGTTCCTGCGGGGATTCGCCCGGCGCTACCTCGAGGTGCAGTACCAGGCGTGCTGCGAGATCGGCGCCGGCGAGGAGGCCCTGCGGATGATCATCGCGGGCAACGCCGCCCGGTTGCTGGGTCTTGCGCTCTGAGGAGGAGGATCATGCCCGGCAGGCTCGCCCGCCAGGCCCGTCGTCGCCGCCCGCCCGGCCCCCGGGTTGTCGTGGTCGGCAGCATCTACTGCGACCTCATCTTCTTCAACCTGGACGGCGTACCGGCGCTCGGCGAGGAGGTCCGGAAGGACCGGTTCGCCATCACGCTGGGCGGGGGCGCCTACATCACGGCGGTCGGGCTGCGCCGCCTCGGCCTGGAGGTGGCGGTGCGGGCCTATGTGGGGCGCGACATCCTGGGGCAGTTCCAGCTGGACGGGCTGCGCCGGGAGCGGGTGGACGTCTCCCTGGTGAGGCCCCATCCCCGGCTGGGGACCGCCGTCTCGGTGGCGTTCTCGACGACCGCCGACCGCGGGTTCGTGAGCTTCGCCGGGTGCGCGGCCGAGAACGCCAGGCTGCTCCGCGACTGGAAGTGGGCCACCGACCCCCGGGTCCGCCACGTGCACTTCGCCGGGGTGCGACCGCCCTTCGACGCCGCCGTGGACCTAATGCGGCGGCTGCGCGTCATGCGCGTCACGACGTCCCTCGACATGGGGTGGAACCCGGCGGTCTACAGCGACCCGCAGTTCCGGGAGGTCGTCACGAGTGTGACGATCTTCCTGCCGTCGTGGCCGGATGCCCGGTGGTTCACGGGGCGGGCGACGCCCGAGCAGGCGGTGAGGATCCTGGGCGACCTGGTGCCGGTCCCGGTCATCAAATTGGGCGCCGAGGGCGCCGTCGGCCTGGAAGAGGGCCGCCCCCTTCGGGTGCGCCCCCCGGAAGTCGCGCCGGTCGAGACCACCGGCGCCGGGGACGCCTTCAACGCCGGATTCCTGTGGGCCTGGCTGCGCGGCGAGCCGCTGCCGCGCTGCCTGCGCGCCGGGAACATCTGCGGGGCGCTGTCCACGCAGGCCCCAGGCGGCACGACGGCATTTCCGACCCTGCGCCGACTGCATGCGGCGCTCCGGGACGCCGAGCGGGCACCGGCATGATCCTCTCGGTCATCGGCGGCGGCGGGATGCGGACCCCGCTGCTGGTCGGCGGATTGATCGAGCGGCGCGCACGGGTGCCGGTCGAACAGGTGATCCTCCACGACGTCGACGCCGACGCCCTGGCGGTCGTCGGCGCGCTGGCCGACGCGCTGCTGGCCCGCAGCGGGCGCCCGTTTGCGGTGCGCACGACCACGTCCCTCGATGAGGCGCTGGAGGGGCCGTCGTTCGTGGTCACCAGCATCCGCGTCGGCGGCCTGGCGGGCCGCACGGTGGACGAGCAGGTCCCGCTGGCGTTCGGGGTCGTCGGGCAGGAGACCACCGGCCCCGGCGGATGGGCCATGGCGCTGCGGACGATTCCCGTACTCACCGGCATCGCCGCGCGGCTGCGCCGGCGGGCGAGCGCGGCCTGGCTGATCAACTTCACCAACCCAGCGGGCCTGGTCACCCAGGCCCTGACCGCGTCGGGCGAGGCCCGCGTCATCGGCATCTGTGACGCGCCGCCTGCGCTGGGCCGCAGGATCGCCGACCGCCTGGGCGTCCCCGAAGACGCGCTGCGCCTCGACTACCTGGGCCTCGACCACCTGGGGTGGGTCCGCGCCGTCTGGGTCGACGGGATCGACCGCCTGCCCGACATCCTCGCCAGCGACGACGCCATCCGCACCGTCTACGGACGGCCCCTCTTCGAGCCTGCCGAGATCAGGCGCCTCGGCCTGTTGCCCAACGAGTACCTGCACTACTACTACCACCACCAGGAGGTCGTCAGGCGCCTGCGCGCCGCCCCCAAGACGCGCGGCCAGGCCGTGGCCGATGTGGCCTCGCAGCTGCGGGAAGCGGTGCTGCAGGCGGCGGCCCGCGGTGAGGATCCCCTCCCGCACTACGAGGCCGCGGTGTTCGCGCGGCGGTCGTCCTACATGGCGACCGAGACCGGGCAGGCCCGCGATCTCGCCATGATGGGCGGGCGGGTCGAGGGCGGCTACGCCCGCGCGGCGCTGGGCGTCATCGAGGCGATGGTGACCCCCTCACGCCATGAACTGATCGTGAACACGACGAACGGCCGCGCCATCGACGATCTCGCCGCGGACGACGTGGTGGAAGTCCCCTGCCGCGTCGATACCGGTGGAGTCCGGCCGCGGCGGATGGGCCGGCTGCCGGCGCAGGTACGTGACCTGGTGCTGCAGGTCAAGGCCTACGAACGCGCCACCGTCGAGGCAGCCCTGGAGGGGTCATGGGCCGGCGCGGTCGCGGCGCTGGCCCGACACCCGCTGGTGCCCTCGGCCGAGGTCGCGCGGCGCATGGCGGAGGAGTTCCGGCGCCGCCTGGCGCCGCACCTGGACTACCTCAGGTAGCCGGCCCGTCGGGCGCACCCCATGGCTACCAGCCGCCCGGGTTTCCCCCTACAGTAGTGTCATGCTCCGCCTCACGGTGTTCGGCGGCGCCGGCGAGATCGGCGGCAACAAGATCCTCCTGGAGGACGGCGAGGCCTGCGTCTTCCTGGACTTCGGGATCTCCTACGCGCGCCGCAAGCGCTACTTCGAGGAGTACCTCAAGCCGCGCACGGCGGCCGGCCTGACCGACCTGCTCGTCACCGGCGTCTTGCCTGCGGTCCCGGGCCTCTACCGCCGCGACCTGCTGGCGATCGGCGACCACGGGCTGCCGGTCCACACCGAACCGCTCCCGCAGGCGGTCCTGCTCACGCACGCGCACCTCGACCACGCCGGGCACATCGGCTTCCTGGACGAGCGGGTCCCGACGGTCTGCTCGCCGCTGTGCCTCCGCACCCTGCAGGCGATGCAGGAGAGCCGCGCCCGCGACTTCGAGACCGAGATCGTCAACTTCAAGCGCCGGCCCGCCTTCGACGACAGGGGCGTGGCGACCCCGCGGCCCTTCCTCGAGGTCGAAGGCGAGTTCAACGTCGGCGGGCTCTCCTGCCGTGCGCTGCCGGTCGACCACTCGATGCTCGGCTGCGTCGCGTTCCTGCTGCGCACCTCGCGCGGCACCATCCTCTACACCGGCGACCTGCGCTTCCACGGCCCGGACGCACACCTCAGCGAGGCCATGCTCGAGGCGGCGGCGGCCGAGGGCGTCTGGATGTTGCTGGCCGAGGGCACGCGCCTGGACGAGACCGTGCGGCGCACCGAGCAGGACGTCTTCGCCGAGTGCCTGGCGGCCGTCCGCGAGACACGCGGGCCGGTGATCGCCGACTTCGCGCCCCGCGACCTCTACCGGCTCGCGACGTTCCTGCGCATTGCGCAGGAGACCGGACGCGTTCTCGTCGTCCTCCCGCAGGACGCCTTCCTGCTCGACCGCCTGCGCGGCCTCCACCCGCTCGTGCCCGACCCCCGCGCCGAGCCCATGCTGATCCTCAAGGAACGCAAGAAGAGTGGCACCTACAGTGAGAAGGACTACGCCACCTGGGAGCGTCGGGTGCTCCGCTGGCCGACCGCGCGGTCGCCGGAGGACCTGCGGCCGATGGCGTCCCGGTTGATCCTGGCCCTGTCGTTCTGGGACATCCTGAACCTGATCGACCTCCACGTCGGCGCCGATGCGCTGTATGTCTCCTCGGCCAGCGAGCCGCACGACGAAGAGCAGGTCTTCGACCGGTGGCGGTTGGACAACTGGCTGGACCGACTGGGCGTGCAGCGGCGGGTCGTCAGCCACGCGTCGGGTCACGCGGGGCAGGCGGATCTGGTTCGGATGGTCCGGCGGCTGCGGCCGGAGATCCTGGTGCCGATCCACACGGAGCAGGCGGCGATGTGGAAGGCCCTGGTGCCGGACGTCCGGGTCATCGAGCCGACGGCCGGCTCGCCGATGGTCTGGTAGGCGCCCCGGACCGGAAGGCCTCCAGCCTGGGCATCAGGTCCCGCAGCAGGATCCCGCTGGCAAAGGGCAGGACCGTCGCAGGCAGGCTCCCGGCGCGCAGGGCGAGCGACTTGCGCACCGCCACCATCAGGTGGGGAGTCCGGACCCCGCCCAGCTTGGCGAACTTCGTCGCCAGATAGTCCGGCGTCCAATAGCCGACAATCTCCAACGCCACTTCGGTGCCGTCGTCGTGCGTGAAGACGAAGTCGGGGACCAGCAGCCCCTCGCCGGCCTCGAGGATCACAGCCTCGCGCGACAGCCGCCAGCCGTCGCGGTGCGGCCCGAACAAGCGCGCGAACGTCTCCTCCAGCCTGGAGTCGAAGAGCGCCGGCGCGGGCACCCGCGAGCGGAGTCCGTCGGCGTCCGAGAGGACATACGTCGCCGGCCGCCATCCCCGCCTCAGCACGACCTCCGCGGTCAACGTCCAGCCCCGGGCCTGGACGAGCGCCGCCAGGAACCTGGCGAAGTCCACCCCGTAGGCGTGGGTTGCCGCAGCACCGAGTTCGGCCCGTCAAAGACCAACCGGTACCCTCCTCCGCGCAGCCGCTGGATGCGGTGCAGCAGGCGGGCCAGCCGCGCATAGCGCACGATGTGCTTGAAGTCGCCGGTCGCCTCCACGGTGACGCGGATCGCATCGTAGAGCAGCGCCTGGGCCTGGGCCAGGTCGTAGTCGGCCCGCAGGGCGTCTGCGGAGTAGTCCGCGGGAAAGGCGCGGAGGCGGTGGAACTCCGGGTAGTCCGCATAGAGGGCGGGCACGGCCTCGTCGAGACGCGGCGGCGCCCCCGGCGCCCCGCGCCCCTGGTCCCCGGCCCAAACGGCGCCCAATGCCTCGCGGAGGAGCGCCTGGGCGCGCCCGGGATCCACCAGGGGATGCGCCCGCGCGGCCGCCTCGAACACCCGCAGCCGCCGTTCCGCCTGCCGGCCGCCGCGGGGCCATTCGTAGGTCGCGACGTCGTCGAGGAGTTTGACGATCGCCTCGACCCGGTCGGGCCGCAACCGGCCCAGGGCCATCCGCGCCGCATTGCGCACCTCGCCGCGGGTTCGGCCGGCCATCCGCCGGTAGACGGCGACCGCCCGGGCCAGGTGCGGCAGGCAGGCGTCGTCCAGCCGGTCAGAAGAGATCGACCTGCCGGGCCTGATCCAGTGATAGACGCGTTGCGGTCTGGTAAGCATCGGTGCGGCCCCGTCGCCGCGCCCGGGCCAGATCGGGGGACTCCTGGACCACCACCTCGTAGAGGCGCGCGGTGCGGTCCCCGCTCTTCCGGAGCAGACGGCCGATGCGCTGGATCGCCTCCCTGGTCCCCTTCTCTCCCCCGAGCACCACCCCGACCTTGACGGCGGGCGCGTCCCACCCCTCGTTGAGCACCTCGCAGGCCACCAGGGCCCGAAACCTCCCCAGGGCGAAGAGGTCGAGGACGCGGGTGCGCTCCTGCTTGTCGGAATGCGAGGTCAAAGCCGGGATGAGAAAGCGCGCCGAGACGTCGAGCGCCATCCGGTTCGAGGCGGTGAAGATCACCACCTGATCGTCCGGATGCAGACGCAGGATGTCCTCGACCACGCGGAGTTTCTCTGCGGAGCGGTGGGTGATGGCAAGCTTCCGCCGGTAGGCCCGCAGGATCGCCCGGGCCTCAGGATCGGTGCGGGCATGCATGGCCAGATCCCGCGTCCAGTCGAAGCCCGCAGTGAGCCTCCGGTCCCTTCCCGCCCCCATCGGCCTCGGGCCGTCCGCCTCTGCCGGACGGCCTGCGCGGCGCCGGCGGGCCACGTAGGCGCGGATGCGCCGCGACAGGGCGTCGAACTCGGCCTGCTCCTCCTCGCCGAGATGGACCGGCACGCGGATGAGACTGTAGGTGGCCAGCGTCTTGCCCCGTGCCTGGGAGATCTGCTCCTGGTAGACGACCGGCCCGATGAGATCCTCCAGCAACCGGTCGGCCCCGTCGGCCCGCCAGGGCGTGGCGGTGAGCCCGAGGCGCATGGGCGCCAGGCAGTCCAGCGCGCTCTCCCGCAGCGTGGGCGCCGGCAGGTGGTGCGCCTCGTCGTAGACGATCAGGCGGAACCGGTTGCCGATCTCCTTCATGTGGATATAGGCGCTGTCGTAGGTGGTCACGGTGATCGGCCAGACCTCGCGCCGGCCGTCGCCGAGGATGCCGGCGTCTGCCCCCAACCCCTGCCGGATGCGCCGCTGCCACTGGTACATCAGATCCCGCAGGGGCACGACGACGATCGCCGGGACCCGGTGGCGGGCGATGATGGCCAGGGCGATCTCGGTCTTCCCGGTGCCGGTAGGCTTGACGATCACGCCCCGGCAGCCCGCCCGTTCCCAGGCCAGGACGGCTGCCTGCTGGTCCGGGCGCAGCGGGGGGAGGGCCACGGAGAGCGGCGGACAGTCGAAGTAGCGCTCGGCCTCGTCGGTCAGGGCAAGGTGGTACCGCGCGGCCTCTTCGCGGACCTGCTGGTAGTGGAGCGCTTCCGTCCGCCAGGCGCCCACGCGGCTGTCCCAGATGAGAGAGGGCGGGACGCGCGTCTGCCGGGGGGCGTCCAGGCGGAGGGAGCCGCGGTCGAAGCGGAGGCGGGCGGAGGGGGTCATCGCCGGCCGGACCGAAGGTGAGGTCGGGCTGCCAGCAGGACCTCCCTGGCCTGCCGGAGCATGGTCTCCAAGTCTTCCGCCGTCACGCGGGCGTAGACACCGTCGTTACCTTCGATCCGCTTGCCGAAGGCCTCCTTCGTGCAGCAAAGCCTCGGCCGCGTCGAACATAGCATGCCGTCTACCCCATCGGGAAGAGCAGGAATCGCAGTACGACCGAGACCACCAGGAGGGCCATCGCCATCCCGCCCGCGACGGCCGAGACCTCGGTCGGTCGCCGCTCCCATCCCACCATCCCGGCCAGGTCGCGGTAAATCTCCCGCAGCCGCCCGGCCTCGGCGGCGTGGAAGTACTGCCCTCCCGTCTCGGCCGCGATCGCCCGCAGCGTCGGCTCGTCCAGCACCCCCCAGTAGCCGCTGCGGAAGTTCGACGGGTCCTGCAGCGTCCCGACGCCGACCGTGTAGACCCGGACGCCCCGGCGCCTCGCTTCCTCCGCAGCCTCCAGGGGTGGAATCCCGTCGCTCGCGCGGCCGTCCGACAGGAGGATGGCGATCGCCCGAGTTCCGCTTCCCGGCGCCGCATTCGGCCCTGGGGAGGAGCCGCCCTCGCCCGCCACCGCGCGGACCCCTTCCACCAGACCGTTGCCAAGTTGCGTGCGCAGTTGCGTGGTGATGCCCCGGATCGCCTCCTGCATCCTCGCCCGATCGGCTGTGAGGGGCACCACGACGGTCGCATAGTTCCCGAACGTGACCAGCGCCGCCCTCGTCGCGCGCGGGAGCCGCGCCACGAAGTCCAGGGCGGCCGCCTTGGTGGCCTCGATGCGGCTGGGCGGGATGTCCGGCTCTTCCATGCTGCGGCTGACATCGATGATAAGCACCACCGGCCACCCGGTCGGCGTCCACCACGGGACCACCGGCCCGGCGGCGCCGAGGATGGCGGCGGCCAGGGCGAGGATGAGGAAGACGGCCGGCAGGTGCCGGCGGATCGGACCGGCGTGCGAGGCGGCCTCGGCCACGATCCAGAGGGGGTAGCGCACGGCGCCGCGCGCCTGCCTGCGCCACAGGACGGCCAGGGAGAGGGCGCTCAGCCCAGCCAGCGCCGGCAGTAGCCAGAGGAATGCGGGGTACTTCCAGTTCACTCAGGTGCCCCGTCCTCTCCGCAGGCTCCTCTTCACTCTGCGTGACCCCAGGGTCGATCCACGCGTTGCGTCTATTGTGGCGGGTGGCGTGTCGCCGATCAAGACCGCGGTCCGCTGGGGGGAGCAGGGCCGCGCCAGGGAGAACCTGTCCACCCAAAACCGGGAGTCGGGACCGATGGATGCCCTTCTCGACCGCCTCACCCAGCGCGACGCATCCGGACGCCCCCTCCGGGTCGGCGTCGTCGGCGCTGGGAAGTTCGCCACCATGTTCCTCGCCCAGGCGCGGCGGCTGCGCGGCCTGCAGGTGCTCGGCGTGGCCGACCTCGTGCCTGACCGTGCCCGGAGCGCGCTCCTGCGGGCCGGGTGGCCGGAGGAGGCCATCGGCACAACTTTCATCACGGACGACGCGCAGGCCCTCATCCATGCTCCGGGCCTCGATGTCCTCGTCGAATCCACCGGTGTGCCCGCCGCCGGCATCCGTCATGCCCTGACCGCCATCGAAGCCGGCGTCCACCTCGTGATGGTCAACGTCGAGGCCGATGCGCTGGCGGGTCCGCTGCTGGCCCGGCGAGCGCGGGAGCGCGGGGTGGTCTACAGCCTGGCCTATGGTGACCAGCCGGCACTGATCTGTGAGTTGGTGGCCTGGGCACGGGCCGCGGGGTTCGAGGTCACCGCCGCCGGCAAGGGCACGAAGTACCTGCCGGCCTACCACGCCTCCACGCCCGACACCGTCTGGGAGCACTACGGCCTCACAGCCGAGCAGGCCGCCAGCGGCGGGATGAACCCCCGGATGTTCAACTCGTTCCTGGACGGGACGAAGTCCGCCATCGAGATGGCCGCGGTCGCCAACGCCACGGGCCTGGTCCCGCAGCCGGAGGGCCTGGGGTTCCCCCCAGCGGGGATCCGCGACCTGCCCCAGGTGTGCCGACCGCGTCAGGCGGGAGGGACGCTGGCGCATGCCGGCACGGTGGAGGTCGTCTCCAGTCTCTACCGTGACGGCCGCCAGGTGGAGGGCGATCTGCGGTGGGGGGTCTATGTGACGTTCGAGGCACCCGGCGACTATGTGAGGCGCTGCTTCGCCGAGTACGGACTGGTCACCGATGAGTCCGGCCGCTTCGCGGCGCTGTACCGGCCGTATCACCTGGTCGGGCTGGAACTGTCCGTCAGCGTGCTGCGCGTGGGGTTGCTCGGCGAGCCGACCGGCGCTCCGGTCGCGTGCCAGGGCGACGTGGTGGCCGCCGCCAAGCGCGACCTGCGCGCCGGGGAGCGACTCGACGGGGAGGGGGGCTACACGGTCTACGGTGTGCTGCGGCGGGCGGAGGAATCGGTGCGGGCGGGGATGCTGCCGATCGGGCTGGCCCACGGCGTGCGGCTGGTGCGGGACGTGCGGGCGGGTCGGATCGTCGGATACGAGGATGTCGCGATAGACCCCGCAGATCCGACGCTGCGCGTCCGGAGGGAGATGGAGGCGGCGTGCCTGCCGCCCTGACGCCGGGGGCGGGGGTTGACAACGGGCGCCATCTGAGATATCATTAACATATCACGCGCATACCTGAAGACCATCCGGTGGCGCCCCGACCTGTCGTCCCCGACCGTGCGGCCTGCATCGCCGCGCTGCAGGAGATCCTGCAGGCCTCGGCGGACGGCGAGACATCTACACAGCGATGGGTCGCACAGCGGCTCGGCCGCCTTGATTGCGAGGTCGAGGAGATCTCCTTCTCCCCCTCGAGCCTTCAGACCGATTACGACTTCTCCACTCCGGACCTGGTGGATCCAGCGAAGCGCACCGCGGTCGTAGGACGGTTCCAGGCGGTCTCCGGCGGCAACCCGAGCCTGCTGATCTTCGCCCATCCGGACACCGAGCCCCCACGCAACCGGGCGAGCTGGCACCATGAGCCGTTTGCCGGAGAGATTGAGCACGGCCGTCTCTACGGCTGGGGTGTGGCAGACGATCTTGGGGGCGTGGCCGCAATGATCTGCGCCCTCGAAGCGCTCGCTGCGGAAGGCCATCGCCCCAGCCGCACCGTGATGGCGTGCAGCGCCCCCAGCAAGCGCGGCGCCCGCGGCGTCGTGGCGGTCCTGAGCCGCTGGGGCGCGGACGCCGCGCTCTACCTGCACCCAGCCGAGTCTGGCGGCGGGCTGGGGGAGATCAAGGCGATCTCGCCGGGGATCCTGCGCTTCCGAATCACCGCGGAGGGCCAGCCGCCGACGACGAGCGAACCAGAGCAGACGCCGTTCCATCACATGGCCATCAATCCCATTGACCGCATCTGGACGATTGCCGCTGCCTTGCGGGTCCTCGACGACCACCGCGCCCGCAACCGCCGGCATCCTCTCTTCGAGGGGGCAGTCGGGCGGTCGACGAACCTGATGGTCGCCCATGTGCAGGGCGGCAGCCGACTGGCCCTGAACCGTGCACCCGCATCCTGCGAAGTGGCCGGCTCGATTTCCTTCCCGCCGGACGAGACGCCACAGGATGTGCAGCGGCAGGTTGAAGCGGCCGTCCGCGAGGCCGCCGGGCCGAACGGGCGGCTGCAACAAGCCTCGCCCTCCATCGAGTGGCTGGAGGCGATTGCTGGCGCCGAGGTCCCGCTCGATCATCCCTTCTATCGGACCGTGAGTGCGGCAATCCAGGCCGTCACCGGGAGTACCCCCAGCCCGTATGCCCTTCAC